>CANJMQ010000043.1 GCA_947475225.1 Bradyrhizobiaceae bacterium
CAGTTCGACCAGATCCCGGTCGGCACCGGTTCGTTCCAGTTCGTCGACTACCAGAAGGACGCGGTGATCCGCTTCAAGGCCTTCGACGGCTGGGCCGGCAAGCCCAAGATCGATGACCTCGTCTATGCCATCACGCCCGATGCCACGGCGCGCTATGCCAAGCTGAAGGCCAATGAGTGCCAGGTGATGATCGCGCCGAACCCGGCCGACCTTCCTGACATGAAGGCCAACGCTGACATCAACGTCCTCGAGCAGGCCGGACTCAACATCGGCTACTACGCCATGAACAACCAGAAGCCGCCCTTCGACAAGAAGGAAGTGCGCGAGGCCTTCGCCATGGCGATCGACCGCGACGCGATCATCAAGGAGGTCTATCAGGGTGCCGGCCAGAAGGCCAAGAACCTGATCCCGCCGACCATGTGGTCGTACGACGACTCGATCAAGGACGTCGAGTACAACCCGGACAAGGCCAAGGAAATGCTGAAGGCCGCCGGCGTCGAGAACCTCAAGATCGACATCTGGTGGATGCCGGTGCAGCGCCCCTACAATCCGAACGCCAAGCGCATGGCGGAAATGATCCAGGCCGACCTCGCGAAGATCGGCGTGGAATCGACTCTCGTGTCCTATGAGTGGGGCGAGTACCGTAAGCGCATGCAGGCCGGTGAGCACATGACCGGCATGCTGGGCTGGACGGGCGACAACGGCGATCCGGACAACTTCTTCGCCGTGCTGCTGGGCTGCAACCCCGAAGGCAAGCCCAACGGCAACAACATTCCGAAGTGGTGCTCGGCCAAGTTCCAGGAGGTCGTGAACAAGGCCGCCCAGATCACCGACCAGGCGGAGCGCACCAAGCTCTACCAGGAAGCGCAGAAGATCCAGGCGGAGGAGATGCCGCAGGTGAACATCGCGCATTCCACGGTGTTCGAGCCGATCAGCAAGACGGTGACGGGATACAAGGTGAGCCCGCTGGGCAGCCATGAATTCCAGAACGTGGACATCACCGAGTAAGCAGACAAACCCGCCCTTCTCCCGGCAAACCCGGGGGAAGGGCTTTTCCGATCCGGCGGCAGAGTCCCGCCTTCACGGGTTCACATGATCCGGTTCTTTCTCAAGCGCCTGGCGCTGACCATTCCCACCTTCATCGCGCTGATGTTCATCACCTTCGTGATGCTGCGGCTGGTGCCGGGCGACCCCATCGAGGTGCGCCGCGGCGAACGCGGCATCTCGCCCGAGCGGCTGGCTCAGCTGCGCCACGACATGGGCCTCGACCAGCCATTGTGGAAACAGTTCCTCGACTACGCGAACGCGCTGCTGCACGGCGACTTCGGCACTTCCATCGTGTCCAAGTCACCGGTTCTCCATGAATTCCTGACGCTGTTTCCGGCCACGCTGGAGCTCACCATCACCGCCATGATCTTCGCCATCGTGCTGGGGGTGCCCGCCGGTGTCATCGCCGCCTCGCGGCGCGGTGGGGTCTATGACCAGGCGCTGATGGGCCTGGCACTGACCGGCTATTCCATGCCGATCTTCTGGTGGGGCCTGATCCTGGTGCTCATCATGTCCAACACGCTGCACCTCACGCCCGTGTCGGGCCGCGTCGACCTCATCAAGTTCTACTACCAGCCGGTGACCGGCTTCATGCTCATCGACTCGATCCTGTCGGGCCAGAAGGGCGCCTTCATGGATGCGGTGCGCCACCTGATCCTGCCGATGATCGTGCTCGGCACCGTACCGCTTGCGGTGATCGCGCGCATGACGCGTTCCTCGATGCTCGAAGTGCTGGAAGAGGATTACGTGCGCACGGCGCGCGCCAAGGGCCTGTCCTGGACGCGCATCGTGGGCGTGCATGCGCTGCGCAATGCGCTGATCCCGGTGGTCACCGTGATCGGGCTGCAGGTGGGAGGCCTCCTCGCAGGCGCGGTGCTGACCGAGACGATCTTCTCCTGGCCGGGCGTCGGCAAGTGGCTGATCGAGTCGATCAACCGCCGCGACTATCCCGCACTCCAGGGCGGCATCATGCTGATCGCCACCATCGTCATCCTCGTCAACCTGTTCATCGACATGCTCTATGGCCTCATCAACCCGAGGATCCGCCATGCCAAGTGACGCGAGCCTTCCGGCCGGCACAACCGCACCGGCCCCGCCCGGGCCACTCCGCGCCTTCTGGCGCGCCTTCCGTGAGAACCGGGGGGCGGTACTGGGGCTTGCAGTGGTGAGCTTCATCCTGTTCGTTGCTGTCTTCGCCAATGTGCTGGCACCCTACAGCCCCATCGAGCAGTTCCGCGGTTTCTCCAAGCTGCCGCCCTTCTGGGTGGAGGGGAGCGACCCGAAATTCATCCTCGGCACCGACGCGGTGGGCCGCGACATGCTCTCGCGCCTGATGTATGGCGCGCGCGTCTCGCTGTTCATCGGCCTCTCCGTCATGGTGGTGTCGATGGTGGTGGGCGTGGCGCTGGGCCTCGCCGCCGCCTTCTTCGGCGGCATCGTCGACGTGATCATCATCCGTGTCATGGACCTGATCATGGCGATCCCGTCGCTGGTGCTGGCCATTCTGATCATTGCCATCATCGGGCCCAATCTCACCAACACCATCGTGGCAGTCACCATCGTCGGCCTGCCGCGCTATGTGCGCCTGGTGCGCGCCTCGGCCCTGACCGAACTCACCAAGGACTATGTGACGGCGGCCAAGGTGTCAGGGGTCGGCAAGTTCCGGCTGATGACGGCAACAGTGCTGCCCAACTGTCTGGCCCCTCTCATCGTGCAGGCGGCGCTGGGCCTCTCTGACGCCATCCTCGAGGCAGCCGGCCTCGGCTTCCTGGGGCTCGGCGCGCAGCCGCCCACGCCGGAATGGGGCTCCATGCTGGCCGACACGCGCGACCTGATGCTGTCGCACCCCTGGGTCATGGCCTTTCCGGGCATCGCCATCCTCATCACCGTGCTGGCCATCAACCTGATGGGCGACGGCTTGCGCGATGCGCTCGATCCGCGTTTGAGGAGGAGCTGAGATGAGCATGCTCGAGATCGAGAACCTCACCGTCGAGTTCAAGACCGGCTCGGGCTATTTCCGCGCCGTCGATGGCGTGAGCCTGCAGGTGGACAAGGGCGAGGTGCTGGCCATCGTCGGCGAATCCGGCTCCGGCAAGTCGGTCTCCATGCTGGCCGTCATGGGCCTGCTGCCATGGACCGCGAAGGTGACGGCCGACCGGATGACCTTCGAGGGCCGCGACCTGCTGGGCCTTTCCGCCAATGACCGGCGCCGGATCATCGGCAAGGACATTGCCATGATCTTCCAGGAGCCGATGTCGAGTCTCAACCCGTGCTTCACCGTGGGCTTCCAGATCATCGAGGCGCTGAAGGAGCATCTCGACCTCGACAAGGCGCAGCGCAAGGCGCGCGCCATCGAGCTGCTTGGCCTCGTCGGCATTCCCTCGCCGGAGCAGCGGCTCAGGGCCTTCCCGCACCAGTTGTCGGGCGGCATGAGCCAGCGCGTGATGATCGCCATGGCGATTGCCTGCAGCCCCAAGCTGCTGATCGCCGACGAACCGACCACCGCGCTCGACGTGACCATCCAGGCGCAGATCCTCGAGCTTCTGGTGAGGCTGCAGAAGGAGACGGGCATGGGCCTGGTGCTCATCACCCATTCGATGGGCGTGGTGGCGGAAACCGCCGAGCGCGTCTCGGTGCAATATGCCGGGCAGAAGGTGGAGGAGCAGGCCGTGAAGGAGCTGTTCCGCGACCCGCGCCACCCCTACACGGCGGCACTTCTCTCCGCGCTCCCCGAGCGCGCCAAGGGGCGCAAGCTGCCGTCGATACCCGGCGTGGTGCCGGGCCAGTTCGACCGCCCCGCCGGCTGCCTCTTCGCCCCGCGCTGCCAGCTTGCCACCGAACTTTGCCACACCACGCCACCGCCGCGGCTTGACGGCGCACTGTGCCATTATCCGCTGAAGGACGGCGC
This sequence comes from Bradyrhizobiaceae bacterium, assembly GCA_947475225.1. Lineage (GTDB taxonomy): Bacteria > Pseudomonadota > Alphaproteobacteria > Rhizobiales > Aestuariivirgaceae > Aestuariivirga. Next base: position 3,956 of record CANJMQ010000043.1, read on the forward strand.
GCCGCAGAACCACCCCGGATTGAAAGAGAGGGCGGCATGAGCATCGTCGTCACCGCCCGCGACCTGGCGCGCTACTACACCGTGTCGCGCGGCGCCTTTTCCGGCTCTGCCACGCTGAAGGCGCTGGATGGCGCAAGCTTTACGATCGAGCGCGGCAAGACGCTGGCCGTGGTGGGCGAGTCCGGCTGTGGCAAGTCCACGCTGGCCCGCCTCATCACCATGATCGAACTGCCCACCTCGGGCTCGCTGAACATCGGCGGCCAGGAGATCGTCGGCGCCACACCTGCGCAGCTGAAGGCGCTGCGCGCCCGCGTGCAGATCGTGTTCCAGAACCCTTATGGCTCGCTGAACCCGCGCCAGAAGATCGGCCATGCTCTGGAGGAGCCGCTGCTCGTCAACACTTCGATGGGTGCCAAGGAGCGCACCGAGAAGGCGCGCGCCATGATGGCGAGCGTCGGCCTGCGCCCTGAGCACTATGACCGCTATCCGCACATGTTCTCCGGCGGGCAGCGCCAGCGCATCGCCATCGCGCGCGCCCTGATGCTGGACCCGGAACTGCTGGTGCTCGACGAGCCGGTCTCGGCACTCGACGTGTCAATCCAGGCGCAGGTGCTGAACCTGCTCGCTGACCTGCAGGATCGCCTGAACCTCGCCTATCTGTTCATCAGCCATGACCTGTCGGTGGTGCGCCACATCGCCAATGACGTGATGGTGATGTATCTGGGCCGCGCCGTGGAACAGGGCACGCGCGACCAGATCTTCAACAACCCGCAGCACCCCTATACCAAGGCGCTGCTGTCAGCGACGCCGCAGCCCGACCCCGAGCGCAAGCGTGAGCGCATCGTGCTGACGGGTGAGTTGCCGTCACCGCTGAACCCGCCGCCGGGCTGCACCTTCCATCCGCGCTGCCCGTGGACCTTCGAACCCTGCGCCCGCATCAATCCCCGCTTGCTTGTACATGATGGAAGCCTTGTGGCATGCCATGCCGTGAACCCGCCCGACGCCTCAACGAAAGCAGCCTGACATGTCAAAGCGTGCCGAACTCTCGACCGGCGAAGCCCTCGTCGGCCTCCTCGAAGCCTATGGCGTCGACACCATCTTCGGCATTCCGGGCGTCCATAATGTCGAGATGTATCGCGCCCTGCCGCGCTCCAAGATCAATCATGTGCTGGTGCGCCATGAACAGGGTGCTGGCTTCATGGCAGACGGCTATGCGCGCGCCACCGGCAAGCCCGGCGTGTGCTTCACCATCACCGGGCCGGGCCTCACCAATATTCTCACCCCGCTCGGACAGGCGTGGTCCGACTCGAGCAATGTGCTGGTCATCTCATCCGCACTCGACATTCGCGATTCCGCTCAAGGCAGAGGCCGGCTGCACGAGATGATCGACCAGCGCGGCGCGGCAGCGGCGGTGACCAGCCTGAACTTCCGCTGCTATACACCCAAGGACGTGCGTGACGCGGTGGCCGCCGCCTTTGCCCACTTCGCCAGCCAGCGGCCGCGGCCTGTCTACATCGAAGTGCCGCTCGACCTGCTGAAGGAACCCGCCGGTGACGGCTGGAGCCCACGCGGCCTGCCGCAGCGCCCCACGCCTAATCCCGCGCAGGTCAAGCAGGCCATCGCCAAGCTGAACGGCGCGAAGAAGCCGCTGATCCTGCTGGGCGGCGGCGCACTGGGTGCGGGCAAGGCGGCGGTGAAGATCGCCGAGAGACTGAAGGCGCCGATCATCACCACCACCGCTGGCAAGGGTGCGGTTCCGAGCGACCATCCGCTGTGCCTTGGCCAGGTGATGGCGCGCGAGGGCTTCTGGACGCTCGTCGCGGAGTCAGATGCCATCCTCTGCGTGGGATCAGAACTTTCGGAGACCGACCACTGGAACGATGCGATGGCGATCGAGAAGAACCTCATCCGCATCGATCTCGACCCCGCAGTGATGGGCCGTCCGCATACCGCCGAGATCGCCATCCTCGGCGACGCGCGAGAAGCGCTGGAACTGATTGCCAGGGGTGTGAAGGAGAGGAAGGGGCGGGCCAAGGCCGGCTTCGACCTCGGCGAGCCCGATGCGCTGCGCGCCATGCTGAGCAAGGTGCTGGGCGTGATCCGCGCCGAACTGCCGAAGGACACCGTGATCTCCTCCGACATGACGCAGATTGCCTATGCCGCGAACGAAGTATTCCCCGTCAGCATGCCGCGCACCTGGCTGCACCCCGTGGGTTTCGGCACGCTGGGCTTTGCCCTGCCCGTGGGCATCGGCGCCAAGTTCGGCGTAGGCGACCGGCCGGTTGCCGTGCTGATCGGCGACTATGGCCTCCAGTACACCATCAACGAGCTTGGCACTGCCGCCGAGCACAAGCTGCCCGTCGTCATCCTGATGTGGAACAACAATGCGCTGGGCGAGATCCGCGACGACATGGTGAGAAAGGGCATCCAGCCCAATGCCGTGACGCTGAAGAACCCGGATTTCCAGGCGCTCGCCAAGGCCTATGGCCTCAATGCCGAGCAGCCGAAAGACCTGAAGGCGCTGGCCGTCGCCATCCGCAAGGCGCTGAAGGCCGAGGGCCCGACGCTGATCGAGATGACGCCGCGCATGGTTCATGGATAGGGCCGTCATCTTCGACGTCGACGGGGTCCTCCTCGACCTCACGGCGCCGGAGGAGGATGCCTTCTTCCTCGCCTTCGCGCGATTGCACGCCATCACCGGGCTTTCACGCGACTGGGACAGCTACCGGGTGCGCAATGATGAGCACATCATCGCGGAAATCCTCGAGCGGCATGGGCTGGCGGCGGGTGAGCACGAGGCGATCGTGACGGAGTATCTGAAGATCCTCTCGGATGGATTGGCATCGAAAGCGCTGAAGGCGGTTGAAATCCCGGGCACGCGCGAGCTGCTGAATTCCCTTTCCGACCTGCGCCGTGGCATCGCCACGGCGAACCTGCTCTCCGCCGCGAAGCTCAGGCTTCAGTCGGCTGGCCTCTGGGAGCCTGTCTCTTCGCTCGCCTTTGGCGCTGAAGGATCAGGCCACAAGCGCGAGACGGTGGCGCAGGCCATTGCGGCGAGCGGACTGCCGAAGCAGCGCATCGTCTACATTGGTGACAACCTGAATGACGTGGATGCGGGATTGTCGAACGGCGTGCATTTCATCGGCTTCGCGCAGGATGCCGGGCGGCGCGAGCGCCTCGCGGCAGCTGGAGCGCGGCACCTGTCAGCAGATCATCGGACGACGGTGGAGCTCGTTCGTCAGCTGCTGGCCTGAGATCGTTTAAGGAAAATACTCCTTGACAGCGCGCGCTCACCGTGCGAGGAAGGCGCATCCTCCACAATTGGGTTCAAGTCTCCGGCCGCCAGGCGAGAACAGGTCTGGCGCTGGCGAGACTTACGTCTTCTCCCGTTTCTTCAGCGGGAGAAGACGTAAGTCTCGGCCGCTCAAGAGATGCCCCGGTCAAGCCCGGGCAGGGTGAGGTACGGGAAGAAAAAGGATCACCGGGCAAGGCACGGCGACGATGAGAGACGGTGATTGCGATGAAGAGGAATGAATGAGGATGGGGAAGCGGGACGGCACCGGGGAAGCGCCGCCCCGCCACTCATCACATCTTCGGCATGATCACTGCGTCGATGACGTGGATGACGCCGTTGTCAGTGACGATGTCGGCCTTGATGACCTTGGCGTTGTCGACCATCACGCCGTCCTTGCCGTTGACGTCGATCTCGGCGCCCTCGACGCTCTTGACCATCAGTTCCTTGCCCGCGACGTCCGCTGCCATCACCTTGCCCGGCACCACGTGGTAGGTGAGGATGGCGATGAGCTTGTCCTTGTTCTCGGGCTTCAGCAGGGTCTCGACCGTGCCGGCGGGCAGCTTGGCGAAGGCTTCGTCGGTGGGGGCGAAGACAGTGAAGGGGCCTTTGCCCTTCAGCGTGTCGACGAGCCCTGCGGCCTGCACGGCGGCGACCAATGTCTTGAAGTTGCCGGCGGCGATGGCGGTGTCCACCACGTCGGCGGCGAAGGCCTGGGCCGAGACGGCAAAGCCCGAAACGACGATGGCCGCAGCAGCGGCGAAGTTGCGAAGGCGCTTCATTGAGTAATCTCCCTTTGTCGGAATTGACGTCCAGAACTACGAGCCCACTCCGACCCCGGTTCGCACACGGGAAATCACGAATTTGTTTTCGGCGTTTGATGATCCGTCACGGGTCTGACATAGTCTCCGGCGGCGAGCGCAAACAGTGGATTTGACCTTTACATGAGCGACGAGACGACAGAGACCCGGAGCCAGTTCGCGATCCTGAAATCGCGGAGTTTTCTGCCGCTCTTCGTGACCCAGGCGATCAGCGCCTTCAACGACAACGCGTTGAGGAACGGCATCGCCATCCTCATCACCTATGACCTTGCGGTACGCTTCCACTTCAATGCGTCTCTTTTTGTGCAGGCGGGGCTTGCTCTGTTCATGCTGCCCTATTTCCTGTTCTCGGCCATTGCCGGACAGCTTTCGGACAAATACGACAAGGCCATCGTGGCGCGCTGGGTGAAGCTGTTCGACCTCGCGGCCATGGTGTTCGGGGGCTTGAGCCTCTATCTCGAGAACCCGGTCATGCACCTGATCGTGCTGTTCCTGGCGGGCACCACGGCGGCCTTCTTCGGGCCGCTGAAATATGGCGTGCTGCCACAGTACCTCAAGCGCGAGGAACTGATCGCCGGCAATGCACTGATCGAGCTCGGCACCTTCGTGACCATCCTGCTCGGCACGCTCTATGGCGGATTCCTCGTGCTTCAAGGCGCAGGACGCGACGTTCTCGCCATCTCCATCATCGTGCTCGCGGTCATTGCCTGGGGCTGCGCCTTCCTGATGCCGTCGGCACCCGGCGACCGCTCGATCACCTTCGACTGGAATATTCCGCGTGCCACCCTGAAGCTCCTCTCCTATGCGCGCGAGCGCAAGGACGTGTTCTGGTCGGTGATCGGCGCCTCATGGTTCTGGTTCCTCGGTGCGGCCATCATGGCGCAGCTCCCTGTGTTCACGCGCGACGTGCTGCTGGCGGACGACACCGTGGCCAATGCCTTCATCGGCCTGTTCACCATCGGCATCGGGGCGGGTTCACTGCTCACCAACTGGCTGCTGAAGGGCGAAGTCTCGCCGCGCTACGTGCCCATCGCCTCGATCATGATGACGGTGTTCCTGCTCGACCTGTACTTCGCGGCGGGCGCCGCCCATGCCGCAATGGCGGGGACCACGGATGCCGGAATCATGGCCTTCTTCAGCCATGCCCAAGGCTGGCGGGTGGGTGCGGACCTGTTCTTCGTGGCCTTCTTCGGTGGCCTCTACGCGGTGCCACTCAACGCCATCATGCAGCACCGCTCCAACCCGTCGCGGCGCTCGCGCGTCATCGCGGCCAACAACGTGATGAATGCCATCTTCATGATCTTCTCGGCCATTGCCGGGGCGGTGTTGCTGAAGTTCATGTCGGCGCAGGCCTTCTTCCTGCTGCTGGGCGTCTGCAATGCAATCGCCTCGGTGTTCGTGGCACATCTCCTGACGCAGGAGCTGACGGCCTCCATCGCGCGGTTCCTGTTCCGGCTGCTCTACCGCGTCGAGGTGAAAGGGCTGGAGAACTACAAGGCGGCGGGCCGCAAGGCGGTGATCGTCGCCAACCACACCTCCTTCCTCGACGGGCCGCTGCTATCTTCCTTCCTGCCGGAACGGGCGAGCTTCGCCATCGACACGCATGTGTCGCAGAAGTGGTGGGCGAGACCCGCCTTCATGCTGTTCAAGATGATCCCCATCGATCCCACCAACCCGATGGCGCTGCGCGTGCTGGTGGATGAACTGAAGCACGGCCGCAAGGTGGTGATCTTCCCCGAAGGGCGGCTCACCGTCACCGGCGCGCTGATGAAGGTTTATGAGGGGCCCGGCGCCATTGCGCAGATGGCTGGCGCACGCGTGCTGCCGGTGCGCATCGACGGCGCGCTCTACACGCCCTTCTCGCGCATGCGCGGCAAGCTGCGTCTGCGCTGGTTCCCCAAGATCACCATCACCTTCCTGCCCCCGGTCAAGTTCGACGCGCCTGACGGGCTGCGTGGTGCGGCACTGCGTCAGCAGCAGGCGAACAAGCTCTATGACGTGATGACCGACATGGTCTTCCGCACCTCGCAGATCGATCGCACGCTGTTCCAGTCGCTGCTCGATGCGCGCCATATCCATGGCGGCGGCCACAAGGTGGTGGAAGACATTGCGCGCAACCCGACGAGCTTCGACAAGCTCGTCATGGGCAGCTTCATCCTCGGCCGGCGCATGGCCGTGATGACGCCGGGCCAGAGCAACGTGGCGGTGCTGCTGCCCAACTCCATCGGCTGCGTGCTGACGATCTTCGGTCTCCATGCCTTCGGGCGCGTGCCGGCCATGTTGAACTTCTCCACCGGTGCGGCGAACATGGCTGCGGCCTGCCGGGCCTCGCAGGCCACCACCATCGTCACCTCAAGCCGCTTCATCGAGGCGGGTGGCATGGAGGCGGACCTGCAGCTGCTCGCCGAGGGCCGCAAGGTGATCTTCCTCGAGGAGCTGCGCGCGGGGCTGACCTTCAAGGACAAGCTCTATGGACTGTTCGCGCGTGTCTTCTCCAGGACGGCGCTGCGCATGGGGGGCGCCGCCACCGATCCCAACGCGCCCGCCGTCGTGCTGTTCACCTCGGGCTCCGAGGGCCTGCCGAAGGGCGTGGTGCTCTCCCACCGCAACCTGCAGGCCAACCGCTACCAGGCGGCGGCGCGCATCGCTTTCACGGCGTCCGACGTGGTGTTCAACGCGCTGCCGATGTTCCATGCCTTCGGGCTCACCGGCGGCGCGCTGCTGCCGGTTCTGGCCGGCGTGCGCACCTTCCTCTACCCCTCGCCGCTTCACTACAAGGTGGTGCCGGAACTCTGCTACGAGACCAATGCCACGGTGCTGTTCGGCACCGACACCTTCCTGATGGGCTATGCCCGCAGTGCCCACCCCTATGACTTCTTTAACCTGCGCCTCGTGGTGGCTGGTGCCGAGCGGGTGAAGCCCGAGACGCGCGAGGCCTGGATGGAGAAGTTCGGCCTGCGCATCCTCGAAGGCTATGGCGCCACCGAATGCGCGCCGATCGTGGCCGTCAACACGCCGATGCATTTCCGCACCGGCACGGTGGGCCGCCTGCTCGACCAGATCCAGTATCGGCTGGAACCGGTGCCCGGAATCGCGGAAGGCGGGCGGCTGTTCGTCAAGGGCCCCAACATCATGCTGGGTTACCTTCGCTCGGAGAACCCCGGCGTCATCGAGGCGCCGGAGGACGGATGGTATGATACGGGCGATATCGTCAAGATCGACGACGAGGGCTTTGTCACCATCCTCGGCCGCGCCAAGCGCTTTGCGAAGATCGCGGGCGAGATGGTGTCCCTGGGGCTTGTCGAGCAGAAGCTGGCAGCGGCATTTCCTGATGCCCAGCATGCCGTCGTCGCCGTGCCGGACCTGCGGAAGGGCGAGCAGCTGGTGCTGTTCACCACCGGTGAGGCGATCGACGCCAAGGCCGTGCAGGAGAAGCTGAAGGAATCCGACACCACGGCACTTATGGTGCCGCGCAACGTGATCACGCTGCAGGACCTGCCGCTGCTCGGTTCCGGCAAGACGGACTACCAGTCGCTGAACCGCATGGCGCTCGAACAGGTGAAACCTTAGGGGTGATGAAGGTGAGCGGCTCGCATTCTCTTGATGCCGTCATCCCGGCGAAGGCCGGGATCGCTCCGTATGTGGTGCGAGTGGCGACGCGATGAACCTCCCCGAACACACCCGCGCGCAGCTTGCCGGAGATCATGGCAAGGCGATGCAGCTTGCCGCACGTCTGGTGGTGAAGGCCGCCGAGATCATGGGGGCGGAGAGGCTGATCCCCATTTCCTTCGCGCATCTCGATGCCTGCTTCTACACGGGGCAGGCGCATGTCGATTTCGTGCGCTTCCTGATCGAGAATGGCGCTTCTCTCGCAGTCGAGACATGGACCAACAATGGCGTTGTGAGCCTCGCCGATCCAAGCCTGCGCCCGCGCCATGAAGATCCCCAGATGGTGGAGGGTGCAGCCGAGTTGATGCACCTCTATGAACGACTGGGAACCAGGCCCACATGGACCTGCGCGCCCTACCAGCTTGCCGGCGGTCCGAAGCTTGGCGACCACATCGCGGTGGGCGAGTCCAACGCGGTCTCCTATTACAACTCGGTGGTGGGTGCGCGGACCAACAAGTATGGCGACTACCTCGACGTGGCCTGCGCGCTCACCGGCTTTGCACCCGACGCCGGGCTGCACCGCGACGAAGGCCGCCGGGCAGACCTTCACATCGATGCGACGACGCTGCCCGAAGCCTGGCGGCGAGAGGACATCTTCGCGCATCTGATCGGGCACCATGCCGGGCGACTCTCCGGGCGGCGCGTGCCGGTGATGTCCGGACTTTTTCCCGATACGCCGAAATTTGCGCTGAAGGCGATCAGCTCGGCGGCGGCATCGTCTGGTGGCGTAGAGCTGTGGCACGCAGTTGGCGTGACGCCGGAAGCGCAGCACCTTGCCGCGGTGTTCGACAGGGGCGACACGCATCGTGTGACGTCAGACGATCTGGCGCGCGCGCATCGCGATCTCTCCACCGCGCGTGACGGTCCACTCGATGCCGTGGCGCTGGGCACGCCGCATTTCGGCTTAGGCGAGTTCGAGGCGCTGGTGCGGCTGTTCGACGGGCGCAAGGTGAAGGCCGGAGTGCCGATGCTGGTGTCCACCAGCCGCGGCATCCGCCAGATGGCGCGGGCCAGGGGCTGGATCGAGGTGCTGGAGACATCCGGCGTCGAGGTGCCGGTCGATGTGTGCACCTATCATTCGCCGCGCGTGCGGGGCTTGCGCGGCCGCGTGATGACCAATGCCGCGAAATGGGCCTATTACGCGCCGGGCATGCTGGGCGTGGAGGTGGCCTTCGGCTCGCTGAAGGAATGCGTGGAGAGCGCCATTCGCGGCGAGGTATGGCGCGACCCTGACCTGTGGACCAACGCATGATCCGGGCACGCATGCTCACCTCCGGCACGGCGGAAGGGCCGGTGCTGTCACTGGACGAGCCCTTGAGCTTCTGGGGCGCCTTCGAGCCACGCAGCGGCGTGATCATCGACGTGCATCACCCGCAGCGGGGCTCTTGCGTGAAGGATAAGGTGCTGGTGATGACGGAGACGCGCGGCTCAGGCTCCGCACCCGGCGCCATTGCCGAGGCGATCCGGCGGGGCACGGCGCCCGTGGCGATCATCCTTGCAGAAGCAGACATCAACCTCGCGGTGGGCGCGGAGGTGGCGGCGACGCTCTATGGCCGGCACTGCGTGATCGCCTGCGTGACGGCGGAGGAACTGGAGGCGTTGCGCGGTGCGAGGCGGATCAGCATTGCGGCGGATGGTGTGGTGACGCAGGTGGGTTGATGCTCCCGCGTCTTCAGCGGGAGAGGACGAAACCTTACTGCGCGGCTTCGAGCAGTGGTTCCACGGGGGTGGCGTCGGCAACGATCCCGTCCGCATTGCGCGGTGCCTCTTCCGGGATGCGGAAGACGTTCCAGTGCCAGAGCTTGCGGCCAAAGACGGGAAGGCCTGTCGACCACGAGACCAGCGGCGACAGCATGAGCGCGCCGGCGATGGGTGCCAGCCACAGGAATGTGGCCCAGGAAATGTGGAAGGCCAGCACGCCAAAACCGATGCCCGCCACAACATGCAGAGCATGGACGCGGGCGCAGGCCTTGAAGGGCATGGCCTGGTCGTCACGGTTCTGGGCGTTCCAGCCGGAGTCCCGGCCGATCATCACATCCGCCACGACACGTGACTGGATGAGCATCATGATGGGAGACAGCAGCATGGAGACGAAGGTTTCCGCCAGCACGCTCTTGATGAGCCCGATGGTGCCGCCGCAGCCCTTGCGCAGTTCCGTGTCCTTCAGCGCCAGCACCAGCGCCAGAAGCTTCGGCAGGTAGAGCACGGCGAAGGTGATGGCGAAGAGGCGCAGCGCCAGCTCGGGGTCGAACACCGGCCAGACGGGGAACAGCGAGAAGTTGTCAGGGAAATAATTGGGCGTGGTGTGGCGCGCCACGGTGGCGAGCAGCAGGCCGGCCAGCAGCAGCATGAGCCACAGCGGCGAGGCGAGGTAGGACATGATGCCCTGGATCAGGTGCACGCGGCTGACCCAGTTGAGGCCCTTCGCGCCGACGATCTTCATGTGCTGCAGATTGCCCTGCGCCCAGCGCCGGTCACGCGTGGCGAGGTCGATCAGGCAGGGCGGCGTTTCCTCGTAGGAGCCGGTGAGAGCGGGCAGCATGTAGACGGCCCAGCCGGCACGACGGATCAGGGCCGCCTCGACGAAATCATGGCTCAGCACATGGCCGCCGAAGGGCTTGCGGCCCTTGAGTTCGGGGAGGCCGCAGGCCTCGGCGAAGGCCCTGGTGCGGATGATGGCGTTGTGGCCCCAGTAGTTGCCGTCACGCCCGTGCCAGGCGGAGAGCCCGGCGGCAACCAGCGGGCCATAGACGCGGCCCGCAAACTGCGTCATGCGGGCAAAGGGCGTCCAGCGGTTCTGCAGCAGCGGCAGCGACTGGATGATGCCGGACCTGGGGTCCGCCGCCATGGCGCGGGCCAGCGTGATCATGGCGCCGGCCGACATGTCACTGTCGGCATCGAGCACGATCATGTGGTCATAGGCGGCACCCCAGCGGGTGACAAAGTCGGCGATGTTGCCGGCCTTGCGGTGATGATTGTTGTCGCGGCGGCGGTAATGGACCTTGATGGCGGGGCTGAGCTGGCGCTTCAGCCATGCATAGGCATCCACCTCGGCAGCGGAGATGTGCTCCTTGCGCGTGTCGGAGAGCACGAAGATGTCGAAATGGCGGGCAACGCCCTCGCGGCGCAGTGCCTGCCCCATGCGCGAGAGGGCTGCGAAGACGCGCTCCGGATCCTCGTTGTAGACGGGCATCAAAAGTGCGGTGCGGCCCATGTCGGCGGTTTCGGCGAGCGGCGGCAGCGTGGCCTTGCCGAACAGCAGCATCAGGAATCCCAGAATGGCGCTGGCGCAGGAGAAGGCGATCCACGCGAAGGTGAGCGCGAAGAAACTGGCGAACAACACCTGCAGCGTGGTGACGTTCACCGGGCTGATGACCTGATACATCTTCCAGGTGCCGAAGCCGGTGATGAGGATGGAGGCGCCGAACACGAAGAGGCGCGCGAAGACCACATCACGGCCATTGCCCACCGAAACAGGTTTTCCCGCCCAGGACGTGAGGTCCTGCACGGGCATGGCGAGCGGCGCTTCGGCCGGTATGGTATCGCTCAGCTTCTGGTCCACCTGGAAAGCCACGTTTCGCTTGCCTTCTTGTCGCCGCGCTTCAGCACGGCGCGCAATTCCGCAACATCTGCCCCATTGACGTTATGTTCGAAGGAAAGGCGCGTGGTTTTGGCCACGTCGTTCTTGGCGACATGCACGTTCGAGATGACCCCTGCAGAGGCCGTGACATCCGCCACGATGTCCCCTTCAAGATCACCGCCAACGAATTCAAGGATGTAAAGCCGCAGATCTGGGTCATAAGATGGCGGATCAGCCGTAAAATTCGGGTCCGTGCCACTGCCTGAAAACACCGTCCGGGCCACCGGCAGGTCAGCCGGCCAGTCCAGGCACCAGTGCAGACGATAGACATAGGAATAGCTCTGACCCTGCTTCAGCCCGTCCTTGGGTTGCCAGAAGACCACGATGTTGTCGTTGGTCTCGAGTTCGGTGGGGATTTCGTAGAGTTCCACGTCGCCCTGCCCCCAGTCGCCGATGGGCTCCGCCCACAGGCTGGGGCGCTTCTCGTAACGGGCTTCGAGGTCGAGAAAATCGCGATAATTACGTTTCCGCTGCATCAACCCGAAGCCACGGGGGCTCTGGTCGATGAAGGCCGAGACCTGCAGCGTCTTGGGGTTGGACAAGGGGCGCCACAGCCATTCGCCGGCCCCGGTCTGCATCATCAAGCCGTCCGAGTCATGGACGGAGGGCCGCCAGTCATCAACCGGCTTGTTCAGCGGATCGAGCAGGAACATCGAGGTCATCGGCGCGATGCCGAGATGGGCAATGTCACGCCGGGGGTAGAGGGTGAGTTCGACATCCATCTGGGTGTCATCGCCCGGCTTGATCGAGAACTTGTAGGCGCCGGTGACGGACGGGCTGTCGAGCAGCGCCTCGACCACGATGGTGGTGGCCGCAGCGTCCGGCTTGCGCACCCAGAAGGCCCGGAAAGCCGGGAATTCCTCGCCCTTGGGCTGGCCGGTGTCGACGGCGAGGCCGCGGGCCGACAGGCCATAGACCATGCCCTTGCCGACGGCGCGGAAATAGGAGGCGCCCTGGAACACGACGAACTCGTCGTTGTAGTCGGGCGAATTAATGGGATAGCGCAGCCTCAGGCCGGAATAGTGGAGATCGGTCTTGCCGTCGGTCTTGGGCGCCAAGGGGCCAAAGGTGAAGAGGTCCGGGCTGTAGTTGATGCGGGCCATCTCACCATTGTCGACAACGTAGATGTCGACGGGGGCGGTGAACAGGAAGCCCGAATGGAACAGGTCGAAGGAGAAGCGATGCGGCTCGCCCTTCCAGAACGAACTGTCCGGGTTGAAGCGGATGTCGCGATACTGGTCATAGGTGAGCTTGTCCCAACCCGGAGGCATGGCGATCTTGCGGTCTTCCCAGGGCTTCTGGGCCAGCGCCTCGGCCAGCTTGCGGACCTGGTCCTCGGCGAAGGGGGCCTGCTCGATGAACAGGTCGGTGGGGGCGTCCGCGAAGGCAGGGATCGCGCCCGCGCGCAGCGACACGATGGTCGCGCCAAGCAAGGCCGCCGACCCCATAACCTGACGCCGTGAGAAATTCATGCTCGGGAAATCCGGGAATATAGTGCAGCGCACAAAATAGCGTAACCTCCAGAAATGTAAAGCCCCCTGCTGACGATCAGGGGCCACTCGACCGCTGCGATGCCATGCACTAAAAGCGCGGCGAAACAAGGGTTGCCAAGATGAAATTTGCGAAAGTCACGGAGCGGCTGAACGGGCTGGGTTCGGAAAAATGGGCTGTGCACATCGAAGGCAAGCGCCGTGCAAGTCTTGGCGAACCGATGATCTTCCTGTCGATCGGCGAACCCGACGCGCCCCCTCCCGTTGCCATCCTCGACGAGGCCAACCGCCAGATGCGATCGGGCCGGCTGCGCTATGCCGATGGCCGGGGCGAGGCCAACACCCGGCGCGCGCTCGCCCGCCTCTATACCCGCCAGACCGGCCGCACCATTGGCGAGGACCAGTTCATCTTCCTGCCGGGCACCCAGACGGCCCTCTACGCCGCCATGATGGCAGTCGTCGAGGTGGGCGACGAGGTGCTGATGGCCGACCCCTATTACGCCACCTATGAGGGCGTGATCGCCGCGGCGGGCGGCATCCCCGTGCCGATCAAGGTCGACCCTGACCACGGCTTCCACCTCAAGGCAGCCGACCTGGAAAAGTGGATCACGCCCAAGACCCGCGCGCTGCTGATGAACACGCCGTCCAATCCGACGGGTGCTGTCTTCACCCGTTCCGAGATCGAGAAGATCGGCAAGGTTTGCGAAAAGCACGACCTGTGGATCATCTCGGACGAGGTCTATGCCACGATGACCTATGGCAACACGGTGTTCTCGTCGCCCTTCGATGTGCCAGAACTGGAGAAGCGGACGATCGTTGTCTCCTCGATCTCCAAGTCGCATGCGCTGCCGGGATTCCGCTGCGGCTGGATCGCCGCCTCGCGCGAATTCTGCGACGCTTGCGCGCCAGTGACCGAGACGATGCTGTTCGGCTCGCAGCAGTTCCTGGAAGATGCCATGGCCTTCGCGCTCGACAACCACTTCCCGGAAATCGACGCGATGAAGCAGAACTACGAAAAGCGCGCCCGCGCCCTGGTGAAGGCGCTGGAGCATTCAAGCAAGGTTTCAGCCCGCATGCCGGAAGGCGGCATGTTCGTGATGGTGGACGTGCGCAAGACCGGGCTCTCGGGAGAGGACTTCGCAAGGCGGCTGCTGTCAGAAGAGAATGTGGTGACCATGCCCGGCGAGAGCTTCGGCGCGGGCGGAGCCGGCCACCTGCGCGTGGCCCTCACCGTGAGCGTCGAAGAGATCACAGAGGCCTGCAAGCGCATCGCGCGGCTGGCGGAGCGGATTTAGAAGACATACTTGGCGTCACCCCGGCGAAATCCGGGGTGACGGCATAACTTGGATTACTCCTGCAGCGTGATCTCGCCCGGGCGCCAGCTCTTGTCGAACCACGGCTCGAGCGGGCCATAGAGCCTGAGGATCATGAACCAGCCCTTGCCGGGAACGGTCTCGACCCAGTTGCTCTCCATGCCCTCTGGCGCCTTCGGGCCGAACCAGATATCGACCGAGCCATCGGCGTTGACCTTCACGTCCTTGTTCTGGCTCGACACGCTGGGCGCCGCCTGGTTGGTCTGCAGCATCGAGCGGGTCTGGACGTCATAGACGATGACCGACCAGAAATCCTTGACGGGCACGTCCTTCGGAAGCCGGAGCTTGTAGGTCTTGCCGCCGTCGAAGGGATTGCCGTCGGCATCAAGCGCCGTCCACGGATATTGCGAGCCCTGGCCCACCATCTTCGCCTCCATCGCCGGCGTCACGCCGGTGGCGAAGAAATAATAGAAGGCCGCGCCATCGAGGTTTGACACGCCGGGCTGGGACTGGAACCTGTAGCCGCCGAAGAACGGAAGCCGCCAGCTGCTCTTGCTGTCAGGATAGAAGAAGGCATCGCGGCCGCGAATGTCGAGGGCGAGTGCGCGCGCTGTCACCGCGCCGATGTTGGCGGCATCGGTGAGGATCGCCTTCATGCGCGGGTCGGGATTGAACGGCTTGCCCTTCTCGATGCCGATCGAGGCGAAGAGGCCGAGCGTCGTCGGGTCCGAGCCCTCGGCCGGCTCTTCCTGAATCACCTTGTTCAGAAGTTCCCAGAAGGAATAGTCGGTCGGCATGACGAAGTTGGACGGGATGCCGGAGGCATTCACGAGTGTCGCGGGCGTGCGTGTGGCGGCGTCGGCCAGCGGATAGATCTTGAGATTGTTCTTTACGTCCTCAACACCCGGCCCGGTCTTGCCATCGACCAGGAAGGAGCGGAAGACCGTCCACATGCCATAGGTGGTGGGGCGTACGACGGTGTAGCCCTCCGGCACGTCGCCGGCGTAGCCCGGCGGCAGGATCAGGTATTTGCCGCCTGCACCCTTGTCAGGGCCGGTGATGCCGACGTCGACCACCCACTTGTACCAGAAGTCATTGATGGTCCCGAGCACCTTGGGCGGAATCTCGACGACCACCGGGCCCTGTTTGGTGTCGATCCAGATGAAGCTGTAGATGGTGTTGTCATTGGCGGTGAGCTCCACCGTCTTCGGATCGACGAGGTTTTCCCAGATCACGTCGGTGCGGTTGACCGGACCGAACTTCAGCAGCGTATCGCGCATGCCCGCCTGGTTGACAATCGGAATGGCCAGTAGATAGGCCTGCAGTGCGCGCGAGCGGTCGAGGTTGTCCCAGATCTTCTCCTTTGTCTCAGGTGTCGGGAACCCGTCCTTGAGATTCAGGGGGCCGATGGAGGAATCCATCGAATCAGGTGTCGCCACGCCGGGCGCGATTGGGGTGCTCATCTTGTAGGTATCGGCCTGGACTGGCGACGCCAGAACCCCGATCATGGCGCCCAGAAGCATGTGCACGGCAAAGGCCCATCTTTTCGTCATGCTGTCGATCCTCTTGTTCAACCCTGAGCGGCACATTAGTGGAGTTTGGAGGAAGCCTGTTGCGATTTGAGGACACATGCCGGTGCCACTGACGGAAGCGCGGATCGCCACGCAGCGCGCCGCCTCGCTGATGCCGCTGCCGGGCCTGCTGGCGCAATTTGACGTCGGGCTGGACGCAGTGCTCGCCGGCACCGGCGTCGCGCCCGGCCAGCTGCGTCCGGATGGCTTCATTCCCTTTTCCGGCTTCCTGGCGATCCTCGACAATGCCTGCCGGGTCACCGGCCGCGACGACATCGGCATGCTGCTCGGCCAGCGCCAGACACTGGCTGCACTCGGGCCCTTGGGCGTTGCGATGCGCCATGCCGCCACGCTGGGCGAGGCCATCACCGCCTTCGTTGCCTTCCAGATCAGCAACTCGACGGGAGGTGCAGCCTATCTCATCCGGGCGGAGCAGGACGTCATTCTCGGTTATGGCGTCTATGACCAATCGGTCAACGCTTCGCCCCAGATCTACGACATGGTGCTCGCCGTCGGCTGCAATCTGGTGTCCGAGCTGACGCAAGGGGCCGTGGGCCCCGCCGAGATACTCCTGTCACGGCCGGCCCCGGACGATCCGGCCGCCTATCAGCGGCTCGGCCGCTGCCCGGTGCGCTTTGGCCAAGGCCAGACGGGCCTGCTGCTGACGCCGGCCAGTCTGGCCTTCAGACTGCCGCAGGCGGATATCAGGCTGCATGAGCAGGCCCGCGCCCGCCTTGCGTCGGCCCTGGAGGCGTCGCAGCGGGAGATGGGCGGCCACGTCCGCCATCTGCTGCGCCCGCAGTTGCTGATGGGACAGGCAAAGATGGAGGATGTGGCAGGGCGGCTTGGCCTTCATCCCCGAACGCTCAGGCGCAGGCTGCGGCAGGAGGGCGCCAGTTTCGAGGCCATCAAGGACGAGGTGCGCCATACGGCCGCGCGCGAGTTGCTGATGCTGGGCGCACTCGGCATCGCCGACATTGCCTTTACGCTCGACTACGCATCCGTCAGCTCCTTCGTGCATGCCTTTCGCCGGTGGAGCGGCATGTCGCCGGGGCGATGGCGAGCGGAAAGCGACCTCGCGTCCTCTCCCGCTGCAAAAGCGGGAGAAGACGTTCAGATCACCTGATAGCCGAACTCTTCCGCCTGCTCGGTGATCCACTCCCAGAAGCTTTCCGAGAAGCCGCGGAACACCGAGACGTCGTAGCTGTCAGCACCCACCCGCGTGAGGTGCACGCCGACGTGGGCCATCTGTGTCAAAGCCGACTTGCCGAGCGGGAAGGCATCCGGATGGAGATCCACCGGCGTGCCCTTGGCCAGCACGGCGCGGGCCCTGGGGCCAACCAGGCGAATGATGACACGGCCGTGGCTTTGGTCCGACACCGAGGCGAGACCCGAAAGCTTCGCCTTGAGTTCACGATAGAGCGCGCCCTCGCCGCGGTTCTCGGCCAGCACGAAATACTGGTCGGGCCCGGCCCACTGTGCGTCATGGCCCTTGAGTGCTGCGGCCGTGGCAGCGCCCTGCCCTGCCCGCGCGATCACCGTGATGATCGACATGGGGTGGCGGACGGTGAAGGTGACGCCCACCGCACCCTTGTCAGCGCCGAAGCGGCCCTGCAGGGCGACGTCCTGGAGGGGGGAAACGCGGTTGAATGTACGTTCGGTCATGTGTGCTGTCTCAGGCATGGAGTCTCTTGTTCTCCTTGTCGAAATGCATGGGGTCACAGATCTCGGCCATCACGCGGTGACCGCGTAACCCGTCCCAGACCTGCACGATCTCGCCATGGCGCGCGCGGCCATTGGCGAAGAGTGCCAAACCCACCCACATGTCGAGCATGGGCGACCATGCAACACCCGTCACATAGCCCTGATCGTTCTTCATCGAGGGCGTGTCGTCCTGCTTGAGGAGATGCGCGCCCGCACGGATGCGGTCTGCCGGGTTCACCGGGCGGATGCCAACAACGGCCTGGCGGTTTGGGTCGGTTAGCCCTTCGCGCTGCGCCATCATGCGGCCGATGAAGTCCTTCTTGGCAGACACCATCTTGCCCATGCCGAGATCACCCGCGGTGGTCGTGCCGTTGAGTTCACCACCGGCCACATGGCCCTTTTCAATGCGCATGATGGAGAGGGCTTCCACGCCATAGGGCGTGATGCCGAATTCATCGCCAGCCTGCATCACCGCGCGGGCGACCATGGAACCATAATCCGCCGGCACTGCCAGCTCATAGGCATGCTCGCCCGAGAAGGAGAGGCGGAACAGGCGCGCCGGGATGCCGCCCATGATGGAGACTTCAAGCGCGGCCATGTAGGGCACGCTCTCGTCCGTCATGACGAGCTCGTCCATCAGCTTCTGCAGCGTAGGACGCGACTTCGGGCCCGCCACCGCCATCTGCGCCCATTGCTCGGTGACCGAGACGTAAGTCACGTCGAGATCGGGGAACAGCGCCTGGTGGGCGAATTCCATCTGCGCCATCACCTTGGCGGCGTTGGCCGTGGTGGTGGTCATCACGTAATGGTCTTCAGCGAGACGCGAGGTGGTGCCGTCATCATAGACGATGCCGTCCTCGCGCAGCATGAGGCCGTAGCGCGCCTTGCCCACCGCGAGGGTGGAGAAGGTGTTGCAGTAAAGCCTGTCGAGGAATTGTCCGGCGTCCTTGCCCTGGACGTCGATCTTGCCGAGCGTTGAGACATCGCAGATGCCGACCGCGCCACGCGTGTTGAGCACCTCGCGCGAGGCAGAGGCGAGCCAGTCCTCGCCCTCACGCGGGAACCACGAGGAGCGCATCCACAAGCCGGTTTCGACGAAGACCGCGCCCTGCTCTTCCGCCCAGTCATGCAGCGGCGTCTTGCGGACGGGCTGGAAGTGGTGGCCGGTGAAGGGACCGGTGAAGGCGCCGAAGGAGACAGGCGTGTAGAAGGGGCGGAAAGTGGTGGTGCCCACCTCATCCATGGTGCGGCCCGTCGCCTCCGCCAGAATGGCGATGGCGTTGATGTTGCCGAGCTTGCCCTGATCGGTGGCCATGCCCGTCGTCGTGTAGCGCTTGGCAAGTTCGACATCGGAGTAGCCCTCGCGCGCGGCGAGCGGCAGGTCCTTGGCGGTCGCGTCGTTCTGGTAGTCGATGAAGGCCTTGCCGTGGGATTCCTTCACCCACCACAGGGGCGAGATGGCGAAGGCCTCGTCGCGGCACTTTGGAACCGTGATGGGTTTGCCGTCCACCGCACCCTTGGCGGCGCCATCGGCGAGGCATTCGGAGAGTAGCATCCTGCTAGCAGCGGAGCCCGCAACCGTAAAGGCCTCGCCATTGTCAGGCGGCAGGAAGGCGAGCAGCTTTGCATCCCACACGGGCTTCTTGCCGCGATGGCAGGCGAGATTGACGATGGGGCTAAAGCCGCCGGACATCGCGACGGCCTCGCAGTTGATGTGCGTGCCGTCGGCAAGGTGCACGGATTTGACCGCCTTGCCACCCACCGCATCGGCCACCAGGGCACCGCGCAGCACGGGCGTTCCCGCTGCATCTGCCTTGGATTCCTTGCGACTATCGACGATGGCTTCCACATGGATGCCATGGGACTTCAGGTCGCGCGCGGTGCGATAGATCGAGTCATTGCCGCCGAAGACAACGACGGAACGACCCGCCGCCGCCGCATAGCGGTTGGCATAGGTGCGCATCGCAGACGCCGTCATGACGCCCGGCATGTCGTTGCCGCCGAAGGCTACCGGCCGCTCTTCCGCGCCCGCCGCGAGGACGGCGCGTTTCGCATGAATCTTCCAGTAGCGCTGGCGCGGTTCGTAAGGGTCCGGCACGCGCAGATGGTCGCTCACGCGCTCCACCGCGCCAAAGATGTTGCCATCGAACCAGCCCATGATGGTGGTGCGCGGCAGCAGCGTGACGTTGGGCATGCTGCCAAGCTCGGCGATGACGCCCTGTGTCCATTCGTAACCAGAGGTGCCGCCGATCTCTTCCTGCTCGTTCAGCAGCGAGCCGCCGAGGCGGGAACTTTCATCAGCGAGGATGACGCGCTTGGCCTGGCGCGCGGCAGCGAGTGCCGCCATGAGGCCGGTGGGGCCGGAGCCGATCACCAGCACATCGCAGTGCGCATAGGACTTCTCGTACTTGTCCGGATCAGGAAGCTTGGAGGCGGTGCCGAGCCCCGCTGCGCGGCGGATGATGGGCTCGTAGATCTTCTCCCAGAAGCTCTTCGGCCACATGAAGGTCTTGTAGTAGAAGCCCGCGACGAAGACAGACGAGGCGAGCGAGGTGAGCGCGCCCACGTCGAAGTCGAGCGAGGGCCAGTTGTTCTGGCTCTTCGAAACGAGCCCGTCATAGAGCTCGATCATGGTGGCCCGCGTGTTGGCCTCCTTGCGGCCGCCCTCGCGCAGCTCGACCAGCGCATTGGGCTCCGCCGCACCTGCGGTGATGACGCTGCGCGGGCGGTGATACTTGAAGGAACGACCCATGAGGGTGACGCCATTGGCCAGCAGAGCGGACGCCAGCGTGTCGCCCTGGTGGCCGACGTGAAGGGCGCCGTCGAAGGTGAAGCGCAGTGCCGTCGAGCGGTCGATGAGGCCACCCTTGTCGAGACGATAGGAGGTCATGCCTTCGCTCCCTTGGCTCTGGTGAAGTCGCGTGCCGGAACCGCGCCGAAGACCTCATGTGTCTCAGTGTTGCGCGACACCACGAGCCATGAGCGGCAGCCGCCGGAGTGATGGGCATATTCCTCGATCGCACCACGCGGGTTGTTGCGCAGGTAGACGTATTCGTACCAGGCCTCCATGGTCGAGGGGTCATTGGTGGTGGGGCGGGTGGGCGCGGCGTCACCGAGGAAGGTGAACTCCTCGACGGGCCTGGTTCCGCAATGTGGGCATGGGATGAGCATATGCGTGATCCGTCAGTGCAGGTTCGGTGTGGCGCCCTGGCCCTTTTCGTCGAGCATGTGGCCGGTTTTGAACCGGTCCAGACGATAGGCGGCATTGAGCTTGTGGGGTTCGTCCTTGGCAATGGTATAGGCGAAGCACCAGCCCGAGGCAGGCGTGGCCTTGAAGCCGCCGTAACACCAGCCGGCGTTGAGATAGAGGCCCTCGATGTGGGTCTTGTCGATGATCGGCGAACCGTCCATCGACATGTCCATGATGCCGCCCCAGGAGCGCAGCACGCGCACGCGCGACAGCGACGGGATCATGGCGACACCCGCCTCGATCACATGCTCGACCATCGGCAGGTTGCCACGGCGGGCGTAGGAGTTGTAGCCGTCAATGTCGCCACCGAAGACGAGGCCGCCCTTGTCCGACTGCGAGACATAGAAGTGGCCTGCGCCGAAGGTGACGACGCCGTCGATGTAGGGCTTCAAGCCTTCAGACACGAAGGCCTGCAGCACGTGGCTTTCCATGGGCAGGCGCATGCCGACCATCTTGGCTGTTTCAGACGAGTTGCCGGCTGTGGCCAACCCGAGCTTCTTGCACTTGATGAGGCCCCTGTTGGTGTCCACACCAACGACCTTGCCGTTCTCGACCTTGATGCCCTTCACCTCGCAGTGCTGGATGATGTCCACACCGCGACTGTCGGCACCACGGGCATAGCCCCAGGCCACGCCATCATGGCGCACCGTGCCGCCGCGCTTCTGGAGGAGGCCGCCCTTGATGGGGAAGCGGGCATTCTCGTAGTCAAAGAAGGGATACATCTCCCTGACCGCCTCGCGGTCGAGAAGCTCGGCGTCCACGCCGTCGATGCGCATGGCGTTGCCACGCCGCGCGAAGGCGTCGCGCTGGGCGTCGGTGTGGCAGAGGTTCAATACGCCGCGCTGCGAGACCATGGCGTTGAAGTTGAAGTCCTGCTCGAGGTTCTCCCACAGCTTCATCGACCATTCGTAGAACGGGTTGTTGCCGGGCAGCATGTAGTTGGAGCGGATGATCGTCGTGTTGCGGCCAATGTTGCCCGAGCCGAGCCAGCCCTTTTCCAGAACCGCGATGTTCTTGAGGCCGTGCTCCTTGGCAAGGTAATAGGCCGTCGCCAGCCCATGGCCGCCGCCGCCGACGATGATGATGTCATATTCCTTCTGGGGCACGGGGTCGCGCCAGGCGGGCTCCCAGTTCTTGTGGCCGGAGAAGGAGTTCTTGATGAGCGAGAATACATTGTAGCGCATGCGCTGGTCCTGAATCTTGGATTGCCCTTTGTAGTCCCTGCAGAGGCCGCGCGTCTTGCATTCAAGAGCCATTTCCTGATATATTTCCGCCATGCCAGAAACGCCACAGACGGTGGGCCTGATGCTCATCCCCGGCTTCGCGCTGATGTCCTATGCCTCGGTGGTGGAGCCCTTGCGCGCCGCCAACCTGCTGGCGGGGCGGGAGCTTTACCGCTGGGTTCACATCACGCCGGGCCCAGCCATCGTGACGGCCTCCTGCGGGGCCACCGTGCCCTGCCCGGTGAAGCCGGGAGACAGCGTGAAGCTCGACTTCCTGTTTGTCTGCGCTGGCGGCAACCCGACGGCCTTCAAGGACCGCACCACGCTGCAGTGGCTGCGCACGCTGGCGGGCCGCGGCCTGCGCATCGGCGGGGTCTCGGGCGGGCCGGTGATCCTGGCGCGTGCCGGCATCATGGACGGCTATCACATGACGGTGCACTGGGAGCATGCGCCCGCCGTGGCCGAGGCCTTTCCCAATGTGATGCTCACGCGCTCCATCTACATCGTCGACCGCAACCGCCTCACCTGCGCGGGCGGCACGGCGCCGCTCGACATGATGCACGCGCTGATCGCCGAGGCGCACGGGCCCGAACTGGCCCGCAAGGTGTCCGACTGGTTCATGCACACCGACATCCGGCCCGCACAGTCAGCGCAGCGCGCGTCGCTGACGGAGCGCTACGGCGTTCATGACGACCGCCTCAGCGCCGCCCTGGAACTGATGGAAAGCCACCCCGGCGAGCCTCTGACGCGGCCGGAAACCGCACGGCGCATCGGGCTCTCCACACGCCAACTCGACCGGTTGTTCGCCGAAAAGCTGGGCTCCAGCTATGCCGGCCATTACCGCCAGATCAGGCTCGAGCGCGCCCGCGACCTGCTGCGCCAGTCCGCCGTGACGATCACCGAAATCGCCCTGGGCTGCGGCTTCTCGAGCGCCAGCCATTTCAGCCGGGCGTATCGCGAGGCGTTCGGGGTGACGCCGGCATCGGAGCGGAAGTAACTCTCTCAATCTCAATGGCGTCATCCCGGCGAATGCCAGGGTGACGACAAACAAAGTGGCACTCTCGAACAAAAAACCCGGCGCGATTTCTCGCACCGGGCTTTGTCGTTCGCTTCGTTCCCGTGAGGGATCAGCAGTCGAGCGTGGTGTCGCGTTCCCACTGCGTCAGGTGACGGCAGTAGTTGTTCCACTCATTGTGCTTGAGCTTGAGATAGCCCTGGCTCACTTCCTTGCCGAGCATCTCCTGCAGGTAGCTGTCCTGCTCGAAGTTCCTAAGCGCGTCGAGAAGGTTCAACGGCAGCTTCTTGGCGTTCTTGATGGTGTGGCCCTCGGCATACATGTCGATGTCGAGGCGCTTGCCCGGGTCCATCTGCTTTTCAATGCCATGCATGCCGGCGACGAGGATGGAGGCCAGCAGCAGGTAGGGGTTGGCAGCGCAGTCCGGCAGGCGATATTCAGCGCGGCCAGAATCCGGGATGCGGACCATGTGGGTGCGGTTGTTGCCGCCATAGGTGATTGACGAGGGCGACCAGGTGGCACCCGAGATGGTGCGCGGCGCGTTGATGCGCTTGTAGCTGTTCACCGTGGGGTTGGTGATCGCGCACATCGCGGCGGCGTGCTGCATGAGTCCGCCGAGGAAGTGGTAGCCGAGCTTGGAAACACCAAGCTCGCCCTTGGCGTCCTCGAACAGGTTCTTCTTGCCGTCCTTCGTCCACACCGAAAGATGAACGTGGCAGCCGTTGCCGGTGAGGTTGATGAAGGGCTTCGGCATGAAGGTGGCGCGCAGGCCATGCTTCTCGGCGATGGACTTGACCATGAACTTGAAGAAGGCCACCTGGTCGGCGGTGGTAAGCGCGTCCGAGAAGTTCCAGTTGATCTCGAACTGGCCGTTCGCATCTTCGTGGTCGTTCTGGTAGGGGCCCCAGCCGAGCTGCGTCATGGTCGTGCAGATCTCGGCGATGACATCGAGGCGGCGCATGATGGCAGCCTGATCGTAGCAGGGCTTCTCCGCCGTATCGCGGCTGTCGGAGACGGCCGAGCCATCGGCATTGATGAGATGGAACTCAGGCTCGACGCCGGCCATGAGCTTCATGTTCTTCTTGGCATAGTGCTCGGAGAGCTTTCGCAGCACGACGCGCGGGGCCTGGGCGAGCGGCTCGCCGTTCATCCACGGCTCACCCGCGACCCACGCCACTTCGGGGCGCCACGGTAGCGGGATTATGGAATTGGTGTCGGGCATCACGAGAATATCGGGATGGGCCGGAGTCTGGTCGAGCCAGGTCGCGAAGCCCGCAAAGCCCGCACCGGCCTTCTGCATCCGGGCCGCGGCTTCCGCCGGAACGAGCTTGGCGCGCTGCACGCCGAAGAGGTCCGTGAAGTTGAAGAGGAAGAATTTGATGCCGTTTTTCTTGGCATAAGCGGCGAGATCGCCCATGGTCCGTTTCACTCCCGTGTCGTCTTTGTTGGTCTTGTTCTGCAGTTGGTCGTGTCTTGAATAACCCGGCTTCCTTACTGAGGAAACCGGGGATTGTCATCAGCCACGATGCTAATATCCGCCGCGGCCCGGAATCCAGCTTGTTCCTGCAAGAGGGACCTGCGCCATTGCAGCGGCTTCCACCGTCAGTGCACAGAG
This sequence comes from Bradyrhizobiaceae bacterium, assembly GCA_947475225.1. Taxonomy (GTDB): domain Bacteria; phylum Pseudomonadota; class Alphaproteobacteria; order Rhizobiales; family Aestuariivirgaceae; genus Aestuariivirga. Next base: position 28,559 of record CANJMQ010000043.1, read on the forward strand.
ATCCTCGGGCTCAAGGTTGTGAAGATGGCTCTTGCCGCAGGCGCGCGCCACGGTCTGGGCTTCGAGCGTCATGACCTTAAGGTAGTTCGACAGGCGCTTGCCCGCCTTGACAGGGTCAAGCCTGGCGGCAAGGACGGGGTCCTGCGTGGTGATGCCCGCCGGGTCACGGCCTTCGTGCCAGTCGTCATAGGCACCCGCCGTGGTGCCGAGTGCGCGATATTCCTCTTCGAGATGCGGGTCGTTGTCACCCAATGCAACGAGGGCCGCGGTGCCGATGGCCACGGCATCGGCACCCAGTGCCAGGGCCTTCGCCACGTCAGCACCGGAACGGATACCGCCGGACATGATAAGTTGCACCTTGCGATGCATGCCCAGATCCTGCAGCGCCTTCACGGCAGGCCGGATGCAGGCGAGCGTCGGCAGGCCGACATGCTCGATGAAGATCTCCTGCGTGGCGGCGGTGCCGCCCTGCATGCCGTCCAGTACAACGACGTCGGCACCGGCCTTCACCGCAAGCGCCACATCATAATAGGGGCGCGTGCCACCGACCTTCACGTAGATCGGTTTTTCCCATGAGGTGATTTCACGTAATTCGTGAATCTTGATCTCGAGATCGTCAGGACCCGTCCAGTCCGGGTGGCGGCAGGCGGAGCGCTGGTCGATGCCCTTGGGCAGGCAGCGCATCGCTGCCACGCGATCGGAAATCTTCTGGCCGAGCAGCATGCCGCCGCCGCCGGGCTTGGCACCCTGTCCGACCACCACTTCGATGGCATCCGCCTTGCGCAGGTCGTCGGGGTTCATGCCGTAGCGCGATGGCAGATACTGGTAGACGAGGTACTTCGACTGACCACGCTCTTCCGGCGTCATGCCGCCGTCGCCCGTCGTCGTTGAGGTGCCGGCCATCGAGGCGCCGCGGCCCAGCGCTTCCTTGGCCTGCGCCGAGAGCGAGCCGAAGCTCATGCCGGCGATGGTGATCGGGATCTTGAGTTCAATCGGCTTCTTCGCGAAGCGGGTGCCGAGCACCACGTCGGTGCCGCATTTCTCGCGATAGCCTTCGAGCGGATAGCGCGAGATCGAGGCGCCAAGGAACAGCAGGTCGTCGAAATTCGGAAGCTTGCGCTTGGCGCCCGCGCCGCGGATGTCATAGATGCCGGTGGTGGCGGCACGGCGGATTTCTGCCATCGTATAGTCGTCGAAGGTGGCGGATTTGCGCGGTGGGGTGCGTGGAACGTTGATGTCCATTTGCTTTCGTTCCTCAGTAAGCGTCGGCGTGATCGACGTTGAAGTTATAGAGCTTGCGGGCGGAGCCGTAGCGGCGGAAGGCTTGAGGCTTGTGCTTCAGCCTGGCGCGCTCCAGCAGCCTGGCGAGGTCTTCGAGATGCTCACTGCGCATCTCCTTTTCGATGCAGTCGGAACCAAGGTTGTCGGCGCGGCCCTTCACATAGAGGCGGGCCTCGTAGATCGAGTCGCCCAGCGCCTCACCCGCATTGCCGCACACCACGAGGTTGCCGCGCTGTGCCATGAAGGCCGACATGTGGCCGACTGAGCCACCCACCACGATGTCCACGCCCTTCATCGAGATGCCGCAGCGCGAGGAGGCATCACCCTCGATCACGAGCAGGCCGCCATTGGCGGTGGCGCCAGCTGATTCCGACGCATTGCCCTTCACCCACACCACGCCCGACATCATGTTCTCGGCGACGCCGACACCGGCGTGGCCGTGGATGGTGATCTCGGCTTCCTTGTTCATGCCGCCGCAGTAGAAGCCGACATGGCCCATGACGTCGATCATCAGCGGCGCATCAACACCGCAGGCGATGGCGTGCTGGCCCATCGGGTTCCTGATCGACCACTGGCGATCGTTGGTATCCTTCGGCACATGATAGAGGTTCTGGTTGATTGCGGTGACGCCGAGCGCCTTGAGGTCAAGTTCATGCATGCTGCAGTCCGTCCCATTTTGGCCTCGTCCCTTGTGTTTTCTTGGGCGAGGCAGGTGGAAGGCGCCGGCGCCCAATGAGCAGAACGGGCGGCGGCGAAGCTCATCGTGAGGTCAGGCGTTGCCGCCCCAGGTGTAGATGGTGCTGGGTTCCGGCTCCCAGATCTTCGCATCATCAGCGCCGGGAAGATGCGCGATGGCGCGCCATTCGGTGGCCATGGCGACCCAGTCATCCGTCTCGGCCATGACCGCGTGCTTGCAGGCGATGGGATCGCGTACCACGGCAAAGCCGTCCGCGGTGCCGACAAGGAAGGTGTAGAAGCCGTCGAGGTCCTTGAGGCCGCCTTCGAGGGCTTCCCTGAGGGTGGCGCCGTTGCGGAGTTTCCAGGTCATGTAGGCAGCGGCGACCTCGGTATCGTTCTCGGTTTGGAACTCCATGCCCTCGCGCTTCAGGTTTTCGCGCAGGCGATTGTGATTGGACAGCGAGCCATTGTGCACGAGGCAGAGGTCGGCGCCGGTGGCGAAGGGATGCGAGCCCGCAGTGGTTACCGCACTCTCAGTTGCCATGCGGGTGTGGCCGATGATGTGGGTACCGGAAGCACTTGCGAGATCGAAGCGGTCATAGACCTTCTCCGGCAGGCCCGTTTCCTTGAAGATCTCGACCGTATGGCCCGAGCCCACAACGCGCACGCCGGGCGCATTGGCCTTGAGCCACGTCACCACGTCTTCTTCCTTCGCGTTGGTGACGAGGATGCAGTGGCTGCCTACCTGTTCGATCGAGGCTTCGCAGTTCAGCCCCTCCTCGAGACCGGCCTCGACATGGCGCCACTTGTAGGCCCTGTCGTCATGGGCGAGCGAGAACTTCACCTCGTTGGCCTTGACCGGGTTGCGATAGACGGCGACCCCGGCAGAATCGGGTCCGCGGTTCGTCATCTCGATCAGCATGGGCCGGAACATCGCACCCAGCTGCGGCTGCAGCTTGGGGTTCTTGAGATAGAGTCCGACAATGCCACACATGGCCCGTTCTCCTTCAGCAATGATGCCTAAGAATATAGCAGGCCTTGGCCGGGTCATCAACTAACAGGAAATTTTGTTTCATGCGAGGAATGCACCCCCGCATGTGCCTACTGCGTGCCTACCGTGTCGAGGATGCCTGCCGGGCAGCCGGGGTCAGTTGTTGTTGCAGCCCGCATCAGGTCCGGCAAGCCGGTTCCGCCGGACAGGTCACCCTTGAGGCCGATGGTGATTTCAGCGATCAGCCGCCGGTTGCCGACGTCCTTGCAGGCCACGCGCACGCGCTGGCCGGCCCCGTTTCCGAAGGCCTGGTCGAAGGCGGCGCGGATGTCAGCCGTCGTGAGCCTCCGGCCGATGTTGCGCATGAAGAGGTCGGCCACGGGCGAGGCGTTGACGGCCTTCAGGAGGCGCAGGGAGTCCTTGAAATAGGCCTCGGCGTTGGCCGGGTAGCAACTGCCGTGCTTTGCCCATTCATGGCGGTCCAGCAGCGATTTCGAGCTCGGCATCATGGTTTCGAGGTCGGCGCGGGTCGACATGCTGAGCTCGATGGCCGGAATGTCCTTCCAGCGGCCGCCCTCGGCCGCCGTGCGCAGGCCGGCAGGCAGGTTGCAGTACTGCAGGCTGGAGGGTTGCGGCCACAAGCCATGAAGCGACAGGTAGTTGGCGTCATAGCGCTGGCCGGTCTGCCAGCGGCATTCGGGTCTTTTCGGGCTGGTTTCGCAGAAGGCGGGCTGCCAGCTCAGCGCCAGGATATAGGCCAGCTCAACGGGCTTCGGCTTGGCAGGCGCCGGCGCTGGCTGCGTCGGCGCTGGCTGCGGCGCGGCCGCCGGAACGACCTTGCCGCACTCCGCCGCCACCCAGCGCTCACGCGGGTCGGCGTTGAGGATCTCGATACGATAGTGGGTCGCCTGCTTCTGATTGCGGGCCAGCAACTGGTAACCGACGCCAGGGCCGGTGATCACATGGCCGGGGTTGGTCCCCTTGCGGATCGACAACAGCCCCTCGCAGGAACGCCCGGCCAAGAAGGTGCCGTCCATCGGCTCATCGGCACGCCCGCACCCGAGCCACGCCACCAGGGCAAGGCCGACGACGACGAAACGCAACATGACACGCACTGCTAGTCCTCGCGGCGATAGCTGATGACGGAGAGATAACGGATCGGAAGCTTTCGCAGTTCCTCCGGCCCGTGCGGCGCCTCGGCATCGAAGAACAGCGCATCGCCGGGGTGCATGTCATAGGTCCTTTCGCCATGGCGGTACACGACATTGCCCTCGAGCATGTAAAGGAATTCAAGGCCGGGATGCTGGAAGGTCGGGAAGACGTCCGACTCATGCGTCAGCGTAATGAGGTACGGCTCGACCATGACCGGCCCATGCGGGCTGTGGCCGAGAAGTTCATACTGGTGGCCGGCGCGGGTGCCGCGGCGCTCAATGGTCAGGCCCTTGCCCGCCTTCACGAAGGTGGCGTCGCGGATTTCCTCATAGGACTTGAAGAAGGAGGTGACCGGCACCTGCAGCGCCTTGCCCAGCGACTGCAGCGAGGCGAGCGAGGGCGACGTGGCTCCATTCTCGATCTTGGACAGCATGCCGGCGGACATATCTGCCGCCTTGGCGAGCTCGGCGATGGTGAGGCCCAGTTTCTCGCGGAACTCCTTCACGGCACGCCCGATGGCCTGCTCCAGCAGCTTGCCCTGCGCCTCGCCATGCCCGTGCGGGTTCTGGAAAGGCATGCCGGATCGTTGGGCCGGCTTGCGTCGGTTACCTTTGTCCACTTCGTTTCCTCCCAGGAAAAACTCTATAACGGTCCTAAGGTGACCTCAAGGCCCAGTCCACAGGCTAAAAATAGTATAAATCCTATAAATGGCGAGGTTTCGCGCTCAGATCACAAAAAATTTCCTATCTGCAACACGTTATTTCGGTTATGGCAGTGGAAATTAAGCCATTCAAAGGTAAAAACCTATCATGGACAGTGTTGCCCAGTCTTTCCTGTCGGAAATCGAGCGCTTCCTTTCATCGGCTGGGGTTGACCCAACGGCGCTGGGCAAACAGGCGCTGGGCGATCCCAGTTTCGTCTTCGACCTCCGCAAGGGCCGCTCGCCCTCGACCCGCACCATCGAAAAGGTGCGCGGCTGGATCGCCCAGCAGGCGCCGCCCGCCGGCGCACCCAAGACCGCGCTCCGCGCGGCCGACCGGACGCTCACCCATCTCGAAAGGCTGGAAGCCGAATCGATCCACATCATTCGCGAGGTGGCGGCCGAGTGCGAAAAGCCGGTGATGCTCTATTCGATCGGCAAGGATTCTGCCGTGATGCTGCATCTCGCCATCAAGGCCTTCTATCCCTCGAAGCCACCCTTCCCGCTGATGCATGTCGATACCGGCTGGAAGTTCCGCGACATGTATGCGCTGCGCGAGGCCACCGCGAAGAAGTATGACTGGGAGCTGATCGTTCACAAGAACCCGGATGGCGTTGCCAAGAACGTCAACCCCTTCGACCACGGCTCCGCCCTTCACACCCAGATCATGAAGACCGACGGCCTCAAGCAGGCGCTCGACAAACATGGCTTTGACGCGGCCTTCGGCGGGGCGCGCCGCGACGAGGAAAAGTCGCGCGCCAAGGAGCGCATCTTCTCCTTCCGCGACCAGCGTCATCGCTGGGACCCCAAGAACCAGCGGCCCGAGCTCTGGGACCTCTACAACGCACGCAAGAACAAGGGCGAGTCGATCCGCGTGTTCCCGCTGTCGAACTGGACCGAACTCGACATCTGGCAATACATCCACCGCGAGAATATCGAGATCGTGCCGCTGTATTTCGCTGCCGAGCGCCCCGTGGTGTGGCGCGACGGCCAGATGATCATGGTGGATGACGAGCGCATGCGCTTGAACCCCGGCGAGACGCCGGAGATGCGCAAGGTGCGCTTCCGCACGCTTGGCTGCTATCCACTGACCGGCGCCATCGACTCCAACGCGACGAACCTGCTCGACATCGTGGAAGAGATGCTGGTCGCCACGTCTTCCGAGCGCCAGGGCCGGGTCATCGACAAGGATGCCTCCGCCTCCATGGAAAAGAAGAAGCAGGAAGGATATTTCTGATGACGCGATTCATCGAGTTCACCGGCGGCGACGTCGAGGCCTATCTCCACGCCCAGGAGCAGAAGGACCTGCTGCGCTTCATCACCTGCGGCTCGGTTGATGACGGCAAGTCC
>CANJMQ010000044.1 GCA_947475225.1 Bradyrhizobiaceae bacterium
GACTCGATCCTGCTCTCCGAGCGTATCGTGAAGGACGACGTGTTCACCTCCATCCACATCGAGGAATTCGACGTGATGGCGCGTGACACGAAGTTGGGCCCCGAGGAAATAACCCGCGACATTCCGAACGTTGGCGAGGAAGCCCTCAAGAACCTTGACGAAGCCGGCATCGTCTACATCGGCGCCGAAGTGAAGCCGGGCGACATTCTGTGTGGCAAGATCACGCCGAAGGGCGAAAGCCCGATGACACCGGAAGAAAAACTGCTTCGCGCCATCTTCGGTGAAAAAGCCTCTGATGTTCGTGACACCTCGCTCCGCCTGCCGCCCGGCGTTTCGGGCACGGTGGTCGAAGTGCGCGTGTTCAACCGCCACGGCGTCGACAAGGATGAGCGTGCACAGGCAATCGAGAAGGAAGAGATCGAGCGTCTCGCCAAGGACCGCGACGACGAACTCGAAATTCTGGACCGCAACTCCTATGGCCGCCTCAAGGGCTGGCTGGCCGGCAAGGAGGCCACCGGTGGTCCAAAGGGCCACAAGATCGAAGGCAAGATCACCGAGAAGATCCTCGATGATGTGCCGCAATCGCAGTGGTGGAACATCGCGCTCAGCGACGAGAAGGCGATGGGTGAACTTGAGGCCATGAAGCAGCAGTACGACGAGTCCAAGAAGCGCCTCGATACGCGCTTCCACGACAAGGTCGACAAGCTGCAGCGTGGTGACGAGCTCCCGCCGGGTGTCATGAAGATGGTCAAGGTCTTCGTCGCCGTAAAGCGCAAGATCCAGCCTGGTGACAAAATGGCCGGCCGTCACGGCAACAAGGGTGTCGTGTCGCGCATCGTTCCGATCGAGGACATGCCGTTCCTTGAGGACGGCACGCATGTTGACGTGGTGTTGAACCCGCTGGGCGTGCCCTCGCGCATGAACGTCGGTCAGATCCTCGAGACCCATCTTGGTTGGGCCTGTGCCGGCATGGGTCGCAAGATCGGCGCCATGCTCGATGCTCTGAGGGACAACAAGGATGTCAAGCCGCTGCGTACTGAACTCAGCCGGATTTATGGCAAGCACGAGGAACTCGAAGGCCTCGACGACAAGTCGCTGGTCGAAGCCGCCGAGAACCTGCGCCGCGGTGTTCCAATCGCTACACCTGTTTTTGACGGCGCGCGCGAGGAAGATATAGCCGCCATGCTGAAGGACGCGGGGCTTTCGACGTCGGGCCAGGTCACGCTGTTTGACGGTCGCTCGGGCGAACCCTTCGACCGTCAGGTCACCGTTGGCTACATCTACATGCTCAAGCTGCATCACCTCGTGGACGACAAGATCCACGCCCGTTCCATCGGCCCGTATTCGCTCGTCACCCAGCAACCTCTGGGAGGCAAGGCGCAGTTCGGTGGCCAGCGCTTCGGCGAAATGGAGGTCTGGGCGTTGGAGGCCTACGGAGCTGCCTATACGCTGCAGGAAATGCTCACCATCAAGTCGGACGACGTCGCGGGCCGCACCAAGGTCTACGAGGCGATCGTCCGTGGTGACGACACCTTCGAAGCGGGCATCCCCGAAAGCTTCAATGTTCTCGTTAAGGAAATGCGTTCGCTGAGCCTCAATGTTGAGCTCCAGAACTCGCAGCAGAACGTCTCGAGTTAAGTTTCAGCGGCGAGAGGGAAACCTCTCGCCGACCACCCCACAGAATTCGAACATCCCCGCGGGATATGCGCGCCCCGCACAAAATGGAGAAGTGGCCGATGAACCAAGAGGTCATGAACGTCTTCAACCCGGCAACGCCGGCTCCGACCTTCGACCAGATCCGCATCTCGATTGCCAGCCCGGAGAAGATCCTGTCCTGGTCGTTCGGCGAGATCAAGAAGCCCGAAACCATCAACTACCGCACCTTCAAGCCGGAGCGGGATGGGCTGTTCTGCGCCCGTATCTTCGGACCCGTGAAGGACTACGAGTGCCTTTGCGGCAAGTACAAGCGGATGAAGTACAAGGGCATCATCTGTGAAAAGTGCGGCGTGGAAGTGACTCTCTCGAAGGTCCGGCGCGAGCGCATGGGCCATATCGAGCTCGCCGCCCCCGTCGCCCACATCTGGTTTCTCAAGTCGCTGCCGAGCCGCATCTCCATGCTGCTCGACATGACGTTGAAGGATGTAGAGCGCATTCTCTATTTCGAGAACTACATCGTTCTCGAGCCCGGCCTCACGCCGATGAAGCTGCACCAGCTTCTCTCGGAGAGCGAGTACATAAAGGCGCAGGAAGACTACGGCGAGGACGCCTTCACGGCAGGCATCGGTGCCGAAGCCGTGCGCGACATGCTGATGTCGATGAATCTCGAGCAGCTGCGTGACCAGCTTCGCGAGGAGCTCAAGAACGCCACCGGCGACCTGAAGCCCAAGAAGATCGCCAAGCGCCTGAAGCTGGTCGAGAGCTTCCTGGAATCCGGCAACCGCCCGGAGTGGATGATCCTCACCCAGGTTCCGGTGATTCCGCCGGAGCTGCGCCCGCTTGTGCCGTTGGATGGCGGCCGCTTCGCGACGTCGGATTTGAATGACCTGTATCGCCGCGTCATCAACCGCAACAACCGCCTCAAGCGCCTGATTGAGCTGCGTGCTCCCGACATCATCGTGCGCAACGAAAAGCGCATGCTGCAGGAAGCCGTTGACGCGCTGTTCGACAACGGCCGTCGCGGTCGCGTCATCACCGGCGCCAACAAGCGTCCGCTGAAGTCCCTGGCCGATATGCTGAAGGGCAAGCAGGGCCGTTTCCGCCAAAACCTGCTCGGCAAGCGTGTCGACTACTCGGGTCGCTCAGTCATCGTCGTCGGCCCCGAGATGAAGCTGCACCAGTGCGGACTGCCGAAGAAGATGGCGCTTGAGCTGTTCAAGCCCTTCATCTACTCGCGCCTTGACGCGAAGGGCCTGTCGGCCACGGTCAAGCAGGCGAAGAAGCTGGTCGAAAAGGAAAAGCCGGAGGTCTGGGATATCCTCGATGAGGTCATCCGCGAGCATCCGGTCCTGCTGAATCGCGCGCCCACGCTCCACCGGCTCGGCATCCAGGCTTTCGAGCCCGTGCTGATCGAGGGCAAAGCGATTCAGCTGCATCCGCTCGTGTGCACCGCCTTCAACGCCGACTTCGACGGCGACCAGATGGCGGTCCACGTTCCGCTGTCGCTCGAAGCCCAGCTTGAAGCGCGCGTCCTCATGATGTCCACGAACAACGTGCTCCACCCTGCCAACGGTCAGCCGATCATCGTGCCGTCGCAGGACATCGTGCTCGGCCTCTATTACCTGTCGATCATGCGCAAGGGCGAGCCTGGCGAGGGCAAGGCCTTCGGCAACATGGCGGAAGTCGACCATGCCCTTGCAGCAGGCGTCATCACGCTCGCCACCAAGATCAAGGGACGCGTCACCGACATGAACGCGGAAGGCAAGCTCTACACCCGCATCGTGGAGACGACGCCGGGCCGCATGAAGATCGGCGAACTGCTGCCCAAGGCGATCAACATCAGCTATGACCTCTGCAACAAGCTGATGACCAAGCGCGACATCTCCAAGATGATCGACGCGGTCTACCGTCACTGCGGCCAGAAGGAGTCGGTCATCTTCTGTGACCGCATCATGGGACTCGGCTTCTACAACGCCTACAAGGCGGGTATCTCCTTCGGCAAGGATGACATGGTCATCCCTGAGACCAAGGAGAAGATCGTCAACACCACGCGCGAACTGGTAAAGGAGTTCGAGCAGCAATACATCGACGGCCTCATTACCCAGGGCGAGAAGTACAACAAGGTCGTCGATGCCTGGGCCAAGACCACAGACAAGGTGGCCGAGGAAATGATGGCGCGCATCTCCGCGGTTCAGATCGACGAGAAGACCGGCCGCGAGAAGCAGATCAACTCGATCTACATGATGAGCCACTCGGGTGCCCGTGGTTCGCCCGCACAGATGAAGCAGCTGGGCGGCATGCGCGGCCTCATGGCCAAGCCGTCGGGTGAGATCATTGAGACACCGATCATCTCGAACTTCAAGGAAGGCCTGTCGGTGCTCGAGTACTTCAACTCGACACACGGAGCCCGCAAGGGCCTCGCCGACACCGCGCTCAAGACCGCGAATTCGGGGTATCTCACCCGCCGTCTCGTGGACGTGGCGCAAGACGCGATCATTTCGGAAGTGGATTGCGGGAGCAAGGCCTACCTCACCACGCGGCCGATCGTCGACGCAGGCGAAATCATTGCCTCGCTGGGCAGCCGCGTTCTGGGTCGTACAGCGGCACAGGACGTGATCAACCCGGCGACCGGCGAGATCATCGTCGCCGCTGGCAACGAGATCCTCGAACCACATGTCGAGATCATCGAGAAGTCAGGTATCGGCGAGCTTCGTATCCGCTCGGTGCTGACCTGTGAGACCAAGTTCGGCGTCTGCGCCAAGTGCTATGGACGTGACCTCGCGCGAGGTACGCCCGTCAACATGGGTGAAGCCGTGGGTGTCATTGCAGCACAGTCGATCGGCGAGCCTGGGACGCAGCTCACCATGCGTACCTTCCACATCGGTGGAACAGCGCAGGTTCTGAACGAATCCTTCATCGAAGCCAATGCGGACGGCAAGATCGTTATCCGTAACCGCAACTTTGCGAAGGACGGCCAGGGACGCCTTATGGTCATGGGTCGTAACTCCTCGCTTGTTCTCGTCGACGAGAACGGCACGGAGCGCGCGATCCACAAGCTGCTCTACGGCACCCGCATGTATGCCGACGAGGGAGACAAGGTGAAGCGTGGCGCGCGCGTCGCCGAGTGGGATCCCTATACCCGCCCACTGATGACGGAAGTCGACGGCTCGGTGGAGTTCGAGGATGTTGTAGAAGGCGTGTCAGTGAACGAAGTGGCAGACGAAGCCACCGGCATCACCAACCGCGTCATTATCGACTGGCGCTCGAACCAGCGTGGTTCGACGCTGAAGCCCGCGATCGTCGTCAAGGGCAAGGACGGCAAGGTGCAGAAGCTCGCCCGTGGCGGTGAGGCCCGCTACCTGCTGTCAGTCGATGCCGTTCTCTCGGTTGATCCGGGTGCCAAGGTCACCGCGGGTGACGTACTGGCTCGTATCCCGCTCGAGAGTGCGAAGACCCGCGACATCACCGGCGGCCTGCCGCGTGTCGCCGAACTCTTCGAGGCACGTCGCCCCAAGGATCACGCGATCATTGCGGAGATCTCCGGCCGCGTCGAATTCGGTCGTGACTACAAGAACAAGCGACGCATCCGCATCGTTCCGACGGAGGAGGGTGTGGAAGCCGTTGAGTATTTGATCCCGAAGGGCAAGCACCTTCCCGTTCAGGAAGGCGACTTCATAGAAAAGGGTGAATACATCATGGACGGCAACCCAGCGCCGCATGACATCCTTGACATCAAGGGCGTGGAGGAGCTCGCCTCCTACCTCGTCAACGAAATCCAGGAAGTCTATCGACTGCAGGGCGTGAACATCAACGACAAGCATATCGAGGTGATTGTTCGCCAGATGCTGCAGAAGGTCGAGATCACCGATACCGGCGACTCGACGCTGCTGCTCGGAGAACAGGTCGACCGCGAGGAGCTCGATCACGAGAACTCCAAGCTCATTGCTGATGGCATGCGCCCGGCTTCTGGCAAGCCAGTGCTCTTGGGCATTACCAAGGCCTCGCTGCAGACGCGCTCCTTCATCTCGGCAGCATCCTTCCAGGAGACTACCCGCGTGCTCACCGAAGCCTCGATCATCGGCAAGGTTGATACGCTGGAGGGCCTCAAGGAGAACGTCATCGTCGGCCGCCTTATCCCGGCGGGTACCGGCGGTATGCTCTCACGGCTCCGTGCTGTCGCCGACAAGCGCGACACGCTGATCCTCGAAGAACAGGCGAAGGCCACCGAGCTTCCGGCCGCCGAATAGCTCTGGCGGATATATAAAAGTCAAAAGGCCCGGTGCGAACCGGGCCTTTTGACTTTTGCGGATGTGCCCATGGATCTCATCGCGCCCAGACTTGATCCGCGCATCCTTTTCCCTTGCGTCCCAAAATGATGCCAAGGTCAGGCGTAAGCATGATGAACGTGTGAGTATGCTGCGCAGACGTTACAGCGGGTAGTCCCGCGCCGGCTCGATGCCGCAGATTTCGATAAATTTCTTCATGTTGTGGACCTCGTCCTTCGATAGGCCGTGATCGGACCCATGGAAGGTTGCCGTGTGGCCATTCATGCTCACCATGAGCCGGCCTTGGCCGGAGTGGCTGAGTTCCGCGCCGAGTTCCTTGAACACCGGCTCAACTTCGTGAAGCTGGACGTTGGACGGAAGGGGATGGCTGAAAAGGCTGTGCAGGACTTTGCGATGTTTGTGATTCATGGCTGTCTCCTCATGCGAGGAGAGCTTAGCGAACCGTTCCCCGCTGTTACTTTGATTTTGATCAAGCCCCCAGAGCGGCGCGGACTTTCGCCGCATGCCCGGCGAGAACTGCGTTGTCCGCCATCTTCCCGGTGTGAGGCCGCAACCCAACCCCGGCACTGCGCGGCAGCACGTGAAAATGGAGGTGGAATACCGTCTGCCCCGCTGCCGGTTCGTTGAACTGCTGGATCAACACGCCCTCGGCGCCAAAAGCCTGTCGCGCCGCCTGGGCAACCCTTTGGACGGTTGCCAAGAGGGCTCCAAGCGCCGTCGGATCGGCATCCAGCAGGTTGCGGGCGGGTGATTTTGGGATCACCAGCATGTGGCCGTCGGCCTGCGGCATCACATCCATGAAGGCGAGTGTGTGCTCGTTCTCATAAACCTTGTGGCAGGGGATTTCGCCGCGGAGGATCTTCGCGAAGATGTTGTTGGTATCGTAGCTCATCGTTCTCATTCCTCTAGAAGTCCTGTTCCTGCCGGAATGGCGAATGCGCCGCTAGCGCTTGCTGCTGCTGGTCGACGCCAGCCCGTTCCGCCTCGAGGTAATTTGCCACGGCCCGCTGCAGGCTCGGATGGGCGAGGTAGTGGAGGCTGTAGGTCTTGTGAGGCAAGTAACCGCGCGCGAGCTTGTGGCTCCCTTGCGCTCCGGCTTCCACCCGTGCCAGCTTGCGGGCGATGGCAAAGTCGATGGCCTGGTAATAGCAGGTCTCGAAGTGAAGATTGTCGTGGTACTCGATGGCTCCCCAGTTCCGCCCATAGAGTGCATGCGATCCGATGAAATTCAGAGCCCCCGCGATCATCCTGCCGCCACGCTCGGCGATCACCAGCAGGATGTTCTCGTTCATCGCCTCGCCGATCATGCTGAAGAAGCGGCGGTTGAGATAGGGAGATCCCCACTTGCGAGAACTGGTGTCCATGTAGAACTCGAAGAAGGCATCCCAGTGCCGCTCCTGGATGTCCTCGCCGGTCAACGCATGCATGGTGATCCCGGCTATTGCAACTGAGGTCCGCTCCTTGCGGATATTCTTGCGTTTCTGCGAGGAGAGTGACGCCAGGAAATCACCGAAGGAAGAGTACCCGTTGTTTATCCAGTGAAACTGGATGTCGGTGCGTTGCAGCCACAGCGGGCCACCCAGCGCCGTCCAGTCGCTCTCCGGCATGAAGGTGATATGCACGGATGATGCCTCCTCCTGCGTGCACATCGCGATGAGCCCGGAGGCGAGCTCGCGGCGCTGCTCCTCGGTCGCCGCAAGAAGTCGAGGGCCGGTAACCGGCGAGAAGGGTACCGACACTTGCAGCTTTGGATAATAACGACCGCCAGCCCGCTCATAGGCATCCGCCCAGCCATAATCGAAGACATATTCACCCTGCGAATGCCGCTTGCGGTAGCACGGCACAATACCCGATAACCGGCCTTCGTGCTCCATCACCAGATGGCGTGGCATCCAGCCGGTCTTTGCGATGGCACAGCCTGACTCCTCCACGCAACGGAAAAAGTCATGGCTCACCAGCGGGTTGAACTCCGCAGCTGGAGGGTTGGCCAGCCGGTCCCAGTCCTCCCGTGCAATCGCCAAGGCGCTGGTGACCGCCTTCAGCATGCTACGCGATAAAGTCTTCGAAGGTGATCTGGTCTGAGCATCTCATTGCCACTACGGCCTGCTCCGGCGACCGGATTGTCCAGGTGATGATGGGCATGCCTGCGGCCCGCATGGCGGTGATGGGTGCCCACGGCAGCTGCTCGTAATAGAACGACACGAAATCCGGCCGCGTTCTGGCAACATGCGAGAAAGTGCGAAGTTCCATCTGCTTCGCCAGCGGCAAAAATGTATAATATGACCCGTCTACCCGTTCTGCCACCATGCCGCGGATGGTATCGGGCGAGAGGCGGCGCACAGCATCAATGAGGTCCGGGTCGAAGGACATGAGGCAGTAGGGCCCGGAATAGTCCTTTAGCAGTTCAACGGCGCGTTCGGCCAGGCGCTCGTCGCCGTCCCAGTGGGTCTTCAACTCGATCACGAGCGGAACCTGGCCCTTCACCTGCGCCAGAAGCTCGGAGAGGGTCTGCACCCTGTCGGCTGAGTTGCGGATGACGAGTTTTTTCATCTCGGCGGTGGTGAGGTCCTTCACCATGCCGTGACCCTCAGCCAGCCGCTCGAGGTGCTCGTCGTGGAACACCACGGCCTCGCCATCCTTCGTCAGCTGCAGGTCGCACTCGATAGCATAGTTCTTGGCGATTGCGGCAGCGAAGGCGGACGCGGTGTTCTCCACCACACCTTTGCTGATGTCATGCAGTCCACGGTGTGCAATGGGCCGCGAGGTCAGGAAGTCCGCCGCACGTTTTCTGTTTAAAGACATATTCATTCCACTTCGATGATGGCCTCGACCTCCGTCGAGATGCCGAAGGGAAGCGACGGTGATGCGACAGCGGAGCGCGCGTGCTTTCCCTTCTCACCGAATACCTCCACCATCAAGTCGGACGCCCCGTTGATCACCTTGGGGTGGTCTGCAAAAGAGGGCGTCGCGTTAACAAAACCAAGGAGCTTGACGACGCGCGTCACCCGGTCGAGGTCGCCACCGCAAGCGTCCTTCAACTGGGCCAGAACATTGAGCGCGCAGAGCCTGGCTGACTTGATGCCATCCTCGAGCGAGACGGTGTCGCCAAGACAACCTTGCAGAGTGATCTTGCCATCGACGATCGGGCCCTGGCCGGAGATGAACACGAGGTTCCCGGTCCGCACCCAAGGTACGTAAGTGGCCACGGGCTTGGCCGCAGCCGGCAGTGTAATGCCAAGTTCCACGAGGCGCTTGTCGATCTGTCCCATTGTCGGCTCCTGTCAAAGGGGGGCCGCTGTGGCCCATCAATGTGGGTCAGATTGAACGCTCACGCCACCGGAATCAAGCACGCCCATGTTTCGGCGGCGTGGGCGTTTTGTCCATCTGCGAAGCCGTTAGGTCCGCGCAACGGGGGCTTACTTCTTGCATCTGTAGCCAAGATGCTGGGATATGATCTGCTGGTCTTCGGAATTTGTAGAGCCGTCGGTGTTGACGTCATACCAGCTCGAACCCGACGTCAGGCTGACCATGGCATTGTAATTGAGAATGTCCTGCTGGTTCACTACGCCGTCGTTATTGCCGTCGCCCTCGGCGAGGCAGTCCGGGGCGGAGGCAAGCATCCGGTTCATGTAGGCCGAGAGTTCGTTGTATTTGAGCTGCTGGGTTTGCGTGTATGGCGTGGGGATCATGCGATCGCTTCGGTCGATGAGCGGTGGATTGCCATCCTTCACGACATAGAGTTCGTTGTAGGTGGCAGACTGGCACTCGTTCGTTGATGCGTTGTAGTCGTTCATCTCGTTGCGCACGAGTTTGAATCCCGCCCTGTCACGGACCCCGATGGCGGTGGTGGGAATGACGGTGCCGGGCGTACCACCATTGTTGTTGATCCACTGCTGAACCTGACAACAATACTTGAAACCTTCGGACGGGATCGGCGTGGTTGAGGTTGCTCCGTCCGGCGTGGGATAACTGGCATCTGCGCCCTGTCCGAACCATATGCCTCCATTGTCTTCACAGACCCCCTTGGTAACCGGAATCTGCGAGCAGGTTGGCGGATCCTGCACGGTGAACTGGCACGGTCCGTTGATGGCACCGTCGGCCTGCAGGTTGGGGCCGACGAAGGTGAAATCATACTTCCGGATGCTGGGCAGGTTATTGATCAGAAAATAAGGCATCATGGGTACGGAGTCGATGCGTCGCGGGTTGGCCTCGCGCACGTTGACGCCCCCCAAGGTGCCGATGAACTCATAGAGATCGGCGATATTGATCATGCCATCGACGGTCCGGCCCGGCTTCCTTACGATCGTCCCTGCGACCACAACGGGCGTCCATACTCCGGTCTGGTAGGGCGATCCCTTGGCGCGGGTCGGATCAAAGGGCGCGCGTACCTGCGTTCCCATCGAGCCGTTGTCATTGACATAGATGATCACGGTGTTGGCTCCAGCGGCGGTGACAACCAGCTTGCCATCAACCTCCTTGGCGAGGCCGGTGTTAAGCAAAAGGCGGCCGAATTCGTGATCCATGGCTTGGATCATCTGGTTGGCAACCAGCAGCGTGCCGGCCGTCGTCGTTGTATCGGCTCCATTGGCGTCAGGGGCGTCGGCCGGCAGCGTGTCGATGGGTGGGACCTGCATCGGTGTGTGAACGGTGGCCGTGGAGTAGGTTGCAAACCATGGTCTGCCGGCCTGCGTCTGGGCATTGATCCAGGCGATCGCGGCATCTGTCTGTTCAACGTTTCGAAAGGTACGGGCGCGTTTGTCTGTGGACGGCACAATCTCAACCGAGTCACCGTTATTGATCACCAGTGGCGATACGTAGTGTGCGGACAACGTGGTAAAATCGACATTGCTCGGCATCGTGGTGCAGGACTCACCAGGCACAAAAATGCCGCCGCTGTCGCGGCAGGCGCGACCAGGCGGATTCTTGGAGTCGTAAGGCGCGGACATCAGTTGGCAGCTCGTGTCCGCAGCATAGCAGGCACCGGTGTCAGCGCCGTCGTAGTTTGAGCCGGGAACGTAGCCATTGGGATAGAGGCCAGCGTAGGTCTCGCCGAGGCCGGCCGACGTGTCGATCGAGGACGGATCACCCGTCTCGTCAAGCCAGCCGTCGAAATAGTCCCATCCCAGTGAGCGCGGCATGCTGTAGCCGAAGGGGCTGTTGCCCTGCAGTCCTACATGGAACTTGCCGAACAATGCTGTGGCATAGCCGACCCTGTGCAAAAGCTTCGGAATTGTCTGCTCATAGGGCGATATCATGGAATTCGCGAGGTCTGATGGGCCGAGCGCGGCCTGCAGTTCCGTCCGGAACGGATAGCGGCCGGTGTAGAGTACGCCACGTGCCGTCGAGCAGGCAGGCATTGTCCAGGCGTTGCGGAAGGTCAGGCCGGCGCCCTGGAGTGCCTCAAGGTTCGGAGTGGCCGGCACCGATAAAGAGTGAAAGCCATAGAGCGGCACCTGATCGATGCCAACATCATCGGTCAAGACCGCCAAAATGTTGGGTTTATTTCTTTTCTTCTTATGTTTCTGCGAAGTGGCCAAGTCTTGGCTGACGGCCAGTTGGGCTTGCGGAGAGGAATCGGCAAATGCTGGCGTCGAGGGCGCATTGAGCCAAGTCACCCCCGCAAACAGGGCGAAAATTGCACGCAATTTCATGGAATTGGCGGTCAAGTTCTTCATTATGGAAATCCTTGCAGTCGCCGAGCGGCTGCCACGCAGCAATCGTTAGTAGTAGCCATTATCTATGAATTTGGCATGAGTATTGTAATAAGTAGTATTACGCAAAGAACGCTGCAATGAGGAGACAGTACACCCAAGGGTTTTTTATTGTCAGGTTCTGGTAAGAAGGTCGGTTGGCCGTTCGCCGCGGAAGAACTGCAGCAGATTGTCGATGCACTTATGGCCCATGGCGTTGCGCGTGCCGGGTGTCGCACTGCCGATGTGCGGCAGCATGAAGATGTTGTCGAGCGCTCGGTAGCGCGGATCAATATTGGGCTCGCCTTTGAACACATCAAGCCCCGCTGCCGCGAGGCGTCCTGACGACAGCGCTGCGATCAGCGCCCCATCATCGACGATGTCTCCGCGAGCCGTGTTGACCACGATCGCACCCTTCGGCAGCAGCGCCAGAGCCTGGGCGTTCACCATCCCACGCGTCTCGGGTGTGGAGGCGCAATTGATAGACAGGAAATCGCAGTTTGGAAGCAGTTCCTCCAAGCGAGGGTGGTAGATGGCACCGAGAGCATCTTCCACCGCCACGGGCTTGCGCGAGAAATAGTGGATCGTCATGCCGAAGGCCCGGCCGCGTCTGGCGACAGCCTGGCCAATCCTCCCCATGCCGAGGATGCCGAGGCGCTGGCCACTCACGTCATGGCCCATGGGGGTGAGCAGAGTGGTTTCGCCCCAGCGGTTCTCCCGCACCATGCGGTCGCCCCAGGATGCGCCCCGGGCAGCACCCAGAATGAGAAGCAGCGCGACGTCCGCCGTCGCGTCGGTCAACACGTCAGGCGTGTTGGTGACAGCTACGCCCTTCGCCTCCGCCTGGGGGATCGACAGGTGGTCATAGCCAACCGAGTGGGTGGCAATGATGCGTATGGAGGGGGGAAGGGCCGGGATGAACTCAGGCCCCAGCTTGTCGAAGGAGGTGAGCAGCAGACCGTCGTGGTGTCCGGCCTCCGCGAGGATCTCGTCGCGCCCCATCTGACGGTCGTCCGGGTTCAGGGTCGCGTGGAACTCGGCCGAGATGCGCCGTTCCACCTCCGGCATCATTTTCCGGGTCACCAGAATGCGCGGTTTCCCTGTGCCTGCTGCGGCCATCTTTGCCTCTTGTTGTCCGATGATTATATTGGTCTGATGCGGGTGACGGCATAGGACCACCCCGCCGGAGGAGAAGCAATTGAAAACCGCCCTGACCTCTCTGTCACTTCTCCTTCTCGCCAGCGGGTCTGAGGCCGCTTCGGTTGCCCCGCACCGGGCGATCTATGACCTGAAGTTGCTGCGCGCCAATGAGAACGCCTCGCTGCAGTCCGCCACAGGGAAGCTCGCCTTCGAGATCGACGGGTCCACCTGCGATGGTTTCACGGTGAACTTCCGCATGGCAACAAAGTACCGCCAGAACGACGGAAGCGCGGCCGTAATCGACACACTCTCCACCACCTTCGAGAACGCCGGATCCACGGAACTGCGTCACCAGCTGAAGGAGAGCGTCAACGGCGCGGTGAAGGAAACTGATCGCATCAGCGTCAACCGCAAGTCGCCGGATGCCGAGGGTACCGGCAACATGAAGAGCAAGCCCAACGAGCCCTTTGCCGTGCCGGCCGGTGCAGCGCTCCCGATGCAGCACCAGCTGAAGCTGATGGCGCTCGGCGAGGCCGGTGGCGGACGTGACTCGAGCATCGTCTATGATGGATCAGATGGGACGCACTCATTCCGCGCCATTTCCTTCGTGGGCAAGCAGAAGTCTCCAGGAAGCGTCACGCGTGACGCCGCCAATCCGGCGGCAGCCGCTCTGCAGGGCGAAGCCGCTTGGCCGATGACCGTCAGTTACTATGCGCTGGACGGCAATAGCGAGACGCCGGAGTATCAGGTTAGCTTCGACATGTACACCAACGGCGTCGCCAGTGGCCTGGTGCTGGACTATGGCGACTTTGCACTGTCCGGCACGCTCAGCGACCTGAAAATCCTGGACAAGCAAAGCTGTCCCTGAAGCCAATGTCGAACATCAAGCGCCATGACGGCACCGGCGGGGGCGACGTAGAAGCCTTTCTTGCCCGGGTCCGCGAAATGCCCACGCCCGCTGCCGCGGGCGCGCGGGGCCGCCTCGTGCTCGCCATGGATGCCACCATGAGCCGTCAGCACAGCTGGGACATGGCGCTGAACATTCAGGGCGACATGTTCGCGGAAGCCGGCCGGGTCGGTGGTCTCGAAATTCAACTCGTCTATTTCCGTGGCAATGGCGAATGCCGCGCCTCCAGGTGGACACCCGACACTGCGGGGCTGGCGCGGCTGATGTCTGGCATCCGCTGCATGGGTGGGCGCACCCAGATCGGGCGCGTGCTGAAGCACCTCCGCGGCGAGGCGGCACAGGGCAAGGTCAATGCCTGTATCTACATCGGCGATGCGCTGGAGGAACCAATCGACGACCTTTCGCAGGTAGCCGGCGAGATCGGCCTTCTGGGCATTCCTGTCTTCATGTTCCAGGAGGGGCGTGATGCATCCGCTGAAGCAGGCTTCCGTGAAATTGCTCGTTTGACGCGGGGCGCCTATTTCCGCTTCGGCAGTGACGCCGCGAAGATCCTGCGTGAGTTGCTGGCTGCCGTTGCCGTCTATGCGGCGGGCGGATACGCTGCTCTCGAAAACCATTCAGCACAACGCGGTGGTGCCGCCGCCCTGCTGCTGCAGCAGATGAAGTAACGGACGCGCCATGAATTTCATCCTCGGCCTCGTCATCGTGGTGGGTGGCTGGTACCTGATCAAGTCCTTCGCCAATGCCCAGCCAGCCAAGGCGCGCGGGCTCATACGCAAGATCGGAGGCGTCGCGGTCATGGCTTTTGGTGCCTTCATGATGGTGAAGGGCGAGATCAATGTTGCCATCCCCATGTTCATGCTGGGCCTTGGCCTGATGGGACAGCAGGCCATGTTTCCCAATGGCATGCCGTGGCAGCGCAAGACGCCGGGGCAGGCATCGAAGGTCTCGACAAGCATCATCGCCATGCAACTCGACCACGACACGGGCCGCATGGAGGGCGAGGTGCTGTCCGGTGCGTATAAAGGCCGCAAGTTGTCGAGCCTCACCCTGCCGGAGGCCCAGGCTCTTCATGCCCAGTGCGCGGCAGCTCCCGACCAAAGCCGTGCCCTGTTCGAATCATGGATCGAGCGTACCCATCCCGAATGGCGCGCCGCGTGGAACAGTGGGGCAGGGCGTGCTGCAGCAACGACATCACAGAAGATGACGCGTGGCGAGGCGCTTGCCATTCTCGGCATCAAGGAAGGTGCGACCGAGGATGACATTCGCGCCGCACACCGACGCCTCATGAAAACCGCACATCCCGACCTTGGCGGTTCAGACTATCTCGCAGCCAAGATCAACGAGGCAAAAGAGTACCTGCTTCAGAAGTCCTGAGCCCTTACGACGGGCCCTGCGCCTGGCAAGGCGCTTTCTGCTTTTTGATTGTCTTGCAGGCCATGGCCGCAGAGGATTCGTCGAAGCCTGTGAAGCGGGCGCGATAGGTGATCTTGCCCTTCTTCTCCACCATCACCGTCTGGGCGGTGCGGCCGTTGAGCACGCCAGGCGTACGCTTGCGCATCTGCTGCAGCACCGCCTGAGCATCATTTTTTGTCGCATAATCGCCGAGCGAGATGGTCCAGCCGGCATCTGACCCTGCCGAGATGGAGGCCATCTGCGCCTGGTCTGCTATTTGCTGTTCATCTGTCTTCTGCTGGAACGGAACCGAGGCGGGTGTTTCGGCCACTGCCTGGTCAGGCATCGGTTGTGGCACCGTTTCGACCTTTGCGGCCGGTTGATCTGCCTTGGTGGTGGTTCCAGTGGCGGAAGGCATCGCCGGGGCAGCTGCCTGCGCGGCGAGATTGGCCATGCTGTCAACGCCGTCCTCGGTGTCGCCCTGCTCGGTGGGCTCTTCGCCGCTGCTGGAAACCTGGTCCTCCTGCGCTTTGCTCTTGCGGGCCGCAAGGCGCTTGGCAGCAGCTTCCTTGCGCGTCGGCTTGGCAGCTGCAGTGGCTTCTGCATCGATATCACCGGCGGAAGCTGTCTGTAACTCGTCGGTGGGCTTGGCGCCCTTCGAAGATCCGGCATAGGCCGCAATTGCGCTGCCGCTGGCGGCATCATCGAAGTAACGGCTCAGCATCTGCTTCATATAGGCGTCGCGCGAGGCTCCGGACTTGCCACCCAACACCACGCCCACCAGCCGCTTGTCACCGCGGCGCACCGATGTGACGAGGTTGAAGCCGGAGGCGGCGACATAGCCAGTCTTGATTCCGTCGGTACCCTGATAGCTGCCGAGCAGCCTGTTATGACCCTTGATGGTCTTGCCCTGATACACAAAACTCTGTGTGCGGAAATAGGGGTAGTATTGTGGGAAGTCGCGCATCAGCCGCAGGCCTAGGGTCGCCATGTCGCGCGCCGACGTCACCTGGCCGGGGTTGGGCAGGCCCGATGCATTCAGGAAAGTGGTCCGTGACATGCCGAGGCCGCGCGCCGTGCGGGTCATGCGCTGCGCAAAAGCATTTTCTGTGCCGCCAAGTTTTTCGGCAACCGCTGCCGCGATGTCATTGGCGGATTTGACGACAATCGCGCGGATTGCTGTCTCGACCGAGATGCTTTGGCCAGCCTTCACGCCAAGCTTCGAGGGCGCCATGCCTGTGGCGCGGGCGGAAACGGTAATGGGGCTGTTGAGAGCGATCTTCCCGGCGCTCAGGTCCTGGAACAGCAGGTAGAGCGTCATCATCTTGGTCAGGGATGCCGGATGGCGAATACCGTCGATGTCCTGGGCGAAGAGGACTTTGCCGTTGCGGGCATCAATGGTGAGGGCTGCGAACTGCGGTGCAGCATAAGCGGCCGCGGGAATCAGGCCCAACGTAACCGTCGTCAACACCACAACAATCGCGAAGCTCAGTAAAGACGCCTTATTCCACGGTGCCTTGCGCTCGCCGCAGTGCCAAAGAAATCGCATGCTAAATCCACCTATCGGCTCGCCTGCTTTGGCGCTCCATTAACACAACAGCGCCCGTTCAGCCAACCCGCTGGAACGGCAGTCCTCAATTTGAGAGGAATTTGGCGCTTTTCGTTCAGCGGTCGTTACCGGGAGGTAAATCAATGGATCGGGTAAATCCACACAGAAAACTGTGCTGCAACGCAAAATGATTGTTGACATTCATGTTGCAGTGCACATATTGAGCAAATAGACACTACGGCAAATGGAGACGCACATGATGAAATCATTTGAAGAGTTTCAGTCCTTCGGCAAAGACGGCATCGAGGCCTATGTAGCGTCCTCGAAGGCCATGACCAGCGGTTTCCAGGCCATCGCCCAGGAAGCAGCTGATTATTCGCGCAAGTCCTTCGAGAAGGGCACTGCCGCTTTCGAGAAGCTCTCTGCCTCCAAGTCGCTCGACAAGGCGCTAGAGGCCCAGCAGACCTTCGCCAAGGAAAGCTATGAGTCGCTGGTCGCCCAGATGACCAAGATCAACGAGCTCTACATCGCCGCAGCCAAGGACGCCTTCAAGCCGTTCGAAGCCTCGCTCGCTGCATTTGGCGTAAAGGCCCCGAAGTAATCACTTCGAAGTCCCGGTTTTGTAAGCCGCGCGCCAACAGGCGCGCGGCTCTTTTTTTCACTGGATGTCAGGCCAGATCTGCCAGCAGTCAGCACCACGAGTGCGCCCTCTGCTCAGTACGCGATGTTGCACTTTTCGTGGGAATTAATCTCTCAGTTCGATGACCACGGGCACGTGATCGGATGGTTTTTCCTGCGTCCGTACTTCGCGGTCGATGCGCGCGCCCTTCAGCAGGTCGGCGGCTTGCGGCGACAAGAGCAGGTGATCGATGCGAATGCCATTGTTCCGTTGCCATGCACCTGCCTGATAATCCCAGAAGGTATAGAGCCCCGGCGCGTCGCCCTGGACCTGGCGGATCGCATCGGTGAGGCCGAGATTAAGCAGCGTACGGAATTTGGCGCGCGACTCAGGCTGGAACAGCGCGTCGCCCGTCCAGTTCTCGGGGTGCTTGGCATCGAGCGGGGTGGGGATCACGTTGTAGTCTCCTGCCAGCACCAAAGGCTCCTCGAGCTTCAGCAGCGCCTTGGCATGGGTGCGCAGCCGGTCCATCCAGCGCAGCTTGTAGTCAAATTTCTCCGTACCCAGGGGATTGCCGTTTGGCAGATAGATCGAGGCCACCCGCATCGCGCCCGTCTTGCGCGTGAACACGGCTTCAAGATAGCGCGCCTGCGTGTCCTCGCCCTCGCCCGGCAGCCCTTGCGTGACATCCTCGGGCTTCAGCTTCGAGAGTATGGCGACGCCGTTATAGGTCTTCTGTCCGTGCACCAGCACATTATAGCCGAGGTCCTCGAAAGCCTGAGCCGGAAAGGCATGGTCCTCGCATTTCAATTCCTGCAGGCAAACAATGTCGGGATTGGCTTGCTTCAACCAGGCGAGGGCGTTGTCGAGCCGAGCCTTGATGGAGTTGACATTCCAGGTTGCGATCTTCATGCGGCCCATGATGGCTGGGCGACGCTCACGCCGCAAGTCGGATCAATTCAGATGGAGAAGGAAGTGCCGCAACCGCAGGAGGACGTGGCGTTTGGGTTCCTGATCCGGAAGGACTGCCCCATCAGGTCGTCGACGAAGTCGACCTCGGCACCATTCAGGAACTCCTGGCTGACGGAATCGACCAGCGCCTGGACGCCTGAGCGCTCAATCACCAAGTCGCCCTCCATCGCCGCCTCGGCGAGTTGGAAATCATACTGGAACCCGGAGCAGCCGCCACCGTTTACTGCGATCCTGAGCGCGCGCTTGCCCGGCTCGCGGGCCAGGATGTCGCGAATACGTGAGGCGGCGGCCTCGGTGAGGGTGATGGACGTGGTCATGTTGGTGTATGTTGGGTGCTGCTTCAGGCTTGTCAACGGATTCTCCCATGCAGCGGTTCACGGCGCCATATTCCTCGCTCCCTGAGGAGACCCGTGGCCGGGTCCACACGGAGAACGGGCTGGATTTCCGGTCCGCCTTCGCCCGCGACCGCGACCGGATCATCCATTCCCAAGCCTTTCGGCGTTTGAAGCACAAGACGCAGGTCTTCGTCTACCACGAGGGAGACCATTACCGGACCCGGCTCACCCACACGATCGAAGTAGCCCAGGTGGCCCGCTCCATCGCCCGGGCGTTGGGGCTCGACGAGGACCTGGCAGAGGCTTTGGCGCTGGGTCACGACCTTGGCCATCCCCCCTTCGGCCATGCCGGGGAGCGCGAACTCGACAAATTAATGAAGCCTTGGGGGGGGTTCGACCACAACGCCCAGTCGCTCCGCATCCTCACCAGGCTGGAGAAACGCTATGCCGAGTTCGACGGGCTGAATCTGACGTGGGAAACACTCGAAGGGTTGGTGAAACACAATGGCCCACTGGTGAACGAGGAGGGGGACCCGGTGGGCCGCTACCGGGAGCACGGGCTGCCGGAAGCGATCCTGGAATATGTCGCGGACCATGATCTGGAACTCGCCTCCTACGCCTCGGCGGAAGCACAGGTGGCAGCGATCGCGGATGACATCGCCTACAATGCCCATGACATCGACGATGGGCTGCGGGCAGGCCTGTTCGGGCTCATCGACCTGGGCGACGTGCCGCTGGCCGGGGACGCGCTGTCGCAGGTTTTGAAGCTTTACCCAAACCTCGAGCAGGATCGTGTGGTGCACGAAACGGTACGGCGCGTGATGTCGGCGATGGTCAACGACATCATCACGGAATGCAACAACAACAACGCCAAATACAACATCCGCAATGCGTCTGGTGTGCGCAAGTTGGGGCGTCCGCTGGTGGTGTTCGGCAAGCAGATGCACGAACGCAACAAAGCATTGCAGTCATTTCTTAATGACCGCATGTATCATCATGAAAAAGTTGAAGAAATCATGGCTCGCGCCCGGCGCGTGATGCATGACCTTTTCGATGTCTACATGAATGATCCCAAGCTCCTGCCGGCAGGCTGGCAGGACGGCCAGGCCCGCCAGGTCTGCGACTTCATCGCCGGCATGACCGACCGCTACGCGCTGGAACAGCACAAGAGGCTGTTTGACCTCGATCCGCTTTTCCGCTAGGGGCCAGCAGAGCATTGATTCAACAGTTAAAAAAGTCGACATGAACCTGTTTGCTGAGTTTCTGCGGGTGGTCCGCGAGGCTGTCACCACGGCCGCGTCGGCGCAGGGCGTGACGCTGCCCGACCTGTCCAAGGTCACGGCAGAACCGCCACGTGACTCTTCGCATGGAGACATCTCGACCAACGCCGCCATGGTTCTGAACAAGCAGTTCGGCATGCCGCCGAAAGCGTTGGCGGAGATGCTTTCATCGTTGCTGCGGATGCACAAAAACGTTGCTGCCGTAGACATTGCCGGACCGGGATTCATCAACATCAGGCTCAATGCCGAGCAATGGCCACAGATACTGACAGCCGTTCTCGCCGAGGGCGATTCTTACGGCCGTTCTGCCTTGGGTAGCGGCAAGAAAGCCAATGTTGAATATGTCTCCGCCAACCCGACCGGCCCCCTCCATGTCGGCCACGTCCGGGGCGCGGTGTTCGGCGATGCGCTGGCCGAACTCATGAACGCCTGCGGCTATGACGTGAGCCGGGAGTACTACATAAACGATGCCGGTGCGCAGGTGGATGTGCTGGCCCGTTCCGCCTACCTGCGCTACCTCGAGGCGCTGGGCGAGACGATCGGCGAGATTCCGGCCGGCCTTTATCCGGGCGACTACCTCAAACCGGTAGGCCGCGCGCTGGCTGAGGAATTTGGTCCGTCCCTCAAGGACAAAACGGAAGCGGAATGGCTCCCAGTCGTCCGCGGCAAAGCCATAGACATGATGATGGCACTGATCAGGGAGGACCTCGCTGCACTCAACATCCGTCAGGAAGTGTTCTCTTCGGAAAAGGCCCTGCACACGTCAGGGCAGGTCAAGGACACCATTGCCGAGTTGCGGGCACGGGACCTCGTCTACCAGGGCACGCTGCCGCCGCCCAAGGGCGAGGTGCCGGAGGACTGGGAGGACCGCGAGCAGACACTTTTCCGCACCACCGGTTTCGGTGACGATATCGACCGGCCACTGCTTAAATCCGATGGATCCTACACATATTTTGCCTCCGACGTCGCCTATAGCCGCAACAAGATCCAACGCGGCTTCGACGAGTTGATCTACGTCCTCGGCGCTGATCACGGTGGCTATGTGAAGCGTCTGGAGGCGCTGGGCGCTGCGTTGGCAGGCAACCGGCGGGTCGATGTGATTGTCAGGCTGTGCCAGCTGGTGAAGCTCTACCGGGCGGGAGAGCCCGTCCGCATGTCGAAGCGCTCAGGCGAATTCGTGACGCTGCGCGACGTGGTCGATGAGGTCGGCCCTGACGTGGTGCGCTTCATGATGCTGTTCCGCAAGAACGAGGCGCCGCTCGATTTCGACTTCGCCAAGGTGACCGAGCAGTCCAAGGACAACCCGGTGTTCTATGTGCAGTATGCCCATGCCCGGACCTGCTCGGTGATGCGCAATGCGGCGGAGGAGGGCTTCGCCCCAGCCGATAAACCTCGCTTCGAGCTTCTGACCGATGAAGCGGAGCTTGGGCTGACCCGGCGGATTGCCGAATTTCCGCGTCTGGTGGAGGCTGCAGCACAAGCTCATGAGCCGCACCGTATCGCTTTCTATCTTTTTGACCTTGCAGGCGATTTCCATGCACTCTGGAACAAGGGCAAAGACTTGCCGCATTTAAGATTTATTTTAAAAGAAGATGTGAAACTCACCCAAACTCGTCTCGCCTTCTTGGTGGCGATTCGATATGTTTTGGCAAATGGCCTTCGGATCCTCGGGGTTAGACCCGCCGAAGAGATGTAGAGGCGTACGGTCATATGGATCAAGATTCGACCAACGGCGCAGGGCCGGACAAGCGGAACTGGCGCGAGCGTCTTGGCATCGGCGCGAAGGAACTTCCGAAGCTTTCGGACGAGTTTCGTGACGTCCCGCAGATGTCCACGCAGCCTCCACCGCCTGCTGGCACAGCCAAACCCGCGCCGCGCGCTCCGGTCACAAAACCAGCCCCGATGGCACCACGCGTAGCCGCCAGGCCCGCCCAGCCGCCTGAGGTTTCAACTGCACCTTCGATGCCGCCCACACTCTCGCGTGCCACGCCGAAGGGGCCCGATAACGCAGCACAGGATGCGCTTGCCGAGAAGTTGCGCGCCCAGCGAGCCGCTGCCGAACGCCTTGCAGAGCAACGCGTTCAGGCCGCGCGCAGCCGGGCCGAGGGCAAAAAGGCCGACCCTGTTCCGCCGCCGCGGCCCACCACACCGCCAACGCGTGGGGCCGCCGGCAGCGCCCGCACTCCGGGCTTGCCCGTTCCACCGGCTGGTGCGCCGCGCCCGAAGTTCAGCTTTGCCGACGATAACCGCTCCGAGACGGGGCAACGCCCCGGCCTGACGGCCCCGCTGACCCCGCCGCGCCCAGCCCTTGGTGGTGATCGGGCCCCGCCGCCGTTCCTGCGCCCCTCTGCCGCCGGCAGCCTGGGTGCCCGCCCGCAGCCGGCTTTCCGGCAGACCACGACGGAAAGTGGTTCTGGGTACGTTGCTCCACCGCGCCTGCTCCCGCCTGGCACGCCGCGAACCGGCCTTGGGACCGATGCACCGGGTTATGGTGCATCGCGCCTTCCGGTGCGCCGCGCCGCCCCGGCTCTTGAACCATATACACGCGCGCCGCAGCCGGAACCCCGGGACTTTCCGGAAGATGATCTGGATGATGATGGGCGCGCGGCCCCGCGCCTTGGCCGTCCGGGCGCTCCGCTGCGTGGACGCAGTCAGGACGATTTCGATGAGGTGTTCGAGGACGAACAGCCGCAGCGCAGCCGCGCCACCGCCCGCGACTACCAGTCTGCCTATGACGAGGGCGATGAAGGTTTTGCCGACGAGCCGCGTCGGTCCAGCGGCCCCTGGCTGCTGCTGCTGGCCTTGCTGGCCGCCGCCGTGCTCACCGGGGCCGTGGTTTGGTTCTACAGTGACAGCGTAAGGCATCTGGCCGGCGTGGGATCGTCTTCGAGTTCAGGATCGACGCCCGTCGTCACAGCCCCGGTCGAGCCGGCCAAAGTCGCCGCGCCCGATTCAACAGCTGGTGACGGCCAGACCGAGGCTCCCGCTGCGCGCAAGAAGCAGATTTATGATCGCATTGTGGGTGAGCAGGAAGTAACCGGCGAAATGCAGCCCACCGAGGAAACCCCGGTGCCACCGGAGGCAGCGCAGCCTGACGCGGCTGCCCAGCCTGCAGCAGACCAGGTTCCGAAGATCGAGCCGACAACCGGCAACAACCAGATCCCGGCGCCGGATGCGCCGAGCCAGGGAACAACTGGTCAGGGTCTTCCTGATCCGGAACCGCCACCGCCTCTGCCGATACCCGGCGCCGATGGCACGCAGGGCAATTTGGGTCTCAAGGGCGGTCAGCAAGTTGCTGCCGCCGCTGCGCAGCCGGGTCAAGGGGGCTCGGCTCCCCCGCCTCTTATCCCCAGTTCCACGCAGACCTCGTCGAGTAACGCCAATCCACCGCCGCCCCCGGGAAAAGCCACCGACGGGGCGGCTCTTGTTTCTGGGGTAGCCTCAAGCGACGCAATGGGCGGCGCCACACCACCTGCTGCATCGGCGGACCCGGCCGTGACTGCTGAGTCGGACACGCAGACCACACCACCGGCCGCAAGCACGACACAGAATGCTTCGCAGCCTGCTGCAACGCCCCCTACCAAGAAGAAGGCACCGGCCAAAAAGGCCGCGTCGAAGCAGACTTCCAGCAAACAGGCCAACTACGACAATCTCGGGTCCAAGCCGGTGGTTCTGGTGCCCCCCTCGCAGCAGGCTGCCGCGCAGAGCCAGAAATCCGCCGTCGTTTCGCAGCCCGTGACCACGGCGCCCGCCACCGCTGAGCAGCCCGCAGACCCAGTGCCACCCCCCCAGAAGCGCAAGTCAATCTTCGATCTCTTCACCGGAACATCGGGCGGCACGGCCACCACGACGAACGCCCCGGCGCCCGCGCAGGTCGCGTCTGTTGCGACCCAGACCAAGCAGACAACACCGCCCGCTGCAGCCACGCAGAAGGCTGCGCCCGCGTCCCCACCGGCGGCGTCGACGGGCGGCGGCTATGTGATCCAGCTTGCCTCGTTCCGTACCGACGCCGAAGCGAAGTCCGAGTATTCCAGGCTGGCTGGTGCCTATCCCAGCGTTGTGGGACCATTGAAATCACAGATCCGCCAGACAAATGTTGGTGGTAGCCCACGCTACCAGCTGGGCCTTGGCCCTCTGCCGACACGCGGCGACGCCACGCGGGTGTGCGGAGAACTGATCGCGGCGGGCGAGAGTGACTGCATAGTGAGGGGCCCGTGATGCGGGTGCCAGCCTGATCCGATGTCGGCAATCGGCGCATTCATCTCGGGTTGTTCCGGTCCGGTGTTGAACTCGACCGAGTGCGATTTTTTCGCGCGGACGAGGCCATGGGGGCTCATTCTCTTCAAGCGGAACTGTGAGACGCCGGATCAACTGAGGACGCTGACCAGCACCTTCCGGGCCGCCGTGGGCCGCAAGAACGCGCCGGTGTTCATCGACCAGGAAGGTGGCCGTGTGCAGCGCCTCGGGCCACCCAGCAACGCATGGCGGCGCTACCCGGCAGCGCGCTGCTATGGCGATGCCTTCAATGCAAGCGCCGTCACAGGGCTGCGGACAGCCCGCAATGTCGGACGGCTGATGGCTGAAGACCTGATTGCGGCGGGGATCACCGCGAACTGCGTTCCGGTGCTGGACGTGCCGCAGCCGGGTGCGCATGAGATCGTCGGTAACCGTGCCTACTCGGATCGTATCGAAGCCATCATGGCGCTGGCGCGGGCCCACGCGGCCGGTTTTGCAGATGGCGGTGTGTTGCCGGTCATCAAGCACATTCCCGGTCATGGACGCGCCAAGTCGGATAGCCACCTCGAACTGCCCGTGGTCGATGCAGCGCTTGTCGACCTAGAGGCGGTTGACTTCCCACCCTTCACCGCGATGGCCGATGCGCCGATGGCGATGACGGCCCATGTCGTCTACACGTCGATCGACAAGACGGCACCGGCCACATTGTCCAAAAAAGTGATCGCGACCATTATCCGCAAGCAGATCGGATTCCGTGGGCTGCTGATGACCGACGACCTGTCGATGAAAGCGCTGTCGGGAAGTTATGCCGAGAAGACGAGACGCGCGCTGGATGCGGGCTGCGACATCGTCCTCCACTGCAACGGCCAGATGGAGCAGATGGAAGAGGTGGCCGCCGCCGCCGGTGTTCTGAAGGGAAAGGGACTGTCCCGCGCCAGGGCGGCACTGAAGGCCGCTCGCAGGCCACAGCCTTTCGACCGCAAGCAGGCGCTGAAGGACCTGGAGGCTGTGCTGCCGGCCTAAGCCATATTTGTCTCTCGTCCCCGCTTCAGCAGGCAGGACAGTAGAGTAAGGGTCGTATCCCACTGGTGAATCTGGGGATAAGTTGCGGCAGAAAGGCGAATCACCCGCCATCCCTTGGTAACAAGGACATTACGAAATTGAGGATGATTCCGGCGTGAGCAGTCAGGACGAGCGCAACCACGAGCCTGTGGCCACCCCCGAGGGCTGGCCCGACGGAGAGGCGCCGCTCCGCACCGAGCCCGTGGCCGTGACCGACGATGGCACGCTGATCGTCGACGTGGGTGGCTTCGAAGGCCCGCTCGACCTTCTTCTGGAACTGGCCCGTGCGCACAAGGTTGACCTCAAGCACATATCCATCCTGAAGCTTGCCGAGCAATATCTCGAATTCATTGAGAGGGCGCGCAAGCTGCAGCTCGAGGTCGCCGCGGACTATCTCGTGATGGCGGCATGGCTTGCCTACCTGAAATCGCGCCTCCTCATTCCCGCACCTCCGGGTTCTGAAGAACAGGAGCCCGCCGATCTTGCGGCGCGGCTGGCATTCCGGCTGCAGCGCCTGCAGGCGATGCGCACGGCCTCCGAAAACTTGATGAAACGCAGCGTGCTGGGCCGTGACGTTTTCGCGCGCGGGGCGCCGGAACCTATCATCGTCGACACCAATCGCCAGTATGCCGACAACCTCATCGACCTCCTGAAGGCCTATGCCGACAGGCGCAAGAAGAAGATGGTGCACCAGATCTATGTACCCAAGCGCCACCCCACATGGTCCATCAAGGAGGCCCGCAATGCGCTGGAGCGCATGGTGGGCGTCATGGACGACTGGGGCACGTTCGACATCTGGCTGGCGCAATACCTCACCGAGCCCGGCATGCGCCGCTCGGTGACGGCATCAAGTTTCACCGCAAGCCTTGAGCTTGCGCGCGAAGGCCTTCTCGAGTTGAGGCAGGAGGGGCCCTTCCGCCCCATCTATCTCAGGCGGCGGGCGAGTGCGGCCTGAGGGCCGCGTGAGTGACGTTACAGAGTGAGGGACATGACCATGCAGACGCAAGCTGTAGCAGTCGAGGACGACGAGGCGATGGAGCATGAGGCGGGTGTCGAGACCGTCGATGCTGGCCGTCCGGGCGAGGAAGAGGTCATGGCTATCGTCACCGAGGATGTGACGGAGATCGAGATCATCATAGAGGGATCCGCCGAGGACACGCCGGGTGCCGAGACTGAGGACCAGCCATCTGCCACCGTGACGCGCCACCCGCGTGCCGACCGGAACCAGCATCTCCGCATCGTTGAAGCTATTCTCTTCGCCACCGCAGAGCCCGTAGACGTGGCACATCTCAAGGCCTTCCTGCCCGATGGAACGGATATCGCCAGTCTGCTCGTCGACCTGCAGTCGAATTACATCAACCGTGGTGTGAACCTCGTCGAGGTCGCGGGCAAGTGGCTGTTCCGCACCTCGGATGACCTGAGTTACCTGTTGCGCCGTGAGAAAACCGAGGAACGCAAGCTCTCGAAGGCGGCAATGGAGACGCTGGCCATCATCGCCTATCATCAGGCGGTGACGCGCGCCGAGATCGAAGACATTCGCGGCGTCGCCATCTCCAAGGGCACGCTTGACCAGCTTCTGGAAATCGGTTGGGTTCGTATGCGCGGCCGTCGCAAGACGCCCGGCCGCCCGGTGACCTATGGCACCACCGATGCCTTTCTCAGCCACTTCGGCCTCAACGAGGTGGGCGACCTGCCGGGCCTGCAGGAACTGAAGGGCGCGGGCCTTCTCGACGCCAACCTGCCGCCGGGCTTCGACATCCCGATGCCGCGTTCGAGCGACGACCTGCTGCCCGACGAGGATCCGTTGGACGGAACCGAGACGGACCAGCTGCCGCTCGAGATGCATCTACCCGATCAGGCCTCCTCGGAGCCGGTTCCCGAATAAAATCACGCCGGGACCGCACAGCAAGTTGTTGCGTGCCCGACGGCCAGGCGCACTTATCCACAAACTGAACTTACCCGCAAACCGATAAGACTATGCCGAGACCGCTTCGCGCCGCAGCGCAGCACGGGCAATTGCGGCCTCGGCGCGCTGGATTATATCCGGATTTCCGGTCGCGACCGCATTCCACAGGAAGGCGCGCACCACCGCGGGGTGGTTCAGGTGATCGGCGACATCAAAACGCCGCCATGTGGACTCACGCGAATCGTCAGCGCTCATCTCCGCAGTATGGCGGGGGCGTGAGCGCTGAGCTTCACAAAACTGTCACATATTCACAGCTGAATGTAAGTGTTCTTCACTTGGCAGTACTTGTCCATGGCGTGGAGCGACTTGTCCCGCCCGATACCGGACTGCTTGTATCCGCCGAAGGGATTGCTGATGTCGGAGCCCCAGACATTGTTGATGACCACGGTGCCCGCCTTCAGGCGGCGGGCGAGGCGGTGGGCGCGGCTCACATCACGGGTCCAGAGGTTCGCCTGCAGCCCATAGATTGAGTCATTGGCAATCCGCACGGCTTCCTCCTCGTCCTTGAAGGACAGGGCGACGACGACCGGGCCGAAGATTTCCTCCTGGGCAATCTTCATGTCGTTCCGCACGTCGGTGAACACAGTGGGCTCGATGTAAGCGCCGCCGGTGGACTGGCGGGCTTGCGCGCCGCCCGTGGCGACTGTGGCGCCTGCCTTTCGACCCTCGGCGATGTAGCCCAGCACGCGGTTCATCTGGTCGGCATCGACAACCGCACCCATCGAGGTGCTGGGGTCGAGAGGGTCGGCGGGCGTCCAGGGCTTGGCGTGCTTGGCCACAAGGGCCACGAACTCGTCGCGGATCTTGTCCTCGACAAGGATGCGGGTGGGCGCGTTGCAGCTCTGGCCGGAATTGTAGAATACGCCATCAGCGGATGTCTTGGCGATGTGCTCGAGGTTGCCGGCATCGGCGAAGACGATGTTGGGCGACTTGCCGCCGGTCTCGAGCGAGACATGCTTCATGTTGGACTCTCCCGCATAGCGGAGGAAATACTTGCCGACCACGGTGGAACCGGTGAAGGCCACCATGTCAACGTCCATGTGGCGGCCCAAGGCCTGGCC
Source organism: Bradyrhizobiaceae bacterium (assembly GCA_947475225.1). GTDB lineage: Bacteria > Pseudomonadota > Alphaproteobacteria > Rhizobiales > Aestuariivirgaceae > Aestuariivirga. The sequence continues at coordinate 28,155 of CANJMQ010000044.1, forward strand.
CGCTGTCTCGCCAAAGCCAGGGAGGACCTGCAGAACGCCATCGGGAATGCCGGCCTCTGCCGCCAGCTCGGCGACGCGCAGCATGGTGAGCGGCGACTGCTCGGCGGGCTTGACGATGATCGAGTTGCCCGTGGCGAGTGCGGGGCCGAGCTTCCACGAGGCCATCATCAAAGGATAGTTCCATGGCACCACGGCAGCGACCACACCAATGGGCTCACGTGTGATGAGCGAGACGGAGTCGGGGCGGTAGGGCGCCACCTCGTCATAGACCTTGTCGGCAGCCTCCGCGTACCACTGGATGGCCTGGATCGAGCCCGGAATGTCGCCGCCTGCGGAGGCCGAGATCGGCTTCCCCATGTCGAGGGTCTCGAGAAGCGCCAGCTCGTCCTTGTGCTTCGCCATCAACTCCGCAAACTTCAGCATCACCTTCTTGCGCTTGGCCGGGTGGCAGGCCGACCATGATCCCTTCTCGAACACGGAGCGGGCGGCGGTGACGGCGCGGTTCACATCCGCGGCGTCACATTCCGCCACCTTGGTGAGAACCCGGCCATCGATCGGCGAGACGCAGTCGAAGGTTTTGCCGGAAGCGGCGGCCACGTATTTGCCGTTGATGAAGGCCTGATTGCGGTAGCTCAAGGTGGGGATCAAGGCGCGGTAATCGACGGGCATGGGTCTCTCCGGAAACGAGGGGTCAGAAAAGCGAAAGGCACCGCCCATGGGCGATGCCTTTTCGATTTGGGCCGTGAAGGTCCAAGATTACTTGATCTTGGTTTCCTTGAATTCGACATGCTTGCGCGCCACGGGGTCGTACTTCTTGAACGACAGCTTGTCGGTCTTGGTGCGCGAGTTCTTCTTGGTCACGTAGAAATAGCCGGTGTCGGCGGACGACGCGAGCTTGATCTTGATAACGTTGCCTTTGGCCATAATGGTCTCCAAAACGGGAATTTGCAGCGGATAGACCCGAAATGCCGGGCAAAGTCAAGGCGCGGGGGGAATCTCGTCCTCGACCCAGTTTTTGCCCCGGTAATACTGGAAAGAGGCAGTGCAATCATGGGGCGGGAGCTGGCCCTGATCGAGGAACGGCTTCAGCCGCCGCAGGGCATCGATGGTGATGAGCGGAAGGTCCAGCGAGGCGATTTCGTCGAGCGTCAGCCAGGACAGCGTGAGGAGCTCGCCGCCGCCGTCATGGTGCGGCTGATCGATGTTGGACAGGCTTTCGGCATCTGCCACGAAAAACCGGGAATCATAACGCCGGGTGCGGCCCGGCGGCGTGATCGCCCGCATGAACAGGGTGAGGCCTGAGAGGTCCGGGGCGTCCTCGAGGCGCGATCGGCCGAACAGCAGCCCCGCTTCTTCCCAGGTCTCCCGCACAGCGGCGTAGGCCACCCCGCGCGCACGGGTCTCGGTGGGCTTGCCGCGCATGCGGTGCAGGAGTTTGGCCAGCGTGGCGGGGTGCAGGTCGCGCACCGGCTTCACCCGGCAGTCGGCGGCGTCCAGACGGCCACCGGGAAAGACGTATTTGTTGGGCATGAAGGCGTGGCCCTGTGCGCGTTGGCCCATCAGGATGCGCGGGGAACCCGCGCCCTTGCGGACGAGGATCAACGTTGCCGAATCCCTCGGCTTAAAAACCTTGGCGTGGACCTTGGAGCCGACAAATTCCGGGTGGTCGTAGCTCATCCCTCATCCTGGCTGTTGGCCGGGTCGAAGCCGTGCATCCGGTTGGCCCATTGCAGCCCAACGATGGCACCCTTCACAGCCGGCATCAACGCGAAGGACAGCGACAGCACGACTGCCGTCCACAGCATGAGTTGGTAGAGGAGTGCCGGCGACCAGAGCCGTTCCACCACGAGCACCAGCGGCACCACGATGTGTCCGACGATCATCATGGTGAAATAGGGCGGCGCGTCATCGGCATGGTGATGGTGCAATTCCTCGCCGCAGGAGGAGCAGGTGTCCACCACCTTGAGATACTTGCCGAAGATCCGGCCCTGCCCACAGGCCGGGCAGGCACCGGTGAAGCCGCGCCACATGGCCTGCTTCCAGGAGCGGGGCTTCGGCAGGACAAGGTCGGCTGTTTCGACGGTCAGGGTCATCGGACGGGACAATGGCGAACCGTACTGGAGTTTAGAAGCCCTTCGTGCGTCGCGCGACGGTCTGACGCGGTCACTTCAGTGCGTCCTCAAGAATGTGGTCCATGCTGCCGACCTGGATCTGTCCGAGACGCGGATATTCGAGATCGGCGATCACATACATGGTGAGGGTTACTATCGCTGCGAAACCGATGACGTGAAACCAGTTGGGTGAGCGCGACTTCAGCATTGCGTGGCCGCCGAGCAGGGCGCAGACCAACGCGGTGAAGAGCAGCATGAAGAAGATTGGCCATGGCGGATGGAAGCGCAGCGCCTCCGCCCGTGTGGTGGTGATGTCGATCATCTCGTTGATGGCAGGCAGCAGCAGCATGTTGGCGGCGGGTGGCGCATCGGGCTGGCGGCTGGCAGTGATCGCAAGTTTCCAGATCTCGGCCTGTATGTCCTTTGACTTGGCAAAGGCCTGGTTGAAGCCCTCAAGCACCGCGTCGCCCTGGTAGGTGGCCACACGGGAGGTAACGTAGCGATGGAAAGCATCTCGCAGCGCCGGCTGAGCGGCCTCCGGCAGCAGGTCGATACGCAAATAGGCGGTGCTAATGTCGTTGGCCTCGGTGACGATCATGGCGCGACGCTCATCGAAGCGCGACGCGGCGCCGGAGAATGTAAAGGCCACCAGCAGGCCAAGCAGAGCGAATACCACGCCATCCACTGCGCCGGTGCCGGCCTCCAGTACGCCCGGATCGCGTGCCAGACGACGGCGCCCGATGCGCCGACCCGCCTCCATGCAGAGCACGAGGATGATGAACAGCGCCAGTCCGAAGTTGATCGGATTTTCGAGGAACGACATGATCATTCCAGACCTCTTCCCATGACCCTCTCCCTACGCCGCGTATCGGGCACGCGAGGACTCAATTTGCATGCGCGATGATTGCCGTGGCCGTTTGAGGATGCAAGGGCTGCAAGGCGATCAGGTCGTACCGCGGCTGCAGGCCTGAAGCACAGCCGGTTCCGGCAAGGTAAAGCGTCATCCTAGCGCCGCCGAGTCTTGCCGCCCCGGAACGGTTTCGCCGCCGTCCGTGCTGCCCTTCGGTTGGCGGGCTTGCCTTCCTTGCCCTCGGAGACGACCTCGAAGCGCATGCCGCCGGAGACGGGGGTGGCCTCGACAAGCTTCACCTCCAGCCGGTCGCCCATCTGGTAAGTGTCGCCTGAACGTTCGCCGATCAACGCGTGGCGGGCCTTGTCGTAGACGAAATATTCGCGGCCCAGCGTGGTGACGGGCACGAAGCCGTCCGCCCCGTTGTCGTCCAGTTTCACGAAGAGTCCCGCACTCACCACGCCGCCGATTCGGCCGCGGAAAGTCGCACCGGTGTGCTTGGAGAGAAATGCAGCGATCAGCCTGTCTATGGTCTCGCGCTCGGCGGCCATGGCGCGGCGCTCGGCATCCGAGATCATCTCCGCTGTTTCAGGCAGCCGCGCGATGTCGTCAGCACTCAGGCCGTCGTCGCCGAAGCCTAGCGATGAGACGAGGGCGCGGTGGACGATCAGGTCGGCATAGCGGCGGATCGGCGAGGTGAAATGCGCATAGCGGCGGAGCGACAGGCCGAAATGACCCTTGTTCTCCGGGCTGTAGATCGCCTGCGCCTGGGTGCGCAACACCACCTCATTGACGACATGCTGATAATCCTTGCCCTCAACTTCCTTCAGTAATTTGTTGAAATGTTTGGGGCGCATGACCTGACCCAGTGGCAGTGACATGTTCACGGTGCGAAGGAACTCGGCCAGTGCCCGTACCTTTTCCTCGGACGGCTGGTCGTGAACGCGGAAGATCAGCGGGGTTTTGCGGTTCTCCAGTTCCTCGGCAGCGGCGACGTTGGCCTGGATCATAAACTCCTCGACCAGCTTGTGGGCGTCAAGACGGTTGGGCGTCACTACCCTCTCGATCAAGCCATGGGCGTCCAGCACCAGCTTCCGCTCGGGAAGATCCAGTTCCAGCGGCTCGCGTGCATCGCGGCCCTTCATGAGTATGCCATAGGCGGCCCACAGGGGCCTCAGCACGCCATCGAGAAGTGTCTCGGTCTTGTCGTTGGTCTGGCCGTCGATGGCGGCCTGTGCCTCCTCGTAGGACAGTTTGGCGGCGGAACGCATGATGACGCGCTCGAAGCGATGCTTCGTCTTCCGGCCCGACTTGTCGAAACTCATAAAGCAGGCCAACGCCGGACGCTCCTCCTTTTCGCGCAGTGAGCAGAGGTCGTTCGAGATACGCTCGGGCAGCATGGGCACAACGCGGTCAGGGAAATAGACGGAGTTTCCCCGGACGCGGGCCTCTCGGTCGAGCGATGAGCCCGAGCGGACGTAAGCCGCAACGTCGGCGATGGCAACGATGATGTTGGCCCCGCCGGTGGCATCGTCGATCTCACCCCAGACGGCGTCGTCATGGTCACGCGCATCCTTGGGGTCGATGGTGAGCAGGGGCACCTTGCGCAGGTCGGTCCGGCCCTCGCGCGAGAAGGGCTTGAGGCTTTCGGACTCTTCCAGCACACGCTTTGGGAACTCGTTGGGAATTCCGTGGTGGTTGATCGCGATCAGCGAAATGTTACGCTGGTCGTTCATGTCGCCGAGCCGCTCGCGCACACGGGCCGAGGGCAGGCCCTGGCCACGGTCCTTGATGATCTCGGCTTCGACCAGCTCACCGTTGAGGGCGCCGTTCTCGTCGCCCTTCTTGACCTGCAGTTCGTGGCGGGCCTTCTTGTCGACCGGAATGATGCGGGCGCCGAGGCCGGGCTGCACACGGAACACCCCCAGAACCTTGCTGGACCGATCCGACAGTGTCTTGATCACCCGACCGCGGAACTTGTACCGGCCGTCCTTAGCGGGCTGGATCTTGGCCAGCACCCGGTCGCCCTTGCGGGGGGCCTTTTCCGCCCCCTCGATCACCACATGCGGGGGCTTGCCCGCCTGGCGCTCGTCCCATTCCACAGGCTCGGCATAGGCCTCTCCATCCTTGTCGGTGCCGATCACCTCCAGCACGGTGACGGGCGGCAGGGAGGAGCGGTCGATCAGCTTGCGGGCGCGCTTGGCCAAGAGGCCCTTGTCCTCCATGCGCTTCAGAAGCGCCTTGAGGCCGATCTTGTCGCCGCCCTTGACGTCAAAGTGGCGTGAGATCTCGCGTTTCCCCACAATCGAGGGCGAGGACTGGATAAAGTCGAGAACCTGAGCCTCGGTGGGCATTTGGGGTTGGGGCGAGGGGCGTTTTGCCATGGACCAAGGATTAACCGGGAATGATGCCAGAAATCCAGTGGCTTGCCCTATGGCTCGCGGCCTTGGCAAACAGCTTCGAACTTCCATTTTTTGAACATGAACTTCGTGTTAACCGAAAACCTGTAACCTATTCCCCGTGTGAGCATATTATGACGGAGCCCGATTCGTTTGCTCTGAACAGGTGCAGTGAAGAAGCCAGCCACCAATAAACAGTATGCCGCGTTGCCGTGGCGCTACAGTGGCGGTTCGCGGGAAGTTCTGCTGATTTCCTCGCGCGACACGGGCCGCTGGGTAATCCCGAAGGGTTGGCCGATCAGGGGGCTGTCGCCCGCCGAAACGGCGGCGCGCGAGGCCTATGAGGAGGCAGGCCTCGGCGGCATGGTGAGCAAAAAACCGATCGGCGAATTCGAATACGGCAAGCGGCTTGACAATGGTGCGGTGTTAGCGACGCGCGTCGAAGTCTTCGCGCTTGAACAGATGGTGCAGCATAAGGACTGGCCCGAGAAGGGCCAGCGGCGCCTGCAGTGGTTCTCGGTTCCCGAGGCGGCAGAGGCCGTGGAAGAGCCGGAGCTCAAGGTGATCATCAGCAAGCTGAAGTAGCCCCGTCCCGACACATCCCTCAAGTCATCATGCGCGGGCTGGATCCGTCAATCCCTTTCCTGATTACGCACCTTGCTCAGCCATTTTGAGCGTGGTACAAATAGCGAACATCATTGATTTCAGGGGTGTTTTTTGATGGCGCGCAACAAGGTGCAGTTCCAGAAGGGGCTCAGCGAGCCTGCATTTGAACTCCAATACGGC
>CANJMQ010000045.1 GCA_947475225.1 Bradyrhizobiaceae bacterium
GGCGATGGTGGTGTACTGACGGTTGAGATAGGCCTTGGCGCCTTCGCGCACGGCCGCGGAAATCTCCTGCATACGGGCCGAGCCGGCGTCAGCAGCCATCAGGCTGCGCGTCGTCACGATGCCGTACACGATGGAGAGCGCGCCTGCGAGCACGATCAGCCAGAGTGCAGTGGTCATGTTAAACCCTTGTGTTTGTTCGCGTTTCCCCAGAGCCCCGTACGCGGAATCATCCGCGCTTTCCCTGCCCCGGAAGGTGCGAAACGGTATGCCGCATCAGGCGCTTCGAGGCAATAACCAGAAAATCACTCCAGAAAGGCCAGTCCGTGCCATATTCCTGACATTTTTTAGGTTTATATTCCTTAACATGACAAGTGGGGAGGGGTAACGTGAAGATCTGGCTGCTGGGTGTGCTGTTCGCTGTGAGTCTGGTGGCCTTCGGCACCCTCGCCCTGCCCCGCGGCATTGCCGCCGCCCGGTTCCTGACCGGCCCCCGCGACGAGACCGCGGCGGCCGCCTATCTCCTCAGCCAGAAGACCGCTGCGGATTATGCCGCTGCCGCCGAGCGCGCTCTCGCCAACAAGGACGAGGACCTCGCCGCCTCCATCGCCCAGCTGGCGGCGGAGCGTGGTGTTGTGCTGCCCACCGATCTCAACGCCCGGATCACGGCTGCCCAGGATGAAGCCGCGTCCCGGATGGGCAGCGATGCCTGGAACGGTTTTCTCTCCGGCGAGGCGCCCAATGAGGCGGCGCTGGCCGGTGCGGTGGCCGCCGACCTCACCGGCATCGGCGACGTCCGCGACCTCTACACCCAGGCCTCGCGCTACCTCCGTGGCGAGGAGATCGATCCCCTCATCATCGGGCTGGCCACAGTGGGCCTCGGCCTGACCGCAGCCACGGTGGCAACACTCGGCGCCACCGGACCGGAGGAAGCGGGCATCAGTACGCTCAAGGCGGTGAAGCGCGCGGGACGCCTGTCGCCGCTGCTCGCCCGCGAGGTGGGTGTCGTCGCCGCCAATGCGCTGGATGGAGAAGCGTTGCGGCTGGTGGGAACGTCCGTGGCACGGCTTGACATTGCCGCGGCACGTGCTGCTTCGGGGCGCGTGCTGAAGGCCGAAGCCGTCACCACGCTGAAAGGACTGGGCAGCGATGTGGCCACGATCGGCGGCAATGCCGGATACCGCACCACGGTGGCCGCACTGGGTGCTGCGAAATCGACGGAGGAGATGGGCGTCATCGCGCGCCTCTCCACCCGCTTCGGCACCGCGACGCGCGCCGTGATGGTGCTGGGCGGCGGGGCGCTGACCTTTGCCAGCATGATGACGACCGTCGTGGTGTGGTCGCTGTGGCTGGTGCTGTGGGTCGCCGGGTTTGCCTTCGGCGCGGCGAAGCTGGGGAGACGGATTGGACGGTGGATATGGCCGGCGCCGCAGGGGCGGTTGCGGGTTGCTTGATCATCACCCATGAAGCCGTCACCCCGGCTTTCGCCGGGATGACGGACATTTGTGTGTGTGGGGGGGAGGCGGAAATCAGGGAACGGCGTTCACTTGGGAGGCCTTGCCGAGCGGATGCCGCACAAGCCAGACGATCATCACCAGCGCCAGCACGACCATCGGGAACACCGCGTAGTTCACGCCCTCCCAGCCGAACCAGGCGAGCAGCTTGCCGGCCATGAGCGAGGTGACGGCGGTTGTTGTGAAGACGAGGAAGTCGTTGAGGCCCTGGGCCTTGTTCTTCTCTTCAGGCTGATAGGTCTCGGTGAGCATCGTGGTGCCGCCGATGTAGCCGAAGTTCCATCCCAGCCCGAGGAGCATGAGGCCGATGGCGAAGTTCGCGAAGTGAATGCCGATGAGGCCCGACACCGCAGCCCCAACGAGCAGCAGCATGCCGATGGCGGAGATCTTCTCCGCGCCGAAGCGAGTGATGAGCGAACCAGTGAAGAAGCTTGGCACGAACATGGCGAGCGCATGCCACTGGATGACCCAGCTCGAATCCTTCACCGAGAAGCCGCAACCCAGCATGGCGACAGGGGTGGCCGTCATCACCAGCACCATGATGCCGAAGGCCAGCATGGCCGTCATCGCCGCCACGATGTAGCGCGGCTGGCGGGCGATGACACCGAGCGGACGGCCCGATGGCGCATCGTGCTTCTGTGTCAGTGGAATATCCACGAAGAGCAGGATGCCGGCACCGACAAGCGCCAGCACCGCCATGGCCACCCATGTGCCGGCGAAGGTGACGGGGGCGAAGAGGTTCGTCGTCACCATCACCATGAAGGTGCCGACGAGGGCCGCGACGATGCCGCCGGTCATCACCCAGGAAATGGCCTTGGGGCGGAAGTCGGGGCTTGCCGTGTCCGCCGCCGCGAAGCGGTAATAGGAGGCCGAGGCCTGATAGATGCCTGTGATGAGACAGCCCAGCAGGAACAGCGGGAAACTGCGCTGGAAGATGGCATAGGCGCCGAGGAAGGCACCCGCCGCGCCTGCGAGCGCGCAGAGCACGAAGCCGGTGCGGCGACCGACCCGGCGCATCATCAGCGAGATCGGGAAGGTGGTGAGCGCCGTGCCGACGATCGAGAGCGCCATGGGCAGCGTTGCCCAGGCCACGCTGGTTGCGAGCGTCGAGCCGATGAGACCCGAGGTGATAACGAGGGCGGTGGAGGTTGCGCCGAAGATTGCCTGCGAGGTGGCGAGGATCATCGCATTGCGGCGGGCTTTCGCGTCGTCGAATGCGAGGGCTTCCACCGTCACTCGCTGAATTCCTTGGGCCTTGCCTGGCGGGCCAGATGGTTGAGCACGCCGTTGACGAAGCGCGGCTCCTCGGGCCCGAAGAAGGCATCGGCCACGTCGACATATTCGCTGATCGCCACCTTGGCCGGCACGCGGTCCATAAACATCAGCTCATAGGCGCCGGCGCGCAGGATGGCGCGCACGGTGGAGTCGAGCCGATGCAGCGGCCAGGCCTTGTCGAGGATCTTGTCGACAGCGGGGTCGATCGCCTTCTGCTCGCGCACCACGCCATCGACGACGTCCTTCAGGTGGCGGTAGTCAGCCTCGCCGCACTGGCCGTCCTCGAAGTTTTCGCCAGACGCACGCGACGAGAACTGCGCCAGCGTCTCGCCAACGTCACTGCCCGAGAGGTCCATCTGGTAGAGCGCCTGCACGGCGCCTAGCCTGGCGGCGGAGCGGCGCTCGCGCGGGTACTTGTTGTTGTCGTTCGCGCTCACGAGCTTGCCTTCGTGTCGAGGCCTGCAGCCTTGCGGCCCATGTGGCGGGAGAAGCGGATCATAGCCAGCGCGGCATCCGCGGCACCGCCGCCCTTGTCCATGTCGTCCACCTTGGCGCGGGCCCAGGCCTGGGCCTCGTTCTCGCAGGTGAGGATGCCGTTGCCGATGCACAGGCCTTCGAGCGTCAGGTCCATGATGCCGCGGGCACTTTCTTCCGAGACGATGTCATAATGCGTGGTCTCGCCGCGCAGCACGCAGCCCAGCGCCACGTAGCCGTGGTAGAGGCCCGTTTCATGCGCCAGCGCGATGGCGCCGGGAATTTCAAGTGCACCGGGAACGGCCATGCGCTCCCACGTGGCGCCTGCCCTCTCGACGGCGGCGATGGCGCCGCGGCACATCTCGTCGCAGAGCTCGCCATAGAAGCGCGCTTCGAGGATGAGGAGATGAGCGCGAACCTGTTCGACTGGTGCGGTGGACTTTTCAATCTTCATGTCGGTTTGTACTCGGTGAGGCGGGCGACATAGCGCGCCAGCATGTCGATTTCAATGTTGACCCGCTGGCCCACCACCATGGTGCCCCAGGTGGTGACGGCCTGGGTATGCGGGATGATGTTGACGCCGAAGACATTGCCTTCGACCTCGTTGACGGTGAGGGAGGTGCCATCAATGGCCACCGAGCCCTTGGGTGCAATGAAGCGTGCGAGCTCATGGGGCACGCGGAAGCGGAAACGCATCGAACCACCCTCCGGCGTGATCGAGACGATCTCGCCCAGGCCATCGACGTGGCCCGAGACGATGTGGCCGCCCAGCTCATCGCCGATCTTGAGGGCGCGCTCGAGGTTGATGCGGGTGCCAGTGTCCCAGTCGCCCAGCGTGGTCTTGGACAAGGTTTCGGCCGAGGCCTGGATAGCGAACCAGTCAGGCCCCTTCTCGATCACCGTCAGGCAACAGCCGTTGCAGGCGATGGAGGCGCCCAGGTCGACGGTGCCGAGATCATAGCCGGTCGCGATCTCGAAGCGGGTGTCACCCGCTTCTCTGACGGCGCGCACGGTGCCGATGTCGGTGATGATGCCGGTGAACATATCGTTCTTCTGTTCTTCCTTCCGCCGCAGGGCGGCTGCCGTTCAGTCCCTTTTCCCGTTGCAAAGCAATGGGAGAAGGTGCCCGACAGGGCGGATGAGGGCAGCTTCAACCGGCGGGACTCGCGGAAAGAGGCCCTCATCCGGCCTTCGGCCACCTTCTCCCATCGGCTGCGCCAACGGGAGAAGGGGAATTAGTGACGCGCTTCATAGACGGTCAGGAGGTCGGTCCCAAGCTTTTCCTGCTCCAGCAGGATGAATGGCTGCAATGCCTGATCAAGTGGCAGGCCGGCAAGGCCATCCACTCCGTCCGGACCCAGCGTCACGGAGGAACGGATCAGGTGGAATTCATCCACCAGACCGGCCTCGAGGAAGCTGCGCGCCACCCGGGCGCCGCCCTCCACCATGAGGCGGTTGATGCCGCGCAGCCCCAGGTCAGCCAGAACCTGCTGGACGCTGCCGCGCAGCACCTCGGCGCCGCGCCTGGCGAGGTGGGAGGCAGGCGGCAGGTTGCCGTGGCGGCTCATGACGAAGGGCTGGGGGGAGCGGTTGCGCAAACCCGGCAATCGGCAGGTGAGTTCCGGGTCATCGGCCCGCACCGTGCCCAGCCCCACGAGGATGGCGTTGCACTGGGCGCGCCGCATGTGGACATAGGACTTGGCTTCCGCCCCGGATATGGCGGTGCGCTTGCCGGGTGCGGCGGCGATCATGTTGTCGGCCGAAAAGGCCATCTTCAGAATCACTTGCGGGCGGTTCTTCCGAATTCGAGTCAGGAAGCCGGCCATGTCGCGGCGGGCCTCCTCGGCACCAAGGCCCGACTGGAAGACGACCCCTGCCCGCTCAAGAATGGCGTGGCCGCCGCCCGAGACGCGGGGGTCCGGATCCTCGGTGGCGGTGACGACGCGGGCAATGCCGGCGTTGACCAGCGCCTCGGCGCAGGGGCCGGTGCGGCCATGGTGGGCGCAGGGTTCAAGGGTGACATAGGCGGTGGCACCGCGGGCAGCCTCGCCTGCCATTTTCAGGGCCTCGGTTTCGGCATGGGGGCGGCCACCGGGTTGAGTCCAGCCCACGCCGACGAGGCGGCTGTCTCTGACGATCACGCAGCCGACGTTCGGATTTTCAGCCGTGGTGCCCAGCGCCCGGCGGCCGAGCCGCAGCGCGTAATCCATCCAGCGAATGTCGTCAGTTGTCACCGGACTCGCCGTTGTCGTCCTCGCCCGAGAGCTCGCCCAGAAGCTCCTCGAAGTCCTTGGCCTCGCGGAAGTTCTTGTAAACGGAGGCGAAGCGGACGTAGGCCACGTCGTCGAGCATCTTGAGGGCCTCCATGACGAGCTTGCCGACCGTCTCGGACTTGATCTCGCTCTCGCCGAGGCTTTCCAGCCGCCGGACGATGCCCGAAACCATGCGCTCCACCCGCTCCGGGTCCACCGGGCGCTTCCTGAGCGCCACCTGTATCGAGCGCATCAGCTTGTCGCGGTCGAAGGGCACGCGGCGGCCCGACTTCTTCAGCACCATCAGCTCGCGCAGCTGCACCCGCTCGAAGGTGGTGAAGCGGCCCGAGCAATCCGGGCAGTAGCGGCGCCGGCGGATGGCCGTGCCGTCCTCGGTGGGACGGCTGTCCTTCACCTGGGTTTCTTCATTGGAGCAGAATGGGCAGCGCAAGGATTGGTGACTCAGATGGTTGGGTTACACCATGTGTGGGGGAGAGGCAGGGGTGGGTCAAGGGGGTTCCGGGCTCGCAGAAAGAGGCCGTCATCCGCCCTGTCGGGCACCTTCTCCCATGCTTCGGACGGGAGAAGCGACTGGTGGCGACAGGCCGGATGAGGGCTGCGTTACCACAACGAAAACGGCCGGGACGAGCCCGGCCATGACGTGCGTTGGTGGTGAACGTCCCGATCAGTAGATCGGGAACTTCGCCGTCAGCTTCTTGACCTTGGCGGCCACGGCCTTCTCGACCTTGCCGTTCTTGTCTTCGCCATTCTTCGCAAGGCCATCGAGGACCTCGTTGATCAGCGCGCCAACTTCCTTGAACTCCGCGGCGCCGAAGCCGCGCGTCGTACCGGCGGGGGTGCCGAGGCGGATGCCGGAGGTGATGGTGAAGGGTGCCGGATCGAACGGAATGCCATTCTTGTTGCAGGTGATGTAGGCGCGGCCCAGCGACTGCTCGGCGGCCTTGCCGGTGACGCCCTTCTTGCGGAGATCGACCAGCATCAGGTGGGTGTCGGTGCCGCCGGAGACGAGATCAGAACCCCCGTCCATCATCGCCTTGGCGAGGACCTTGGCGTTGTCGGCGACCGACTTCGCATATTTCTTGAAGGCTGGCTTCAGCGCCTCGCCGAAGGCAACCGCCTTCGCTGCGATGACGTGCTCAAGCGGGCCGCCCTGCAGGCCGGGGAAGACGGCCGAGTTGAACTTCTTGCCGAGGTCCTCGTCATTGCTGAGGATCAGGCCGCCGCGAGGGCCGCGCAGAGTCTTGTGCGTCGTGGTGGTGACGACGTGGGCGTATTCGAGCGGGTTCGGGTGCACGCCACCGGCAACGAGGCCTGCGAAGTGGGCCATGTCGACCATCAGCCTGGCGCCCACCGAATCGGCGATCTGGCGGAAGCGCTTGAAGTCGATGATGCGCGGATAGGCGGAGCCACCGGCGATGATGAGCTTCGGCTTCACGGCCAGCGCCTGCTCGGCGAGCTTGTCATAATCGATGAGGTGGTCATCCTCGCGCACCTTGTAGGGCGCGACCTTGAACCATTTGCCCGACTGGTTGACGGGCGAGCCGTGGGTAAGGTGACCACCACAGGCGAGGTCGAGGCCCATGTAGGTGTCACCCGGTTGCAGCAGCGCGAAGAACACCGCCTGGTTCGCAGTGGCGCCGGAATGGGGCTGGACGTTGGCATAGGCACAGCTGAACAGCGCCTTGGCGCGGTCGATGGCCAACTGCTCGGAGACGTCGACATACTGGCAGCCGCCATAGTAGCGGCGGCCCGGATAGCCCTCCGCGTACTTGTTGGTCATGACCGAGCCCTGCGCCTCGAGCACCGCCGTGGAGACGATGTTCTCCGAGGCAATCAGCTCGATCTCATGCTGCTGGCGGCCAAGCTCCTGGGCGATGGCCTTGGCGATCTTCGGGTCCGACTTGGCAAGAGCGTCCTTGAAGAAGCCCGGGAACAGCGGCTTGCGGGCGGGGCTTGCGGCCTTCTTCTTGGCAGCAGCCTTTTTCGCGGGCTTCGCCTTGGCCTTTACGGGCTTCTTCGCGGCCTTCTTCACGGACTTCTTCGCCATGTCTCTCTTCTCCAGCATCCTCGCTATACGTGGAAGCGCAATTGGCAGATTGCACCGGAGAGGTCCAGATACATCTTTGGCTAGCGGGCGGCACGCGCCCGATGCGGCAGGATGGATGACATCTGCGCCGCACACATGGAGACGGGCGGGAGATGCTCCCGCCCGTGATGGGTTCCGTTCGTGGCCTCTCGCTTAGTTGGTGGCGGTCGCCGTCTTGTTGGCGGGGGCCACCGGCTTGGTGGCGGCCGCGGGCTTGGGAGCCGGGCAGCCGGCGGGGAGCTTGCCATCCGCAGCCGGTTTGCAACTCGTCGCCGGCTTTGCAGCCGTGGTGGCGGCGGGCTTGGCCGCGGAGGGCGCGGCCTTTGCGGCGGCGGTGGTGGTAGCAGGCTTCGCGGTGGGAGTGATGGGCTTGGCCGGCGTTGCAGCGGCGGCCGTGGTTGCCGGCTTCTTGGCCGTGGTGGCAGCCGTGCCCGTTGCGGCTGTCTTCGTCTTGGACGTCGTCGTTGCGGGCTTCGCAGCGGTCTTGGAAGCGGGCTTCGCCGTCTTTGACGCGGCGGCGGTAGCCGCAGGCTTGGCACCCTTCTTCTGGACGATCTTCTTCTTGCCGCCCTTGGTGGTGGTCGTCATCGTGGTGGTCGAGGACGCGTCGGAGGCAATCCCGTCCTTGCTCGAGCCGAAGAGGTACTTCCTGGTGGTGGCCCGGCCCTTTGCCTTGGCGGTCTTGCTCGCGGCTGCCGTCTTGGCCGCGGGCTTGCCGCCGAGGTTGATCAGCGCGTCGCCGCCCTGCTTGTTCTGGCCCGGCTTGACCACTTCGTTCTCGGCATTCTTGCCGCGGAACAACGCGTTGAGGAAGCCGTTGCCGTCATTGGTGTCGATGTCGTCCTGGAGATAGGGAATGGGCTTCAGCACGAAGCGCTGACCATCCACCTTGTCGCCGACGGGAAGCGGCTGACCGACCACGAAGCCTGTGCCGTCCATTTCGTACACGTCATCACGGAACGCCGCGACACCACCCTTGGCGGGCCATGCCGTCAGATAGGCAACGCGCAGGTGGGGCGCATTGGCGATGTTGACGTCGAGGCGCTCCTTGGTCTCGGCGAGGCTGGCGATCTTGGCCTCGTTGAGGCCGTCCTGGCCCTGCAGTATCCAGTTCAGCAGGATTGCCACCTTGTCGACGCGCACGCAGCCCGAGGAGTAGAAACGGTTGGCGGTCTTGAACAGCTGCGGCTCCGGCGTGTCGTGGAGGTAGATGCCGAAGGGGCTGTTGAACTCCACCTTGGCGGTGGCCATGGCGTTGTCGCCACCCGGCTCCTGGCGGAAGTGGTAGTCGGTGATCTTGACGGCGCGCCAGTTGATCTTGTCGGGGTCGACCTGCGGGCCGCCCACGCCGTCGAACACCTTGATGTTCATGTCGGCCAGCACCTTGGAGGCGCCACGCGACTGCATGCGCGGGATGATGTCACGCTCGATGATGGAGGGCGGCGCGTTCCAGTAGGGATTGAAGCGAACAATGGTGAGCGGTGTCATGACCACCGGCGTCGGGCGCGACGGGCGGCCAACAATTGCATTATGCAGCGAGTAGACCTTGCCGTCCGACACGGTCTCGATCTGCTGGGCGGGCACGTTGACGACCACGTAGCGGCTCCCGAGGTCCTTGGCATAGTCGGCAAGGCGCGGGATATTGGCCCTGATGGTGGTGAGGCGCTGCTGGGCGGGCACGTTGAGCGCGGAGAGCGTCACGCCGTCGATGACGCCGGTGGGAGCGAGGCCGTGGTTGACCTGGAAGCGCTTCAGCGCGTCCTCCGTGGCGGAGGTGAAAACCTGCTGGAACTCGCCCTGCGTCGCCTCGACCTGAAGATAGCCCTCGATGTAGAGGCGCAGGTTGAGGATGCCGACCTGCTTGCCCTTGGAGCCCTTCTTGATGCGGCCGTTCGGCACCGTTGGCCAGCCGCCGTCGTCGACGATCTTGGCATATTTGTCGGCCATGGCCTGGATCTGCGCGGCACTGTCCGGGGTCACGAAGGGGGCAACGCTGCCGTCGTTGATGATCCGCGTTTCGGTGGTGGCGGGAATGCCGGAGCCCTGGGTGTGGCCTGTCGTGGTGGTTGAGGTCGTACCCTTCTTCTTGCGGCTCAGTTGCGAGAAGAGGGAGTTATCCTCTTCGGCGCGGACCATGGTCGGAAGCGCAACCGATACGGTCAGCGAAAACAGCACCGCCATCGATACGCACTGCAGAGCGCGCCTGGAGCGCGCGAAAGCCCACAACTTCATCACAACCTCATTCTCCGGAACCGCATCAACGTTCCACTCCGACGCCGGCGGCGGCCTCATACCAGCTGCGACCCGACTCGTCAAAAGCAGGCCACGTTGGAGCCACGTCAAGCCCGGCAAATGCGGCAACAATGAGATGTGCCGTAACGTTGGCTTTGCCGGCAACGGAGTTCGGGGCCGTGCTGATGCCTTTGGGCAACAGCACGGCCCCTTCGGCCGTTTGCAGGGTCGGTAAACGTCAGAGGCGGTAAAGGATCTGGTCAGTCCAGTAGCGCTCGAGCCGGGCAAGCGACTTGTTGATGCGCTCAAGCTCCTCGGCGCCAAGACCGGCCACCTGCTCGACGGAGCTGAGCTGGCGGTCATAAAGGGCATCGACGCGATTGCGGATGGCCTGTCCCTTGGGCGTGAGGCGAACCCGCACCGAGCGGCGGTCGTTGGCGGAACGCTCGTGGTGGACGTAGCCGGCTTCGACCAGTTTCTTGAGATTGTAAGAGACGTTCGAGCCCTGGTAATGGCCACGGCTCTTCAATTCACCTGCAGTGAGTTCGAAATCCGCCATGTTGTAGATGAGCAGGGCCTGAACCGGGTTGATGCCCGGCTCGCCGTGGCGTTCGAAATCGTCCTTGATGACCTCGAGCAGCCGGCGGTGCAGCCGCTCGATCAGGTTGACCGCGTCGAGGTACTTGAGCTTCACGAGGCCGTTCCCCGTCTCGGCGGGGAGGCTTGCGGCTGCCTTCTGTTCAGTTGCCATGGCGATACGATGCCCCTTGATGCGGGGCCGGCTTTTTGCTGTGGCCGGTCCCCTTTCCGCGATCGAGGCTAGGTTCCAGCCCTTAAGAGCCACTCAATTCTTTGAGTAAACATCTCCTTATGTTTTCAGATATTTGGGCGAAGTGGCGATAGGCTTTACAGGGCCTTCCCGAAGAGCCTTAAGCAGCGGTTGCCGAAAAAGGTGAACCGTTTCGCAACGCCCCGTGCGCAAGCGGGAACCGGGTGCACGACAAGGCCCGTCCTGCGTACTTGCGGCCGCCCCAGAGAGAAGTGATGATGCGGCCCGTGAAAGTGCTCCTTCTCATCGCCGCCGCCTGCCTTGCTGCCGCCGATTGCGTTCAGGCTGCGGAGACCATTCCGATACCCCGGTTGCGCCCGGTTGCCCCGGTGGCGGCCGCGACAAAGGTGGCGGCGGTACCCGTTCCCAGGCTGCGACCACGTGGAACGGATGTTGCGTCTACGGCCGTTGTGCCCCCCACGCCGCGCGTCCGCCCTCCACCCAAGGTGGATGAACCAGCGCCCGAAGCGCCGCCGCAGGGTGCGCCAAAGGGCGCCGGCGGCTGGCCAGCAGATGTGGTGGCGGCGGGGCGGGCCGCGTGCAAGGCGCTGCTCGCCGGCCTTGATCTCACATACAAGCCGGTAGACCCGATTGGCGAACAGGGCGGCTGCGGTGCCCCGGCCCCGATCGAAATCACCGCGGTTGCCGGCGTCAGGCTGGCGCCACCCGCGACAGAGACCTGCGCCATGGCCGCAGCACTCACCGCCTGGGTGACGCAGGACGTGCAACCCGCGGCAAGGGCGCGGCTCGGCACCGAGGTGACGGAAATCCGCACCGCCACCTCCTATGCCTGCCGGCGCCGCAACAATGGCTCCTCCGGCAAGATGTCGGAGCACAGCAAGGCCAATGCGCTGGACATGTCCGGCTTCACCTTTGCCAAAAGGACCGGCGTAACGGTGGGCGGCAAGGACAACTGGGGCGAGGGCCTGCTGGGCGCGATCGGCCTGTCCGGGAGCGGGTCGTTCCTGGAGGATATCCGCAAGGCGGCCTGTGCGCATTTCACCACGGTGCTCGGCCCCGGCTCCGACCCCTACCATGGCGACCACTTCCATGTCGACGTGCTGCAGCGCAAAGGCGATTACCGAATCTGCCAATAGGGCGCGGGTGGACCGTTGCGCGCCTGGCGTCCCTCTTGTTAATGATCGGGGATGACACATCGTCCGCCTGTCTCCCCGTCCGCCTTCCCCGCCCTCCGCATGCGCCGCAACCGCCGCACTGCATGGTCACGCGCGCTGGTGCGCGAGAACACGCTGACCGCCCATGACCTGATCTGGCCGGTCTTCGTGATCGAGGGGCAGAACCGCACCGAGGCCGTGGCCTCCATGCCGGGCGTCACGCGCTATTCGGTCGACCTCATCGTCGACAGGGTGAAGGAGGCGGCCGACCTCGGCATTCCCGCCGTCGCGCTCTTTCCCAACACGCCCCGCGAGCGCCGCACCGAGGATGCGCGCGAGGCGTTCAACACTGACAACATCGTGTGCAAGGCGGTGCGCGCCATCCGCAAGGCGGTGCCGGAGATCGGCATCATGTGCGACGTGGCGCTCGACCCCTACACGAGCCACGGACATGACGGGCTGATGGAGGGCGAGCACATCATGAACGATGCAACGCTCGACGCACTGGTCAAGCAGACGCTGGTGCAGGCGGAGGCGGGTTGCGACATCATCGCGCCGTCCGACATGATGGACGGCCGCATCGGCCGCATCCGCTCCGCACTTGAGGGCAAAGGCCACGAGCATGTGCAGATCATGGCCTACAGCGCGAAGTATGCGAGCGGCTTCTACGGCCCGTTCCGCGATGCGGTGGGATCATCCGGCACGCTGAAGGGCGACAAGCGCACCTACCAGATGGACCCCGCCAACACCGACGAGGCGATCCGTGAAGTGGCGCTCGACATCGCCGAGGGGGCGGACATGGTGATGGTGAAGCCCGGCATGCCCTATCTCGACATCGTGCGCCGCGTGAAGGAAACCTTCATGGTGCCGACCTTCGCCTATCAGGTGTCAGGGGAATACGCGATGATCATGGCGGCCTGCAACAACGGCTGGCTCGACCCCAAGAAGGTGATCCCCGAAGCGCTGATGAGCTTCAAGCGCGCGGGCGCGGATGGCATCCTCACCTATTTCGCCGTCGAAGTGGCAAAGGGACTGAAGGGCTGAGCCTTCGCCCGAAACGAAATTGCCCGGGCGGGTGCCCGGGCAAGCATGACGTTCGATTGAATGGCCGGCTGCTCGCCGGCGCCACAGAGATCAGAAGCGGTAGTTCAGGCCGGCACGAACGATGCTGCCATTCACATCAACGTTGGCGTTGATTTTGTTCCAACCGGGAGCGCCTTCACTGACGCTGAAGTCCGTCTGGCCGAGATCGTAATAGAGATACTCGCCCTTGATCGTGAAGTTGTCGGTGATCGCGTATTCAAGACCGCCACCGATGGTCCAACCCCACATACCATTGCTGTCGTTCGTGGTGATGGTGGCGGTAGAATAGACGTCATGGATCTTGCCTTCGACGTCGCCATAGGCGAGACCGCCGGTGGCGTAGATCAGAGCGCGGTCGACGGCATAACCCGCGCGCACGCGGGCCGTGCCGAACCATGTCATGTCCGCCTCGGAGGTAAAGTCGGCAGTGTCCTTGTACTTGCTGTTGTCGCCATTCGCCCAGTCGTAGGAGATGTCGCCTTCGAGGCCGAGGACGAAGGCACCGGTCTGGTAATTCCAGCCCAGCGTACCGCCCAGGGAACCGCCGTCCATGCTGGTGGACCATGAGGTAACGCCCAGATCACGACCCGGAATGAAGGCTTCACCGCTGAGGTCTTGGAACTTGATGTTGGAGAGGTTGAAATTGTTCCAAGTATAGCCACCGACGACGCCGACATAGACGCCATCCCAGCTGTAGGTCGGCGCAGGAGCAATGTCGGCAGCCATGACGGGAACGGCCAGCAGGCCAATTGCGAGAGTCGAAGCCGCGATCAGTTTCATGGATCAATCCCCTTTTATAATATCGTCTTAATATCGTCTCTAACCGGTATCCTATTGAATAGTGCACCTCAAGGTTAAACAATGCCCTCGTGCCGCATCTGCAGCAGGAAACGTCTCACTGTGACAGATAAGCAACGACCATAAGACCGGTGCGGACGCCCCTCAGGCCTTGCGATCCAGGTTCTGAAACCTTGCGATGAGGCTTGAGGTATCCCACCGGCCGCCGCCCAGCTTCTGCACCTCGGCATAGAACTGGTCGACCAGCGCGGTGACGGGAAGCGGGGCGCCATTGCGGCGCGACTCCTCGAGGCAGATGCCGAGATCCTTGCGCATCCAGTCGGCCGCGAAGCCAAAGTCGAACTTGCCGGCGATCATTGTCTTGTGGCGGTTCTCCATCTGCCATGACCCGGCAGCACCCTTGGAGATGACCTCGATCACGTCCTCCATGGGCAGGCCCGACTTCATGCCGAAATTGACGGCTTCGGCGAGGCCCTGCACAAGGCCAGCAATGGCGATCTGGTTCACCATCTTGGCGAGCTGGCCCGACCCGGCGGGGCCCAGCAGCTTGCACATGCGCGAGAAGTGCGTGATCAAAGGCTCCGCCTTTGTGTAATCATCGGGGTCGCCGCCGCACATGACGGTGAGCACGCCGTTCTCCGCACCGGCCTGTCCGCCCGATACCGGCGCATCGATGAAACCCAGACCATGCTGCTTGGCAACGGCATGAAGTTCGCGAGCAACAAGGGCGGAGGCCGTGGTGTGATCGATGAACACGGCGCCACGCTTCATGGTGCTGAAGGCGCCGTCAGGGCCCGTGGTCACCTGCCGCAGATCGTCGTCGTTGCCAACGCAGGCGAAGACAAAGTCGGCGTCCCTGGCGGCGGCGGCGGGCGTCGGCGCGGCCGGACCCCCGAAGGCCTCCGACCACTTCACCGCTTTGGGCGCGGTCCGGTTGTAGACCGTCACATTCAGCCCACCACGCGTGACGAGATGTCCCGCCATCGGATAGCCCATCACGCCCAGACCGATCCAAGCCACACGCATTCCGCAACTCTCCTGCAATCCTCGACGCTTCGTAGGCCATCGTCGCGCCGGAATCAACGCGCCAGCGCAGCGTGAGGCTTGAAAGGCATGGTGCGCGTGGCATTATGTGGCTATAGATGATTGACGCTTTTACCGGAGCAGGCTGACGTGAGTATCGAGCGGCGGAACTTTCCGCAGTTCTTCATTACCGCACCTTCGCCCTGCCCCTACCTCTCGGGCCGGGTGGAAAGGAAGGTGTTCACCCATCTCGTGGGCCACGATGCGCGCAGCCTCAACACGCAGTTGAGCCAGGGAGGTTTCCGGCGCAGCCAGAACATCGCCTATCGCCCCGCCTGTGATGGGTGCTCGTCCTGCATTTCGGTGCGCGTGCCCGTCAACACCTTCGAGATGACGCGTGGCTTCCGCCGCACGCAGAAGCTCAACTGCGATGTTGACGGCACCGTTGTGAAGAGCGAGGCGACGTCGGAGCATTACTCAATGTTCCGCAGCTATATCGACAGCCGGCACAGCGATGGCGGCATGGCGGACATGACGGTTCTCGACTTCTCTGCGATGGTCGATGACAACTTCGTCGACAGCCGCCTTGTCGAATACCGCGTTCACGATGTCATCGACCCGAACGGACGGCTGATTGCCGCCGTGCTCATCGACATTCTGGGTGACGGCATCTCGATGATCTACAGCTTCTACGACCCCGACGAGGCAGCCCGCAGCCTGGGCACATTCATGATCCTCGACAACATCGCCCGGGTCCGGCGGCTGGGGCTTCCATACCTTTATCTTGGCTACTGGGTGCGTGGCTCCCGCAAGATGGACTACAAGGCGCGCTTCCTTCCACAGGAACGTTTGACAGCTGAGGGTTGGACGCTTCACCGAGGTGAAATCGTATAATTACTTAGAAGATTCTTGACCTAGGGGCAACTATCGGCTTGCCTGCGGGTGTGTGTAGCGTCTAGTTTGTGACTTGATGTCCTTTGATTCGTCACCGTCGGGGCGCCAGGTTGGCGCCGCCTTTTTCATCACGGCCCTCGGCGGGCTGCTCTTCACGTTTGACCTGCCCTTGCTCCGCCTTTCGATGGCTGACCAGTGGACAATGATCTTCGTGCGCGGGTTGCTGCTGTTCACCACTCTGTCTTTCGGCTGGGCGGTGGCGCGGTGGATGGGAGACCGCGCGCCCTACATTGCAGGCGGGGCCGGCATTGCCGTTGCCTGCGCAAGCACAATCGGCAACATGTCGTATATCGGGGCGGTGGTGCATGCCCCGGCGGCCAATGTGGTGTTCCTGATTGCCCTGACGCCGGTCATTGCAGCAACGCTGTCCCATGTGGTGCTGGGCGAAAAGGTGCATGCCTATACCTGGAGCGCGACCATCCTGGCGCTGTGCGGGGCCACCCTTATCGCCTCGCAGGGCATCGACAGCGGGCACTGGGTTGGCGATGGCCTGGCGATGGTCTCGGCCTTCTGTTCAGCCACCATCCTGACGATCATCCGGGCCACCGGGCGCAAGGTGGCAACCAGCCTCGCGCTGGGCAGTCTCGCGTCCTCAATCATTGCCCTGACCTGCTTCCATATCGTTCCGTCGACCCTGCTCGGCATGGGGGCATTCGGCGTGCCGACGCTGCTGTGGCTTGGCCTCAACGGCCTGCTGGTGATGCCGCTCGCCACGGTGCTGCTGGCCCGCGGCCCGCGCCTGCTACCCTCGGCCGATGTCAGCATGTTTTTCATGCTGGAGACCATTCTCACCCCGATCTGGACGTGGATGCTGTTCGCCGAAGCGCCCTCGCCGCGCGTTCTGGCCGGTGGACTGCTGCTGATCCTGACGCTGCTCGCGCATAGCTGGTGGCGGCTTGCCATTTCGCTGCGTCCGACGCCCGATCTGGTGCCCGAAAGGCCATAACTTTCTGTCTGCGAACTGCAAACGTTTAGAATTACTATAGAAGAAAACTCTATAATCCAGTTGACGCAGCGTCGAGTTTGAGCGATCATCGTCTGAGCTTGACCTGCAAGGCTGCCCAAGCAGCCGTCCCGGAGCCCGGGATCGAGTGTCTTGAAGTGTCGGGGTACGTTTATGTATGCGTTGAATACTGGTCTTCAGGGCGTGCAGCCGGTCGGTGCCGAAACAGGCCTCGCGGATCCACTCCGCACCGTGATGGCGATCTCCCACCTGATCGAGGCTGGGGCGGAACAAGGGCTCACCTTCAATATCTCCTCCGACTTCGCCGGCCTGGCGCGTGAGCGCCGCCGACTGCGCAATTCCGATGTCTCCCCGATGTTCGACCCGCAGGCCTGCCGCAGCCTCTCGGAGCGCGGATTCTGGATGTCGCTGGTCGACAGGGATGGCAATACCGTCGGCCTGCAGGCCTTCCGCCTCGATGATGCCGACCCGAACCTTGCCGAATGGGTGCTGGGCTGGATGATGGGCCTCTATGCCCGTCGCCGTGAAATGATCGTGCCGCGTGCCGTGATGCCGCCGGAGCACTCGCTGTCACACTTGATCCGCGGCCGCATCGTCTACCACGGCGAACTGTGGATCGATAAGCACTGCAAGGTCGGCTTTCCTATGTTCCCGCGCATCGGCATGCTGCTGGCCATGGTGAAGTGGCAGCCGGAGGCAATCTGGGCGCTGACCGGCCAGTCCATGGCGACCCGCGGCCACATGGTGCGCATGGGCTATGGCCATCTCGAGCAGAGCTTCCTGACCTGGGAATGGGAGCCCGATGGCGCCGAACAGGCAGAATGGATCGGCGTGGCGCTGCGCCGCCACCTTGAGTTCTCGATTGCCGAACTCTCCTCGACGTCCGCTACAGAGGCGAAATATCAACCTTTGCCAGTTCAGTGACGATACGCACACCCTTCCCGCTCCGGCCCTGTACGATTGGCAGCACCACCCGCTGATAGGGCACCCACACCACATCTCCGCTGGCTGACGCCATGGCCGCATAGACATGATCGTAATGCGGTTCGCCTGAGCGCGTGACCACAGGATAGGCGCGGCTGACCGCCTCGTCGTATGAGTGACCGCTCAGGCACGGGTAGGACACCGGGTTCAGGCCCCACAGCTTGGCGATGGTCGATTGTGGCCCGACGCGCGCCACCCGATAGCGCTGCGATGCCGGATCATAGGCGCAGTCGATCGACACGTCCTCGCTTGCCGCATTGTCATGCAGCGCCTTCCGGAGGACAGGCGGCAGGTCGCACCGGGCCTCGGGCACCTTGTGAATGTAGACGCTCTGCGAGAGATGGACGTCGCTCTTGTGGATCAAGTGACGGATGCGGTCGGCGGCCGCCCAAGGCTGCTTATGGCGTTCAAAGAACCAACCGGCAGAGTAATACTGCAAATGATGGGGCCCGAAGGCACCCTGCAACCACTCGGCGGCAAAAAAGAGTGAGGCCCAGTTGCGCGAGAACATGCTCCAGCGAATGGTCGTGCCCTGCTCGCTCGCGGTGATCTTCACATAGCCCATACGCTGCATGAGGTCGCGCTCCTCGGTCGCAGACCCGCTCTCCGCTACCGTCGGCGGTTGCACAATGCGGCCATCCAGTACCCAGTGAATGCGCGTCGCCATGGCAGCAATCATTCCCCTCTTCCACCCCGAGAGGGCAGAATAAGAGAAAGGTTATTAATACAACCTTAGAGGGTGGCGTCGCTTGCGAAGCTAGTCGAGCGTCACACGGTAACGGCTGATCGCCACGGCCACCACGATTACCAGCATGAGGGCCAGAACGGCCAGTTCCTCCGACATCTGCGCCGCCGTCGCCCCCTTGAGCATCAGCCCACGGACAATGCGCAGGAAATGCGTGGCAGGGATCGCCTCACCGATGGCCTGCGCCCAGCCCGGCATGCCGCGGAACGGGAAGGCGAAGCCGGACAGCAGGATCGACGGCAGCAGGAAGAAGATCGACATCTGCATCGCCTGCAACTGGTTCTGGGCAAGTGTCGAGAAGGCGAAGCCGATGGCGAGGTTGATGGTGATGAACAGCAGCGTCGCCACCGCAAAAAGCCCGACGCTACCCACGAAGGGCACGCCGAACAGGATGCGCGCCGCGGTGATGATCACCGTGACCTGCACAGCGCCGATCAGCACGTAGGGAGCAATCTTGCCGGCCATCACCTCGATGGGTTTCACCGGCATGGCAAGCAGGTTCTCCATCGTGCCCCGCTCACGCTCGCGCGTCACGGCGAGAGCGGTCATCATCACCATGGTCATGGTGAGGATGACACCCAGAAGGCCCGGCACGATGTTGTAGCGCGTGATGCCTTCGGGGTTGTAGCGCTTGTGCAGCACGATCTCGACGGGCGCATCCTTCGGCCGTTGCGATGCGAGCGGACCTTTCAGTTCGCGCGCCAGGGTCTGGTTCACGGCCTGTGTCACGGCGTTCATGGCGGGCCCGGTGGTCGCCGGGTCTGTTGCATCCGCTTCGACGGCGATCTGCGGGGCCTCGCCGCGAATGAGCTTCTTCGTAAGATCGGCCGGGATGGTGATGACGAACTGCACGTCACCCCGCTGCAGCAGCGCATCGGCCTCGGCCTCGGTGGCCGCTTCCTTCGTCACGGTGAAATAGCCGGTGTTGCCGATGGCCGAGACAAGGCTGCGCGAGAGTTCCGAATGCTCGGACACCAGCACCGCGGTGGGCAGGCCCTTGGGGTCGGCATTGATGGCGAAGCCGAACAACACGAGCTGCACGATCGGCACGATGAACATCATCGCGAAGGTGAGCCGGTCACGCCTGAGCTGCAGCGCCTCCTTGATGATCATGGCCCAGAGGCGGGCGAAGAAGTCGATCACGCGGCCTCCAGCATGTTGTCTGTCGCCTGGCCCATGAGATGAATGAATACGTCCTCCAGCGTCGGCTGCGCCTCCTCCCATTGGATGCCGCGGTCCCGGAACGGGGCAACGGCGCGCCAAAGGGCTTCGCGGTCCGGCCCGCAGACATGCAGCTTGGTGCCGAAGGCCGCGGCGGCGGTAACGCCGGGCGCATCACGCAGGTCGGGCGCAAGTCGATCAGCCCCCGGCCCCGTGGCAACCAGAGCCGAGAGACCCGAAGCCTGGATGATTTCCTGCGCGGTGCCACGCGCCATCAGCTTGCCATAGGCGATGTAGGCGATCTCGTGACACCGCTCGGCCTCGTCCATGTAGTGCGTCGAAACCAATACGGTGATGCCCTGCGAGGCAAGTGCATGGATTTCGTCCCAGAAGGCGCGGCGCGCCTTGGGGTCGACGCCCGCCGTCGGCTCGTCGAGCAGCAGCAGTTTCGGCTCATGCAGCACGCAGGCGGCAAGCGCCAGACGCTGCTTCCAGCCGCCGGAGAGTGCCCCCGTCAGCTGGTTCTGGCGGGATGCAAGGCCCAGTCTCTCGAGCGACCTGTCCACCACCTCGCGCAGGTTTTTCAGACGGTAGATGCGGCCAACGAACTCGAGGTTCTGGCGGATCGTCAAATCCTCGTAGAGACCAAAGCGCTGTGTCATGTAGCCGGCCTGGGCCTTCACCTTGTCACGCTCGGAAATGATGTCATGGCCGAGGCAGGTGCCGTCGCCGCCATCGGGCGTCAGCAAGCCGCAGATCATGCGCAGCGTGGTGGTCTTGCCGGAGCCATTGGGACCGAGAAAGCCGCAGACACGACCCGGCATGATCCGCAGGTCGACATGGTCGACAACGGTGCGGGTGCCATAGCGCTTCACCAGCCCCTTCACGTCAATCGCGGGCGTCGTCATTGCAGCGGCTCCACCTCGATGGGAAGGCCCGGACGCAGTTGCGGGTCCGCCGCATCGGGCCTGGCCTCGACCAGGTAGACAAGCTTGGCGCGGGCCGTCTCGGAATAGATGACGGGCGGGGTGTATTCAGGCTGGCTTGCCACATGCGAGATCGTGGCAGTCTTGAAGCCGTCGCAGCCATCGCAGCGGAAACGGATCGCCGAACCGGGAACTGCCTTGGCCAAGACGGTTTCCGGCACGAAGAAACGCAGCGTCACGTCGGCGGGCTTCAGCAGCGAAACCACGGGCTGGCCGGCAGCCACCCATTCGCCCACCTTGAAGAAGACATCCTCGACCTTCGCGCCGGCCGGAGCCTCCGGCGAAAGGTCGGAGAGTTTCTCCTTCGCCTGCTCCAGCTGCGCTTCGGCCTCGCCGACACGCGAGGTCGCGGCATCGATTTCGGGGCCGCGGGCCGGAAGGATGGCCACCTGTTCCGAGGCTTTCAGTTCAATGATACGCTGCTCAAGAAGTGTCACCTGCTCCTGCGCCTGATCGAGCCGCGACTGCGCGGCGGTTCCCGAACTGGTGAGCGTTGAAGAGCGCTGCAACTCCTTCTGCGCGAGGCCAAGGCTGGCTTCGGCCTGGCGGATCTGGGCGTGGATCACGTCCACCTCCTGCTGGCGCTTGCCGGTGAGGAGATTGTCACGGGCCGCCTTCGCCGTCGTCACCGCGGCCTGGGCACGTGCCACCTCAGCCTTGAACTGCGCAGGGTCGAGAGAGAACAGCACGCTGCCCTGCTTCACGTCCTGGCCCTTCACGGCATCGACGCTGACAAGGCGGCCCGCCTGCGGCGCGCCGACCAGCGTCGTCTCGCCTTCCACATAGCCCAGATAGTTGAACTGCCCCGGTGGTTGCGGCAGCCAGCGCTCCCGGAACATGAAGGCAGTGACCGCCACGGCGAGGATGATAAAGGGAAGGATGAGCCGTTTCACGATTGAATGCCCTTCAGGAAAATCTGCGCGTGCTGGGCCGCGTAAGCTTCGATGTCCAGCGCCTCGGCGCCGATGGGTTCGAGCACCGTCTTCCAGATGACGGCAAGCAGCATCGGCCCGAGCATCGCCTTGGCAGCGAAGGATGGATCGACGTTGCGGAATTCACCGGATGCGATGCCGCGCCGGATGAGCCCCTCGAACAGTGGCAGGCCCTGGCGGACCACGCCGTCGAGATAGAGTTGGCCCACCTCGGGGTGGGCGCGGCTCTCGGAGATCACGATCTTGATGAGTTCGGGAAAGCGCGTGTGCCTGACCTGCCCCGCGAGAAAGGCAAGGATGGTGGCGACCAGCGGGGACACCGGCCCCTCATGGGCCTCGACGATCCCCCGGGCAACGGAGATGTTCGCTCCCGCCATCTCGTTCACCAGTGCCTTCAGCAGCGCCGTCTTGTCCTTGAAGTAAAGATAGACCCCGGCCTTGCTCAGCCCCGCCCGGGCCGCCACCTCGTCCATGCGTGTGGCAGAAAAGCCTTTCTCGGCAAAGAGTTCGAGCGCCGCGGCGAGGATTTCCGCAGGCCGTTCCTCGGGG
Organism: Bradyrhizobiaceae bacterium; assembly: GCA_947475225.1. Classification (GTDB taxonomy): domain Bacteria; phylum Pseudomonadota; class Alphaproteobacteria; order Rhizobiales; family Aestuariivirgaceae; genus Aestuariivirga. The sequence continues at coordinate 21,975 of CANJMQ010000045.1, forward strand.
CGGCGAGGTTTTCCAGTTATTACTGACCGGTTAGTCATAATGGAAAAGTGGGTGTTGGCCCGTTGAGAGTCAAGAGCCAGGCCCGGATTTGCTGCCTCGCGGTTTCAAGGAAGCTGCAATCAAGTTCGTAACGATTGTTTTTGGGCAAGAAACGAACGTGCCTAGCCCCCTAGCCCAGCACACATATGGCCGCCTATGGCCTTCCTATGGGCTCCGAGAAGCGCCCCACTTCCAGCAAGGGGCTGTCCATGTCCTCTCCTGCAAGGCGGGAAACGCCTCAGCCGAACTTGTTCCGCGACGGGAAGCCCTTGGGCGGCAGCCTTCCGGCCTGGGCGCGTTCGCCGACCCATTCCTTGAGGTCGGTGACCACGAAGTTGCGGCCCGACGAATCCGTCCAGGTGAGGCCGTCCTTCAACTTGAAGGCACGGGCATCACTCAGCCCCCCGTCCTTGAACTTCTGCAGGCGAACGCCCTTGCCGCGGGCCATATCCGGCACCTCGCCGAGCTTGAAGATGATCATCTTGCGGTTCTCGCCGATGGTGGCGAGGTGGGTCGCATCCTCCGGCACCACAACGCAGACGCAGGCCTCCACGGGTGCCTTGACGTTCAGCACCTGCTTGCCCTTGCGGGTGGTCGCCACGCAGTCGTCTTCCGGCACGATGAAGCCGTCTCCCTCGGTGGAGGCCAGAAGACGCTTGGTGCCCGGCACATGCACGAAGAGCGAGACGATCGAATCCGCCGCATCGAGGTCGCACATCAGGCGCACCGGTTCACCATGGCCGCGGCCACCCGGCAACTTGCCGACGTCCAGCGTGAAGAACTTTCCGGAGGAGGAAAACAGCATCACCTTGTCGGTCGACATGGCGTGGAAGGTGAACTCGCCCTTGTCGCCGTCCTTGTAGGTAAGACCGGACATATCCTCCATGTGACCCTTCATGGTGCGGATCCAGCCCTTCTCGGAGCAGACCACCGTGACAGGTTCCTTCTCGATCATCGACTGCTCGAGCTCGAGGTCGATCTCCGGGGCTTCCGAGAAATCGGTGCGGCGGCGGCCGAGGGGCGTCTTCTTGGAGAACTTCTCCTTAACACCCTTGATCTCGTCCGCGATGGTCGCCCACTGCTCGTCATCCGACTTCAGCAGTGCGTTCAGCGCTTTCTGTTCCTTGGTGAGTTTCTGGTGCTCGCCGCGGATTTCCATCTCCTCCAGCTTGCGCAAGGCGCGCAGCCGCATGTTGAGGATCGCCTCAGCCTGGTTGTCGGTGAGCTTGAAGCGCGCCATCAGCGCGGGCTTTGGTTCATCCTCCTCGCGGATGATGCGGATCACCTCGTCGAGATTCAGGTACGCAACCAGATAGCCTTCGAGGATCTCGAGGCGACGCGCGATCTCGCCCAGCCGGAAGTTGGAGCGGCGGACCAGCACGTCCTTGCGGTGGTCCAGCCACTCGCGCAGGACCTCCTTCAGGCTCATCACCTTCGGCACCTTGCCATGGCTCAGCACGTTCATGTTGAGCGGGATGCGGGCTTCCAGTTCCGTGTTGCGGAACATCTGCTCCATCATCAGCGTCGGATCCACGGTGCGGTTCTTTGGCTCCAGCACGACGCGCACGTCCTCAGCCGATTCATCGCGCACGTCGGCGAGCAGTGGCAGTTTCTTGGCGGTCAAGAGCTCGGCGATCTTTTCGATCAGACGACTCTTCTGCACAAGATAGGGAATCTCGCTGATGACGATCTGCCACATGCCGCGCGGCAGCTCCTCCACGCTCCAGCGGGCACGCACGCGAAAGCCGCCGCGGCCCGTCTTGTAGGCTTCGAGGATGGAGGCGCGGTCATCGATGATGATGCCGCCCGTCGGGAAGTCAGGCCCTTGCACCAGCTGGGCGATCTTTTCGTCAGTGGCGTTGGGCGTCTTGATGAGGTGCAGTGCCGCATCGCAGAGCTCAGCCGCGTTGTGCGGCGGAATGGACGTCGCCATGCCCACCGCGATGCCCGACGATCCATTCGCCAGCAGATTGGGGAATGCGCCCGGCAGCACCACCGGCTCTTGCACGGAGCCGTCATAGTTGGGACGGAAGTCGACAGTGTCCTCGTCGAGGCCTTCGAGGAGGAGCTTTGCCACCTCGGTCATGCGCGCTTCGGTGTAGCGGTAGGCGGCGGCGGAATCGCCGTCGATATTGCCGAAGTTCCCCTGCCCGTCGACCAGCGGATAGCGGGACGAGAAGTCCTGTGCGAGGCGCACCAGCGCATCATAGATCGACTGGTCGCCATGCGGGTGATAGCCACCCATCACGTCGCCCACGATCTTGGCGGATTTCTTGAAGGAAGAATTGGGGTCCAGCCGCAGGATCTGCATCACATGCAGCAGGCGCCGGTGCACCGGCTTGAGGCCGTCGCGCACATCCGGGAGCGCACGATGCATGATGGTCGAAAGCGCATAGGCGAGATAACGCTCCTCGAGGGCCTCCTTGAGGTCGATCTTCTCGATTTCATTGGGGCCTTGCGGCGGGGGAACGTGCTTGCTCATGATTCGGCGCTTATAGCATTTCCGTCAGCAGGATTTGGATGCGGGCTTAGCCCACAGTCACGCTGATGGCGAACAGAAAGTAAACGGCGCCTGAGTTACGCCTGCGCCTCGAACAGGATTGCTCGCATGGTGGTCTCCACCGGCCCCTTGCCGAAGGCCTTCTCTACCGCGCGTTCGGCGACCCGCGTGATCTCCAAGAGCCCATCGGGTGCCCGCTGCTCGATCTCGGAGCGCAGCGGGGTTCCCTGACAAAGCGCCATGGCCACATGCGCCGCCGAGGGGGCGCGGCTAGGGAATGTCACCTTGTCCGACTTCACGTCAGAAAAGCCCGCTTCACCGAGCATCGCGGTGATGGCCGCCACGTTGTTGTAACCATATGGCGTGCGGCGGAAGAAGCCCGGAGGGTCTGCCGGGAAGGCCGCCGCCACAGCGTCGGTGACAACCGCAAAGAACGGACTGGTCTCCAGCGTATCCCAGACGCTGAGGAAATAGCTGCCATCATTACGCAGGACGCGGTGCGCCTGGCGATAGGCGGTGAGCTTGTCCGGAAAGAACATGACGCCGAACTGACAGACCACGGCATCGAAGCTGCTGTCCTGGAATGGCAGATCAAGGGCATCGCAGCTGCGCATGTGCAGACGACGGTCGCTGATCTTGGCAGCTGCCACGTCGAGCATGCCCTGGTTGAGGTCGGTCGCGGTCATGGTCACGTCCGTCGGCAGTTGCCGGAGAAGCTCGACTGTCACCGCGCCGGTGCCAGCGGCAACCTCAAGCACTGCTGCCGGGGCGTGAGCTGCGACCCGGCCCGCCATCTCCACCGCGTAGGGAGCAAACAGCAATGGCACCATATGGCTTTCATAGATCGCAGCAATCGAGCCGGAGAAAACCTTGTCGGTCGCGGTCATGACTGCACCTCTCCGTGGGAGAGCGCGAGCCTACGCAATTCAGGGCGCCGCCGCCAGCAACCCGCGGTTAGGTCAGACCTTCGCGACTGAAACCTTCACGATGGGCTTCTTGCCCCACATCAGGTCCGCCGACCGGCGCACCGCGGTGCGGATCGTCTCGGCCAGCTGGTTCACGTCCTTGCGGCGGGGCTTTGGCGTGGAGCCGAAGGCGCGCTCCGCTGCGTCCAGCAAGTCGCCATCGAGGCCTGCGGGAATGCCGTCGGTGATCAGTTCGATGTCGGCGGCGAGTTCGGCACGGCTGTCGATCACCACCGAGACGAAGATGATGCCGACGTGGGAGAGCTTGCGGCGCTGCTTCGCCGGGCCGTCCTCCGCGGGAACGATGAGGCGTCCGTCGACATGCAGTCGCCCGCAGGGCGCCTCATCGATGTCCTCCAGCGGGCCGGGAGCAAGCCTAATGATGGTGCCGTCGCGCGGTATCAGCACATCGCGGATGCCCTTCGACTCGGCGAAGTTGCGGTGGGCGCGCAGGTGGCGCGGCTCGCCATGCATGGGGATCAGCGCCTTGGGCTTCAGCCAGTCGTAGAGCAAGGAAAGCTCGCCCTGGCGCGGATGGCCGGAAGAGTGGACGAGGTCGTCGTCGCCCGTCACCATGTCAATGTCGAGACGGGCGAGGTTGTTGAGCACCCGGCTCACTTCCTTCTCGTTGCCGGGAATGGTCTTGGACGAAAAGATCACAAGATCGCCGGGTTCGAGCGAGATGTGCGGATGCTGGTCCTCGGCGATGCGGGCGATAGCCGCGCGCGGCTCGCCCTGGCTGCCAGTGCACAGCAGCATCACCTTGTCAGGCGGCAGGTATCCGAATTCCTCCTCGTCAAGCAGGCGGCCGGAGTCCTTCAGCATGCCGCAGGCGCGCGCAGCCTCGATGGTGTTGCGCATGGCGCGACCGGCGATCACCACCTCGCGGCCCGTGGCACGTGCCGCGCGGATAGCGGTGGCGATGCGGTCAAGATGGGACGCGAAGGTGGTGATGGCAACGCGGCCCGTGGCCTGTCTGACGATTTCGGTGATGCGCTCTGCGACGTCCTTCTCGGAGGGTGAATGGCCCTCACGCAGCACGTTGGTGGAGTCGCAGACCAGCACGTCGACGCCTTTTGCGCCGATTTCGCGCAGGCGCTTCTCGTCCATGCCCTGGCCCAGCACCGGCGTGCGGTCGATCTTCCAGTCGCCCGAATGCAGCACCCTGCCCTGCTCGGTCTCGATCAGCAGCGCGGTCGGCTCGGGTATCGAATGGGTAACCGAGACCATCTCCAGCCCGAAGGGGCCGAGCTTGAACTTGGAGCCGACGGGCATGACGTTCACCGGCACCTGCTCGTCGAGGCCTGCTTCCTTCAGCTTCAGCGCGAGGATCTGCGCGGCAAAGGGCGTGCAGTAGACGGGGCACTCGAGCTGCGGCCACAGCCATGCGACAGCGCCGAGGTGGTCCTCATGCGCATGCGTCAGCACGAGGCCGTGCAGGCGCGACTTCTCGGCGGTAATGAAGCCGACGTCGGGCAGCACCACATCGATGCCGGGGTCTGTCTCCTCGCCAAACTTCACGCCGAGGTCGACCATCAGCCAGTGCCGGTCATCCGCCGGTCCATGGCCATAGACATAGCAGTTCATGCCGATCTCACCGGTGCCACCGAGCGGCAGGAAGACGAGTTCACTGGGGAGATGAGTTCTGCGCCGCGCGTTCATGCGTGTTTCCGCCTCAGGGCTTCAAGTTCGGCGAAAGAGACCTCGCCGGAGTGGATGGGGATAATTGTACCTTCAGCCTCCTCGAGCATCAGCGCACCGTCGACCGCCAATCCCTTGAAGGTTCCGGTGAGCTGCCGTGTTCCTGACGTTGCCGTGACGCTGCCGCCAAGGCCCAGCGCGCGTGCCGCCCAGTCGGCGCGGATGGCCGCAAAACCCCGGCCCTCGTCCCACTGCGCAAGGCGGCGGGAGAGCTTTTCATCAAGTTTCGCCAGCACGGCGGAGACGGCAAGACCAGCACCAAGCGACGTTGCCGGATAAGGAGTACCCTCCGGGGCGTGGGCAATGTTGACGCCGCAGCCGATGGCGATGCGGGTGGGATTTTCGCCCACCACCTCCGGCAGCACGCCGCAAAACTTGGCGCCGCCGATGAGCACGTCGTTGGGCCATTTGATGCGGGGGGATAGTTCGGGCCGCAGCACCATCACCGTGTCATGGACGGCGAGTGCGGCGACGAAGCTCACTTGTGCTGCAGCGAGCGGCCTCTCGGCGATCGAAAAAAAGAATGTGGCGTAGAGATTACCGGGCTCGCTCACCCAGTTGCGCCCGAGACGGCCACGGCCCAGCGTCTGCTCGTCCGACACAAGCCAGAGAGGCCCGCACTCACCGTCATCGGCAAGCCTGCGGGCCTCCAGATTGGTGGAATCAATCCGGTCGAAATGGCAAACCGGATGTCCCGTCCCGAGGATCAATAGAAGGACTTGGCCGCAGCGGCCGCCACTGCGATCACGGGGCTGGCGATCCACGGGAGCACGAAGAGAAGCGTGAAGGCGCCCGAGGCATAGGCGATGAGTTTCACCTCGCCGTCCATGGGTTCGAAGGCCTCCTTCGGCTCATCGAAATACATGATCTTCACGATGCGCAGATAGTAGTAGGCGCCCACGACCGAGGCGACCACGCCGATTACCGCGAGCCCATAGAGACCCGATTTCACGGCCGCGAGGAAGACAAAGTACTTCGCAAAGAAGCCGGCAAGCGGCGGAATGCCTGCCATCGAGAACATCAGCATGGCAAACACGAAGGCCAGCCCCTTGTTGTTGCGCGACAGGCCGGCAAGATCGCTGATCTCCTCCACCATGTAGCCCTTGCGGCGCATGGAAAGGATGCAGGCAAAGGAGCCGATCGTCATGATCATGTAAATGATCATGTAGACGACGACGCCCTGCACGCCTTCCTGCGTGCCCGCTGCGAGACCCACCAGCGCATAGCCCATGTTGGCGATAGAGGAGTAGGCTAGAAGCCTCTTGATGTTGGTCTGCCCGATGGCCGCGAAGGCGCCGAGCGCCATGGAGGCAATCGAGAGGAAGATGATGATCTGTCCCCATGCAGGCTGGATGGCGCCGAAGGCAACCATCATGGTGCGGGTGAACAGCGCCATGGCCGCCACCTTGGGGGCGGCGGCGAAGAAGGCCGTCACCGGTGTGGGTGCACCCTCATAGACGTCCGGCGTCCACATGTGGAAGGGTACGGCGGAAATCTTGAAGGCGAGGCCGGCAATCACGAAGACGAGGCCGAAGACAGCGCCCAGATCAGCCCCGTTGCTTGTGAGGTAGGCCGCGATGCCTGGGAACTCGGTGGTGCCAGTGAAACCATAGACCAACGAGGCACCATAGAGCAGCATGCCCGAGGACAGAGCGCCCAAGACGAAATACTTGAGGCCCGCTTCCGAGGCCCGCGCTGAATCTCGGTTGATTGCGGCGAGGACGTAGAGCGACAGCGACTGCAGTTCGAGGCCCATATAGAGGGCGATGAGGTTGTTGGCGGAGATCATCAGCATCATGCCGATGGTGGCAAGAAGAATGAGGATCGGGTACTCGAAGCGCTGCGACCCGTCGCGCTTCATGAAGTTGACGGAGAGTACGAGGGCCGCGGCGGAGCCGAACAGCGCCAGCACCTTCATGACCTTGGCGAAGGTATCGACCATCAGCGCGCCGTGGAAGGCGAGCGCCTGGTGATCGGGGGCAAAGATGACCAGCAGTGCGGCAATGCCGAGCGCGATCAGCGCACCGAGCGTCACAATGTCGGAAGGATCCGACTTGCGGAAGACGCCGAGCATGAGCAGCGCCAGCGTCAGCACCGCCAGCATGACTTCCGGAAGAGCGGCTACGGCATCGGCCTGTTGGAGAAGCCACATGGGTCGATTGTCCTTACTGCAGCGAGGCGGTCGCCAGCAGATGTGCTGCGGCTGCGGCCTCGTTCAAGGGCTTGATGATGCTTTCGACCGTGGGGCCGAAGAGGTTGAGGATCGGCCCGGGATAGGCGCCGAAGAATATGGTGAGCAAGATCAGCGGCAGGAGCATTGCCAGTTCGCGCGGCGTCATGTCCGGCAGTTTCATCAGGGCTGGCTTCGTCAACTTGCCGAACACCACGCGGCGGTAGAGCCAGAGCGCGTAGGCCGCCGACAGGATGACGCCGGTGGTGGCAAAGAAGGCAACCCATGTGCTGGCCTTGAACGCACCCATCAGCGACAGGAACTCGCCGATGAAGCCGGACGTGCCGGGAAGACCGACGTTGGCCATGGTGAAGACCATGAAGGTGAAGGCGTAGAGCGGCATGTTGTTGACAAGCCCGCCATAGGCCGCGATCTCGCGCGTGTGCATGCGGTCGTAGACGACACCCACGCACAGGAACAGGGCGCCCGACACGAGGCCGTGGCTGATCATCTGGAACATCGCGCCGTCGATGCCCTGGCGGTTGAGCGCAAAGATGCCCATGGTCACGAAGCCCATGTGGGCAACCGACGAATAGGCGATCAGCTTCTTCATGTCCTCCTGCATCAGCGCCACCAGCGAGGTATAGACGATGGCGATGACCGAGAGGAAAAACACGAAGTCCTGGAAATAGACCGAGGCATCCGGGAACATCGGAAGCGAGAAGCGCAGGAAGCCGTAGCCGCCCATCTTCAGGAGGATCGCCGCCAGGATGACGGAACCTGCCGTTGGCGCCTCGACGTGCGCGTCAGGCAACCAGGTGTGCACCGGCCACATCGGCATCTTGACCGCGAAGGAGGCGAAGAAGGCGAGCCACAGCCACTTCTGTGCCTCCGGCGTGAAGCCGGGGTGGGCGAGCAGTTGGGTGATGTCCGTCGTGCCGCTCGTCCAGTACATGTAGATGATGGCGAGCAGCATGAGCACCGAGCCCAGCAGTGTGTAGAGGAAGAACTTGAAGCTGGCATAGACACGGCGCGGGCCGCCCCAGATGCCGATGATCAGGAACATCGGGATGAGGCCAGCCTCGAAAAACAGGTAGAACAGCACGATGTCGAGCGAGCAGAACACGCCGATCATCAGCGTTTCCAGCACGAGGAAGGCGATCATGTACTCCTTCACCCGCTTCGTGACGTGCCACGAGGCGAGGATGCAGATCGGCATCAGGAATGTCGTCAGGATCACGAAGGGCATGGAGATGCCGTCGACACCCAGCTTGTAGGACGCGGCGGAACCGAGCCAGCTGTGCTCCTCGACGAACTGGAAGCCAGTCGCGCCGGAATCGAAGCCCACCCAGATCAACAGCGAGATCAGGAACGTGACCAGCGTCGTCCAGAATGTGCCCCAGCGCACGTTGCGCAGCGCCGTCTCGTCCTCGCCCCTCACCATCAGGATGAAGAGCACGCCCAGGAGCGGCAGGAAGGTGATGACCGAAAGGATGGGCCAGCTCATCAGTGTGCCCCCCCGAACAGGAACCAGGACGTGAATGCGGCGACACCAATCATCATGGCGAAGGCATAGTGATAGAGATAGCCCGTCTGCAGCCGGACGACGCCGCGCGTCACGTCATTGACCACTGAAGACACGCCATCCGGGCCGAAGCCGTCAATGATGAAGCCATCACCCTTCTTCCACAGGAAGCGGCCGAGCCACATGGTAGGCCGCACGAAGATGAGGTCGTAGAGTTCGTCGAAGTACCACTTGTTGAGCAGGAACTTGTAGAGCGGCTGGTGCTGCTCGGCCAGGCGCCTGGGGATCGAGGTGTCGCGGATGTAGAAGACCCAGGCGACGACAAAACCAAGCGCCATGACGATGAAGGGCGACCACTTCACGACAAGCGGGACAGCACCTTCCTGTTCGATCTCCTCCATCACCGGGCCGTTCGCCAGCGAGGTGCCCCAGAACTCCTTGAAATCGTGGCCGATGAAGTAGTCCTTGAAGAAGAACCCCGCGAACAGCGCGCCGACCGCCAGCACGTAGAGCGGGATCAACATCACGTTCGGGCTCTCGTGTACATGCTCCATCGTCTCGCGATCAGCCCGCGGTTGGCCGCAGAAAGTCATGAAGGTCAGGCGCCAGGAGTAGAAGGAGGTGAAGAAGGCCGCGACGATAAGCGCCCAGTAGGCGAAGCTCCAGCCGCTGACATAGGCTGACTCGATGATCGCATCCTTGGAGAAGTATCCCGACGTGAACGGAAAGCCCGTGAGCGCCAGATTGCCGATGATCATCATCACGAAGGTGATCTTGATCAGCGGGCCGAGGCCACCCATCTTGCGCATGTCCTGCTCGCCTGACATCGCGTGGATAACGGAACCAGACCCGAGGAACAGCAGCGCCTTGAAGAAGGCGTGCGTGAAGAGGTGGAACACGCCTGCACCGTAAGCGCCCACGCCCAGCGCCACGAACATGTAGCCGAGCTGCGAGCAGGTCGAATAGGCGATGACGCGCTTGATGTCGTTCTGGACGAGGCCTACCGAGGCCGCGAAGAAGGCGGTGACGGCGCCGATGATGACGACGAAGTCCTTGGCATAAGGCGCCAGTTCGAACATCGGGGACAGGCGGGCGACCATGAAGACGCCGGCCGTCACCATGGTGGCGGCGTGAATGAGGGCTGAGACCGGTGTCGGGCCTTCCATGGCGTCCGGCAGCCAGGTGTGCAGCAGGAACTGCGCCGACTTGCCCATGGCGCCCATGAACAGAAGAAGACAGAGGACCGTCAGCGTATCAGGTTGCCAGGCGAGGAACTGCATCGGCTTGCCGGCCATGCCGGGGGCTGCGGCGAAGATCGTGTCGAAATCGACCGTCTTGAACACGAGAAAGCAGCCGAAAATGCCCAGGGCAAAACCGAAGTCGCCCACCCGGTTGACGATGAAGGCCTTCATGGCGGCGGCACATGCGCTGTCGCGCTGGTACCAGAAGCCAATGAGCAGGTAGGACGCGAGGCCCACGCCTTCCCAGCCAAAGAACATCTGGACGAGGTTGTCCGCCGTCACCAGCATCAGCATGGCGAAGGTGAAGAGCGAGAGATAGGCGAAGAAGCGCGGCTGCGACTCGTCATGGCTCATGTAGCCGAGCGAGTAGATATGAACGAGGGCCGACACCGTGTTGACCACCACCAGCATCACGGCAGTGAGCGTATCGACACGGATCATCCAGTTTGCCGACAGTGCCCCGGAGTTGATCCAGTGCAGCACTTCCACCTTCTCGACGCGCGGCTCGTGCAGGAAGCCCAGGAAGACATACCAGGAGAGCACGGCGCAGAGGCAGAGCAGCGCGGTGGTCAGGTACATCGGCCACATGGGGCCGTCATAGTGGCCATGGTGGCCGTGGCCGTCGTCGTGACCGTGGCCATGGGCTTCATGGTGATCGTCATGCGCATGTGCATGGTGCTCGCCATAGACGTCGGAGTCGCGGCCGAGCTGCCGGAACACCTTGGTGCCCAGCAGGCCGGCGAGCAGCGCGCCGATCAGCGGCAGGAAGACAATGGCGGAAAGGACTGTGTTCATGGTTATTCCCGTCAGCCCTTCATGAGATTTATGTCTTCAACCGCGATGGTGCCGCGGTTGCGGAAATAGGTGACGAGGATCGCGAGACCGATGGCCGCTTCGCCCGCCGCGACCGTCAAAACCAGCAGCGCGAAGACCTGGCCGACCAGATCGCCGAGGAAGCTGGAGAAGGCCACGAGGTTGATGTTCACCGACAGCAGGATGAGTTCGACCGACATCAGAATGACGATGACGTTCTTGCGGTTCAGGAAGATGCCGAAAATGCCAACCGTGAAGATGATGGCCGCGACGGTGAGATATTGTGAGAGACCGATTTCCATGGCTCAGATCCCCTGCCCCGGCTTGACCTTGACAACTTCGATGGCAGTGGCCGGGCTGCGGGCCACCTGCACGGCGATGTTCTGGCGCTTCACACCCTGCTTGTGGCGCAGCGTGAGAACGATGGCGCCGACCATGGCAACCAGCAGCACGAGGCCTGCCGTCTGGAAGTAGAAGAGGAAGTCGGTGTAGAGCACGCGGCCCAGCGCCTCGGTGTTGGTGACACCCTCCGGCAGCGGCGCCACGCGCGACTTGAGGCTTCCCGGGCTGATCACCCAGCCGCCCACCGCGAGCGCCAGTTCAACGAGCACGATCAGTCCGATCACGCCGCCGATCGGAAGGTAGTTCAGCATGCCCTGCCGGAGTTCCACGAAGTCGACGTCGAGCATCATCACGACGAAGAGGAACAGCACGGCGACGGCACCGACATAGACGACGACCAGGATCATCGCCAGGAACTCCGCCCCCAGCAGAACAAAGAGACCGGCGGCGTTGAAGAAGCAGAGAATGAGGAAGAGCACCGAGTGAACCGGGTTCCTCGCCGAGATGACCATCACCGCGGAGGCAACCGCGATGGCCGAGAAGAGGTAGAAGAAGAGTGCGGCGACCATCATGGGCTCCTTCAGCGGTAGGGCGCGTCGATCGCGATGTTGCGCGCGATCTCGCGTTCCCAGCGGTCACCGTTGGCCAAGAGCTTCTCCTTGTCATAGAGCAGCTCTTCGCGGGTTTCGGTGGCGAATTCGAAATTGGGGCCGAGCACGATGGCATCGACCGGGCAGGCTTCCTGGCAGAAGCCGCAATAGATGCA
>CANJMQ010000046.1 GCA_947475225.1 Bradyrhizobiaceae bacterium
ACTTCGTCTTAAGACGCGGAAGAGTAGGTCGCTGCCAGGCCTGCAAAGAACAGAGCAAAACACTTCATTCACAACTTCAATAAACCATAACCCCGCTCAAGCAGAAATGCTCAGCGGGGTTTCGGCGTTAGGCCCACAGCAAATGCCTTACGCAAGGCGCCCGGCAATCAGACTCGTGATCTCGAACATCATCACCATCGCCATCTGTGCGGTGATTTGGTTCGGGCTGTCCTTTGTCGGCATCAGGCACACGACGTCGCCGCCAATGATGTCCAGCCCCTTCAGTCCCTGAAGCAGCCGTGTCGCCTCGCGGATGGTGAAGCCTGAAAAGCCCGGCTCGATGTTGGAAACGCCCGGGGCCACGGATGGATCCATGCAGTCGAGGTCGAAGGTGATGTAGGCGGGCGCATCTCCTACCCGCTCGCGGATCAGCTCCACGGTGCGCGGAACACCCAGGTCCTCGAACTCCTGCATCGTGACGACGCGATAGCCGAGCTCGCGACTCGACCCACCCACCCCACCCTTGTGGATTGATCCAGACGGGTGGCCGCGCATGCCAAGCTGCACGCTTCGCGCGGGGTCCACGGCTTCTTCCTTTGCTGTATAGGCGGCCCAATGCGCGGCCGAGCGCCGCGCACCCAGCCAGTGTGGCATGTTATCATAGGAATCGGTATGCGCATCGAAGTGGATGAGCGCGCAGGGCTTGCCGCCCGACAGCCGGCGGCCCGGACCGGCGATTGCCTTGAGGATGGGACCGGTGACGGAATGATCGCCGCCCATCGAAACGGGCCGGGTTCCCGCCTGGTCGAGGCGGCGGTAGAAGGCCTCGATGTCGCGCACGCAGGCCTCGTTGTTCATTGCCTCGGGCAGCGGCACATCACCGAGATCATTGATGCGTGCCAGGTCCCAGGGTGCAAAGCCGTGCACGAAATGGGTTCGCCGGTAGTAGCCCGAGACATTGCGCACGGCACGTGGGCCCAGATGCTGGTCGCGCTCGGTCGAGCCATTGCCGGAACTGTGAGGAACACCGACGAAGCCGATATCGGCCTGGGCCGGATCTTCGTTCCACGGGCAGCGGAAGAAGGTGGGAATGCCCCACCAGTACCAGTTCTGCGAACTCCGTCGTGCTGCTTCGAGGTCGTCACTCATGCCCCATGCCCCTTTCGCTTGAACGTGATGATTAGCCCAAGAGACGCCAAAAGGCCGACGGCGACAAGGCCGAAGGCGAAGGCCGTGCCTAGCCGAGCGGCCACAATTCCGAAGGCCAGTGGGGCCATGACGCGTGGCACCGCGGTGAGCAGCGACACGAAGCTCAAGGCACCCGCCCGGTTTTCCGGTACGAGTTTCGCCGACATGGCGAAGATCGTGGGGATCAGCAGCGCCAGTCCGAAGCCGACCGTCGCAAAGGCGGCGACGCTCACCACGAAGGAGGTCGACAATCCCAGCGCCACGAACCCGCAGATCGAGACGATGAGTGACGCGATCATCAGCGGCATCTCTCCCAGAAGCGTGCGCATGCGGTCTCCCGGAAAGCGCACCGCCGCATTGCAGAGGCCGAAAAAGGCTGCCCCCAGGCCGGCGATGGCTGCAAGTGAGGGGGCAATCTCGTCCAGGAGCTTTGCCGACCAGAGCAATGCCGAGGTCTCCGCCGCAATGATGAGGCCTGCCGCAATACCGAGCAGCATCAGAGGGATCCTGTTGGGCAGCGTGCCCATGCGCGCGGCCTTGCCCGCTGCCAGCGGTCGCGGCGCAATGGCGCGCCGAACCATCAGCCAGGAGATGGCGAACATCAAAGCGGCCACAGCAGCCACGGCCCATGTGCCCCACTGCGTCGCAAGCCAGCTCGCCGCCACAGCCATCACGCCCACCCCTGCAGAGACGCCGCCATGGAAAGTCATGAATATGGGCCGCTTGAGATCATGTTCGAGGGTAACAGCCTCCGCATTCATGAACAGGTCAGTGAGACCGAAGCAGAGCCCCATGACAGGGATGGTGATAAAGAACCACAGTGGCGTCGCCGCCATCAGATAGGCGCCGAGCGACAGCGCGAAGGCCGGCAGCACACCCAGCAGCACCGCGCGGTTCGAAGCCACGCGGGCGATCTGGCCACCTACCGACATGGCCCCGACTGTCAATACTGTCGAGATGGTAAGGCCGAGACCGAAGGTTTCGGCATCGATGCCGGCATTACGCATTACCGATGGCATGGACCCTGCCAGCGCGCCGATGGCGATGCCGAAGGTCACGAAGACGGTGGTGATTGCCATGCGGGGCGAGGGGAAGGCGGGTGCAGTCATTCCGAGGTTTGTAGCGCAACCCACCTGCGAGGAGAATGTGGCTTTGCCGCATGGCCGAGCCGCTTGGTGAGATGCTTGCGCTTGTGCTTGAACAGCTTGTCGGCGGCCTTGCGTGCCTTGTCCAGCAGTCGCGCGCGAACTTTTTCAATCCGCCTTGCATCTTTCGCCGCGATTAAGGTTAGGACCGCGAGCTGTTGGATTTCGTCCAGATCGTTGAGGTCGTCCAGCAGTTCCCGCAGTTGCTGGAGGTCATGCAAACGGTTTTCGCTCTCCGGTAGCAGAAGCTTCGTATGGTGCAGGTGGTGAATCACGAATTTGCGGGCCTCATGCAGCGTCTGCGGATCTCCGCTCATCAGGCCCTGCTGCAGAACCCGGCGCGCCTTGCCATAGGCCGACAAGTAGGCTGCCATGGCACCCTCACCGTCTGCTGTACAAAACTGTACGACGCGCAGGACTTCGGAAACGCGGGTGATCGCCCGGTGCGCCATCTCCAAGGCCTCGACCGGGCTTACGGTCGCCGCATGGGTGGCGCGATGGCCTTCCGCAACGTCGCACCAGAAGCCTCCTCCGACTCCACCCTTTAGGTAAAGCTTTCCCGCAGCGGAATCCAATGCCTCAGCGCGCCGGTGCCCCGCCAGCGCGTCTGCCGCCTCGCGCATGGCGGCATTGGCTTCCTGATAGGAGGGGGGGGGGCTCACCCAAGGGGCACGCAGGAGACGCAGCAGGCTCCGCAACTGCTTGATACGCCGCCTGGCGCCATGCAAGCTCTCGGCCGGGCTTCGCGACAGCGAGAAGCTCCGCCATGGACGCCAATTCGCTCTGTGCCCCCGCCCTCAGAGTGGCTGGAGAAGGAGCGCTACAAAGCCCGCCCATGCCCCGCGCCTCAAGCCAGTTGATCCTGCCTCACAGTGCGGATTTCGCCCGTCACAAACAATCTTCCAGAATGTGTGCGGAAGCGAAAAGAAAATCGTCATGAGGGGTTCACAAACAGGATGGGCGTTGCTACATACACCTCGCGTTCATGACGCGGGATGGAGCAGCCCGGTAGCTCGTCAGGCTCATAACCTGAAGGTCGTCAGTTCAAATCTGGCTCCCGCAACCAACAAAAGCCCGTCAGGCCCTTGGCCCGGCGGGCTTTTCCCGTCTCAATGCCTCCTGTACCGCTAGGGCGGGTGGTGGAGTGGCGCAAAACTCTGCTAAAAAGCTGCTCGACGACAAGGCAGAACCGAGACCGGATGCTCCCCACAACTAGACAACTCCTCGAGCGTGGACTGGCACTTTATCAGCAGGGTCAGTTCGCCGCCTGCATCAAGCAGTATGATGCCGTGCTCCGCATGGAGCCGTCGAACTTTGATGCCCTGCACCTCAAGGGCCTGGCTCTCTACCAGTCAGGCGCGCCGGCCGAGGCCCTGGTGCTTCTTACCAAGGCCATTCGTCAGAAGGACAGTTTTCCGCAGGCCCACAACAACCGCGGGCTGACGCATCAGGCTCTCGGCAAGCGTAGCCAGGCACTGCGGGACTTCTCCAAGGCAATCGAGCTTAATTCCGGTTATGCCGAGGCCTACTGCAACAAGGCCAATGTGCTGCGCGAGATGGGGCGGCTGCCGGAAGCCACGGCGGCCTGCATGCAGGCTTTGCGGCTCAACCCGAACATTGCGGAGTTTCACAACAGCCTCGGAGTGATCCACAAGGAAAGCAGCAACTGGCCAGCTGCCCTGGTTGCTTTCGAGACAGCTCTGAAGCTCAGGCCGAATTACCTCGAAGCCCTGGTGAATGTCGCCAATGTGCTCAAGAGCCTGAAGCGGTTCGAAGACGCCGTGACGATCTACAACAAGGCTTTGGCCCTGCGCCCGGACTGGGCGGAGGTGCACGGCAATCGCGGCAGCGCATTGAAGGATCTCGAAAGGCCCGAGGATGCTCTGGCAAGCTTTGATGCGGCCATCAGGCTCGATCCACTCTCGGCGGATTTTCACAGTAGTCGCGGCGATGTGCTGCGCGAGCTGAAGCGCATCGACGAAGCCATGGAAAGCTGCAGAAAGGCTCTCAGTCTCAAGCCCGACCATGCGCCGTCCTGGTTGGTTCTGGGACGCATCCACGCCGAGATGGCGCAATTCGACGAGGCCCGCAGAAGCTACGAAATGGCACGTCAACTTGATCCGGACGCCATCGCGCCTTTGTACGGAATGGTGTGGATCGGAAAATTCTCTGCCGAAGATCCTCTCCTCGGCCATATCGAACATCGTCTCGGTGACGTTTCGATCAGCGATGAGGACCGTGCCTTCCTGCACCATGCCTTCGGGAAGCTGTGCAACGACGTAGGTCGTTATGATGAGTCGATGGCGCATTTTTCCGCTGGCAAGAAGCTGCTGGCCGTAAACTTCGACATGGATAAGTACCGAGAGAACCTCGAGGCGATGAAGCAACTTTTCACGCCCAGCTTTTTTGCCGAGCGGCAAGGCTTTGGCGTCGCCGACGAGCGACCGGTGTTCATTGTCGGCATGCCGCGATCGGGAACGACGCTGGTGGAGCAGATCATTGCAAGCCATCATCAGGCACGCGGCCTCGGTGAGCTTCCCCACATGGAGCGGATCGCCAGAAGCGTGGGTGGCAGCTTGCGCGATCTCCGCCTCCTCGCCGAGGGGGCGAGACGTCTTGGCGCGGCAGACGTTACCAGGCTCGCGTCCCGCTATCAGGAAGCGTACGCATGCAGCGAGCCGGTAATGGCGAGGCTCGCCGACAAGATGCCGCAGAATTTCCTGTGGCTCGGCCTCATTGCGCTGATGTTCCCCAAGGCCCATATCATCCATTGCCGGCGAGACAGCCTCGACACCTGCGTGTCGATCTACATGCAGAGCTTCATCGACAGGCATGATTACGGAAAAGACATGACGACGCTCGGTGCCTATTATCGCTGCTATGAAGACCTCATGGAGCACTGGCGCCAGGTCCTGCCCATTCCCATCCATGATTGCGTCTACGAGATGCTTGTCGGCGACTTCGAAGGCTCGGTCCGTTCACTCGTGGATTTCCTCGGACTTGAGTGGGACCCGAACTGTCTCGACTACCATCAGCGTGACAGGCAAGTGAGTTCGGCCTCGCTGTGGCAGGTGCGTCAACCGCTCTTCGACACGTCGGTGGGACGGTGGCGGCGCTACGAAAAGCACCTTGGGCCGCTCCGCGAAGCGCTCGGACGTTCGAAGGGTGTCTGAGCATAACGGGCAAGGCCTGCCCTAGTGCTTCAACAGGGCCTGCCATCTCCCTAAGGTGGTTGGGCTCATTGCCAGCATGGCCCGCTCGACCGGCCGTCGAGACGGTTCATGACGCTCCGGTTGAGCTTGAACCGCCTTCACCATACTCCTAATGTTGAGGTCGGCACCCGTGGTTCCTGGAAGGCAACATGAAGACTTTCCTCTCCTCCCTCCTCCTGCTTGCGTCGGTAGCTGCCATTATCCTGCCGGTGCACGCCGATGAAGCAAAGCCGACTGATGACAAACCCTTTGGTGACTGGGTTCTTCACTGCACGAAGTTGAAGCGGAGGAGACAAGGCCTGCGCCCTGCACCAGAAGGTGATGTCGAGGGAAACGAGGCTGCCGGTCGCTGCCCTTGCACTTGCCCGCAACAACGAAGGCCACGAGTTGCGGTTGGCGGCTGTCCTTCCGCTCGGCCTTGACATTCCGGCGGGCGTTTCGGGCAAGGTGGGCTCCGTGCTTCTTCCCCTCACCGTGCAAACCTGCGTCAGGCGCGGCTGTATTGCCAGCACAACGGTCGATGACACGCTGCTGGAAGCATTGCGCGGCGCAGACGCCTTCATGGTGACTTTCAAGATGCGCATCGTGGCTGACCCGACGACCATCCCGGTATCACTGAAGGGTTTGGATGAGGGGCTGAAGGCGCTGGAAACACGATAGGGAAGGGGCCCGTCGAGCTGCTTGCCAGACAGACGCAACTTGCCCTAGCTGACGGCTGACATGTTTTCGTTCCTGATCATCCTCGTTCATGCCGTGCTGATGTCGGCTGTCATCATACGCGTGCTGCTGAGACGGCCGGCGCGCGGCGTGGCGCTCGCATGGCTGCTGATGGCTGTCATGCTGCCCTATGTGGGTGCTATCCTCTACTTTCTGATCGGTGAACGTCGCATT
The DNA here is from genome assembly GCA_947475225.1 of Bradyrhizobiaceae bacterium. Classification (GTDB taxonomy): domain Bacteria; phylum Pseudomonadota; class Alphaproteobacteria; order Rhizobiales; family Aestuariivirgaceae; genus Aestuariivirga. Next base: position 6,437 of record CANJMQ010000046.1, read on the forward strand.
TCGCGTGGCCGCGCGGAAAGGCTTGCCAGGATGCAGGATGATTTCCGGCGGATCACGGCGCCACTTGTCGCCCAAAACCGCCAGCTGCGGAGGCAGGTCGAGTTGCTGACGGAGGAGCGACCGCTGGAGCGCGTCGCCGAAAGCTGTTTTGGAGCACCTGCCATTGCAGGCAATCGCCTAACACTTGCCGCCAATACACCCGATATCCTGAAATGCATCGCCACTGATATCGATACGGCACGGATCAGCGTACTGGTCGAGTTTTATATCTGGAGCGAGGGTGGCCTGACGACGTATGTTCTTGAGGCGCTTGTCCGCGCGGCAGGCCGCGGCGTCAAATGCCTCGTCCTGATTGATGCCATGGGCGCTGGCCGCTGGTGGAGAGGTGCCGAGCCCGAGACGCTGCGCAGGGCGGGCGTTGAGCTCCGTGCGGCCCTACCGCTGGGGTTGATCCGCGGCATTGCCGGACGCAGCGATCTCCGGCTTCATCGCAAGATCGTTGTGGTTGATGGCCGCGTGGCTTGGACCGGCAGCATGAACATGGTGGACCCGCGCTTCTTCAAGCAGGATGCGGGTGTCGGTGAATGGGTGGATGCCATGGTCCGTGTCGAGGGGCCAGTGGTCGGCGTTCTTGCCGCCGTCATGATTACCGATTGGGTGGCCGAGGGCGGGGTCGCCCTGGATAAGGTGCTGGCGGAAACGGGGCTGGCCCCGACCTCTGCGCAGGGTTCTGCGGCAGTGCAGGTTCTGGCCTCTGGCCCGGGTGAGTCGGGTGACGGCCTGCTGCAAGTCGTGTTGGCACTTATCAATGCCGCCCGCCGCGAGGTGGTGTTGACGACGCCCTATTTCGTGCCGGAGGATTCTCTCGTGTTGGCGTTGCGGGGTGCGGCGGCGCGGGGGGTGAGGGTCATTGTGGTGCTTCCCAAGCGCATCGATTCCCTGCTGGTGCGCCATGCCAGCAGATCATTCTTCGATGAGGTGATCTCGGCTGGCGGTGAGATCCATGAATTCAAGGGTGGGTTGCTCCACACCAAATCGATCACCGTCGATGGCGAACAGGCCATGTTTGGCACAGCCAATTTCGACATGCGCAGTCTTTGGCTCAACTACGAAATCTCGCTACTCGTTTATGACAAGGGCTTCGTCGCGGACCTCCGGGGGCTCCAGCAAGGCTATCTTGACAATTCGGAAGCCGTGCTGCTGATGCCTTGGGCGCAACGGCCTGTGGGCGCGAGGCTCGTCGAGTCAACAATGCGGCTGATGACTCCGCTACTCTAAAGCAGCACCATTTCGGAACAAAAAGTGAATATTGCAAAGCGTGTTGCAAAGGGTTGCAATCGATGTTTTTTACAAATCTCGAAGGTTCCTAGATATAGTCCAGTATTTTCAGATGGTTGACTTTCTGGCTGAGGTTGTGCCCAGTTCCTGACGCAAGACCTGCTTTGCAAACGTTTGCAATATTTCAGCACAAACACAGAACATTCAATGAAGTGCAAGCTAATTAATAAGATAAAGTTGTAATGGGTAGCAGACACTATGCCCAGAAAAAGCTTTTTGCGCTCAAAAGTTGATAGAATTTTGAGCGTTTGCTCATGTGTTGAGCGCTATACACTCAACTTGAGATATAGTTCATTCGCGCATGGTCTGTAAAATCATTGCTGCAACGCAGTAGGCTTTGTGCGGCGCACCCAGCAATGTCGCTTGACCCTGTTGACGAGCCGAATATATGCTCGACAGATGAGCAAATAATTGCTCTTTCGAACGGGAGGACCACATGAAATCTCTGTTGGCAGGCATTTTGGGCGCGATCAGCCTCGCCGCCCTTGCCTCGACCGCCTCGGCTGAAACGACGCTTACCATTGCCACCGTGAACAACGGCGACATGATCCGCATGCAGGGCCTGACCGAGGACTTCACCAAGGCAAATCCGGACATCAAGCTCGAATGGGTGACCCTCGAGGAGAACGTCCTGCGCGAGAAGGTGACGACTGATATTGCTACCAAGGGTGGACAATTCGACGTCCTCACCATCGGCACCTATGAAGTGCCGATTTGGGGCAAGAAGGGCTGGCTCGTACCGCTGACCCAGGTCGATGACCCGGCGGACCTGCTGCCAGCCATCGCCGGCGGCCTCACCGTCGACGGCAAGCTGATGGCGTCGCCCTTCTACGGTGAAAGCTCGATGGTCATGTACCGCACCGACCTCGTCGAGGCGGCCGGTGAGAAGATGCCGGACGCCCCCACATGGGCGGACATCAAGCGCATCGCCGACAAGATCACCAACAAGGACAAGGAAATCTACGGCGTGTGCCTGCGCGGCAAGGCCGGCTGGGGCGAGAACATGGCCTTCCTGACGGCCACGTCCAACTCCTTCGGCGCCCGTTGGTTTGACGAGAACTGGAAGCCCCAGTTCGACCAGAAGGAATGGAAGGACACGCTCGACTTCTACCTCGAGCTCATGAAGGCTGACGGTCCTCCGGGCGCTTCGTCGAACGGCTTCAACGAGAACCTGGCCCTGTTCAATGCAGGCAAGTGCGGCATGTGGATCGATGCCACGGTCGCTGCTTCCTTCGTGACCAACCCGAAGGACTCAAAGGTCGCCGACAAGGTGGGATTCGCACTGGCGCCGGATAACGGCCTCGGCAAGCGCGGCAACTGGCTGTGGGCCTGGTCGCTGGCCATCCCCGCTGGTACCCAGAAGGAAGACGCAGCCCAGAAGTTCATCAGCTGGGCAACGTCCAAGCACTACACCGAACTCGTTGCGGGCAAGGAAGGCTGGGCCAACGTTCCTCCGGGCACCCGCACCTCGCTCTACGCGAACCCTGAGTATGCCAAGGTTCCGTTTGCCAAGATGACGCTCGACTCGATCAACTCGGCTGACCCGACCAAGCCAACCGTGAAGCCCGTGCCTTACGTCGGAGTGCAGTTCGTGGCCATCCCCGAGTTCGCAGGCATTGCGACGACGGTCGGCCAGATCTTCTCGGCAGCTCTTGCCGGCGAGAAGACCGCGGACGAGGCGCTCGCGGAAGCACAGGACGTCACGACGCGCGAAATGACCAAGGCCGGCTACATCAAGTAACCGAACCTCCCACAACTGGGCTGCCCGGCACATAAAACCGGGCAGCCATTTTCACTCCCTTCAACGGGGCTTATCCATGGCAACGCAGCAGACACGCTCGATAGGCAGGATCGCCGTTGCCCCATCGGTCATAGCGCTGTTCCTCTGGATGATCGTGCCGCTGGCCATGACCATCTGGTTTTCCTTCCTCCGTTACAACCTTCTTGACCCGAACCCCGCCTGCTCGCTGATGACGCCGGGCGCGCTGATGGACGAGGCAAACCGCTGCCTCGCCGGTACGTCGAACTACACCTACTTTCTCACCGACCCGGCTTTCTTCAAGGCCATGCGCAATTCGCTGATGCTGGTTTTTTGGGTGCTCGTCATTTCGGTGACTGGTGGCACGATGCTGGCGCTGCTCCTCGACCAGGCGATCTATGGCCGCAATTTCGTGCGTCTCCTCGTCATAGCCCCTTTTTTCGTCATGCCCACGGTGAGCGCGCTGGTGTGGAAGAACATGATGATGCATCCGGTGCAGGGCTTCCTCGCGTGGATCACCAAGTCTCTCGGCCTTGGCGCCATCGACTGGTTCGCGCATTACCCGATGACGGCGATCGTCATCATGGTGTCCTGGCAGTGGTTGCCTTTTGCGACACTGATCATATTGACGGCACTGCAGAGCTTCGACGAGGAGCAGAAGGAAGCCGCCCAGATGGACGGAACGCCGCCGATCTCGTTCTTCTGGTACATGGTCATCCCGCATCTCGCCCGGCCGGTCACGGTCGTCATCCTGATCGAAACGATCTTCCTGCTCAACGTCTTCGCCGAAATCTACGTCACGGGCTCGGGCGGGCGCGCCGGAAACCTGCCCTTTCTTGTCTACCACTATGGCTTGCTCGCGAATGATATCGGGGGTGCTTCAGCAGGCGGTATCATCGCGGTCATCCTTGCCAACATCGTCGCCTTCTTCCTGATGCGTATGATCGGCAAGAATCTGGAGGCATGAGCACATGGCACGCGCAGTTCCCCTCCGCCGCAAACTGATTTTCACCGCCCTCGCATGGGGTATCGGATTCGTGATCTTCTTCCCGATCCTGTGGACCATCCTGACGAGTTTCAAGACCGAGGGTGAGGCAGTGTCGCTCCCGCCCAGCTTCCTGTTCTTCGACTGGACGCTGGAAAACTATGGAATCGTGCAGGAGCGCTCGGACTATCTGAAGTTCGCATCGAATTCCGTGATCCTCGCGCTTGGTTCAACGCTCCTTGCACTGCTGATTGCCGTTCCCGCCGCCTGGGCCATGGCTTTCGCACCGGGCAAGCGCACCAAGGATCTGCTGATGTGGATGCTCTCCACCAAGATGATGCCACCGGTCGGCGCGCTGATCCCGCTCTACCTCATCTTCCGTGATCTGAAGCTTCTGGACAGCCATGTCGGCATCGTGATGGTCCTCATGCTGCTCAACTTGCCGATCATTATCTGGATGCTCTACACCTACTTCAAGGAAATTCCCGGTGAGATTCTTGAAGCCTCGCGCATGGATGGCGCCTCGATCGGCAAGGAGTTGATTTATGTGCTCGCCCCCATGGCCCTGCCGGGCATCGCGTCCACTGTGCTCCTCAACATCATCCTCGCCTGGAACGAATCCTTCTGGACGCTGACGCTCACCACCAAGAATGCGGCTCCGCTCACCCAGTTCATCGCCTCCTATTCGAGCCCGGAGGGACTGTTCTGGGCCAAGCTCTCGGCCGCCTCCACCATGGCTATTGCACCGATCCTGGTGCTCGGCTGGTTCGCGCAGAAGCAACTCGTCCGCGGCCTCACCTTCGGAGCAGTGAAGTAGCATGGGTACCATTTCCCTCAGGAATGTCCGCAAGGCCTTCGGTGATGCCGTCATCATCCCCGGCGCGGACCTCGATATCGAGCATGGCGAGTTCGTGGTCTTTGTCGGTCCCTCAGGCTGCGGCAAGTCCACTTTGCTCCGCCTCATCGCGGGACTGGAAGACCTGACCTCCGGCCTGATCATGATCGACGGCGAGGACGTCTCCGACGTGCCCCCTGCGAGGCGCGGACTTGCAATGGTGTTCCAGTCCTATGCGCTCTATCCGCACATGAGCGTCAGGAACAATATCGCCTTCGGCCTCAAGATGGCGGGCATGCCGAAGGAGGAAATCGACGCCAAGGTGACCCACGCCGCAGCGACACTGAACCTGACGGATTATCTCGATCGCAAGCCGCGCCAGCTGTCGGGCGGCCAGCGCCAGCGCGTCGCCATTGGCCGAGCCATCGTTCGACAGCCCAAGTGCTTCCTCTTGGATGAGCCGCTGTCAAACCTTGATGCGGCACTGCGCGTCAACATGCGCGTCGAGATCATGCAACTCCACAGGCAGCTTGACGCCACCATGATCTATGTGACCCATGACCAGGTGGAGGCCATGACCATGGCTGATCGCATCGTGGTACTGAACAAGGGCGAGATCGAGCAGGTGGGCTCACCGCTCGATATCTACAACAAGCCAAATTCGGTCTTCGTCGCGGGCTTCATCGGCTCGCCGAAGATGAACCTCATCACCGGCCCTCTTGCCACGAAGTTCAGCGCCACGACTCTCGGCATCAGGCCTGAACATGTGGAGTTGCTCGCATCGGCAGGCGACGTTAATGGCAGCATCGTTCTGACCGAGCATCTGGGGTCCGATTCTTTCCTGCACGTCGACTGCGGTGAGGCAGGCCGCCTCACGGTGCGCGCAGCAGGTGACTACGAGGGCAAGCCGGGTGATGCGGTGTCGCTGGGTTTCGACAGGGCCCGAATCCATCGTTTTGACTCTCAGGGAAAGGTTCTCGTCTGATGCGTCTCCAGGGTAAGACTGCCATCGTCACAGGCGGTGCACGTGGCATTGGTGCTGCGATTGCCGAAGGCTATGCGAAGCAGGGTGCGCGCGTCTGCGTTGCCGATCTCAACTTCGGCGAGGCCGATGAACTGGCCCGGAAGCTCGGCAACGGGTCCTTCGCCTATGCGCTCAACGTCACGAAGCTGGACGAGATCAAGGCCTGCGTCGCGGAATGCGAGAAGCGCTTTGGTGGCATTGATATCCTCGTCAACAACGCCGCCGTCTTTGACATGGCGCCGTGGTGCGAGATCACCGAGAAGAGCTATGACTTTGTGTTCGACGTGAACGTCAAGGGCCTGATCTTCATGCTGCAGGAAGTGGCCGGAAGCATGAAGAAGCGGGGCAAGGGCGGTAAGATCATCAATTTCGCATCGCAGGCGGGCCGCCGCGGTGAGCCTCTGGTGGCAGTCTACTGCGCGTCCAAGGCTGCGGTTATCTCGCTCACCCAGTCGGCCGGCCTCGCTCTCATCAAGGACGGCATCAACGTCAACGGCATCGCACCCGGTGTCGTCGACACGCCGATGTGGGAACAGGTCGACGGTCTCTTCGCAAGATATGAGAATCGCCCCAAGGGTGAGAAGAAGCGTCTTGTCGGCGAGGGCGTTCCCTTCGGCCGCATGGGTAAGCCGGAGGACCACGTCGGCTGCGCTGTGTTCCTGGCGTCATCGGAAAGCGATTACGTGGTGGCCCAGACCTACAACGTCGACGGCGGCCAGTGGATGAGCTGACGCCTCGCGAAATTCAGAAAGAAACTGCCTGACATGACGAAGCTTTCACGTGCCACCCTCGCGAGTCTGAAGCCCGGCATCGCCGTGCCGAACTACCAGGCCTCCGACCTCAAGCCCGGCATCCTGCATTTCGGCCTCGGCAACTTCCACCGCGCCCACCAGGCGGTATATCTCGACACGCTGTTCAACAGGGGCAAGTCGCGTGACTGGGGCATCATCGGCACCGGCGTGCGCCCGGCCGACCGCGCCATGCATGATGCGTTGAAGCCCCAGGACTGGCTCACCACCGTCGTGGAGCAGGAAGCCAGTGTCAGTCGTGCCCGCGTGACCGGTGCCATGCTGGGCATGATCCCGCCGGAGGATCGTGCCGCCATCGTATGCCAGCTCGCAGATCCTGCCATCCGCATTGTGTCGATCACGGTCACCGAGGGCGGTTATTTCATTGATCCCGCCACCGGCGAGTTTAACCCGGAGTTCCCGGACATTGCCCGTGACGGCAGGCATCCGGATGATCCGCACACCGTCTTCGGCCTCATCGCGCTGGGCCTGAAGCAACGCCGCGACGCGGGAACCAAGCCTTTCACGGTGATGTCCTGCGACAACATCCCCCACAATGGCGTGGTCGCGCGCAATGCCGTGGCCGGTGTCGCCCGCCTGTGGGACATGGGGCTGTCCGACTGGATCACCGCCAATGCTGCCTTCCCCAATGGCATGGTGGACCGCATCACGCCGGCCACGACCGACCGCGAGCGCAAGCTCTGCATGCAGGACTATGGTATCGAGGACAATTGGCCGGTCTATTGCGAGGAGTTCATCCAGTGGGTCCTGGAGGATAATTTCTGCAATGGCCGCCCGGAACTGGAAGCCGCCGGCGTGCAGTTCGTGCTGGATGTGACACCCTTCGAGTTCATGAAGATCCGTATCCTGAACGGCGGCCACGCGGCCATCGCCTATCCGGCGAGCCTGCTTGACATCCATTTCGTGCATGACGCGATGAACCACCCCCTGGTCGGCGCCTTTTTTGCCAAGATCGAGCGCGAGGAGATCATGCCCACCGTGCCGCCGGTGCCGGGTGTGGTGCTGGAGGATTATTACCACCTCATCCACCGCCGCTTCTCCAACCCGAAGATCGGCGACACCATCCCGCGCCTGGCCTTCGATGGCTCCAACCGCCAGCCCAAATTCATCGTGCCGGTGGCACGCGACCGGCTGAAGACGGGAGGCTCCATCGACTCGCTGGCCTTCGAGTCGGCGCTGTGGTGCCGCCACTGCTTCGGCAAGACCGAGACGGGCAAGGACATCACGGCCGGTGACCCTAGCTGGCCGCGCCTCACCGAGCTTGCGGCCAAGGCCAAGGCCGATCCGCTCGCCTGGCTTTCGATGGATGATGTCTACGGCGATGTCGGCAAGGCGGAGGTCTTCCGCAAGGCGTTTTCGAAGAGTCTTTCTGACATCTGGTCGAACGGCACGAAAATGGCATTGGCCAATTTCGTGGGTGCTTAAGCCTCGCGCGCTGCGAGTTCTGCGCGGCGGCTCAGTCGCGTGAAGGCCAGACGCTGCAGGCTCGCTGCGGCAATGCCGGAGACGATCCCGATCGCCACCGTCGCGGCAATGCCCCATGCGCCGAAGTTCTGCAGCTTCAGCATGTCGGGGATCGCCAGGTGGAAGAGGTAGATATGGTAGCTCGATGCGGCGACCAGCATCACGCCCGGCAGGATGAGGCGCGGCAGGCGCACCGTGGGCAGGAAGAGCAGGGCCGCCACCACTGGCAACTGCAGCAGGTTCAACACCCATGCGCCTGTCCAGTTGCCGCCCAGCCAGGCTGCCACCGGGCAAAGCACGGCGAGTGCTCCAAGGAGCAGAAGCTTCTGTGATGTCTTTTGCGCAAAATAGGCGGCCCAGCCCAGCAGCGGCAGCCACAGCACATAGTTGAGCAGGAAGATCTTGCGGGTGCCCACGTCATAGGCCAGCGGCACGCAATAGCGCAGCCCGAAGGCCAAGAGCATGGCAATGAAGGCGATCGCGAAGGGCTTGCGCGCTACGGCTCGCCGCACCTGCCCGAAACTGAACGCCAGTGCTGTCAGCAGGCAGAGCTGCGCATAGGCCTCAACGAACCAGAACTGGAACGGCAGCATGGTATGCTCCGCAGGATCAGCGAAGCCGAGGTTGCCCAGCAGGAAGAGCGAGGCCCAGGGGACCCGCTCCCACACCATGACAAACCCCGCCACGATCACGAAATAGGGCAGAAGATTGCGCAGCATCGGCTGCAGGATCGAACTGATACGACCGTCGAACAGTGCCTCGCGGTGAAAGCGCGCGAAGCCATAGCCAACCAGCATCATCAGAACCATGGCGCCGCCTGGGATGGGCCAACTGCTGGCGTGGTGCAGCACAATGAGCAGGATGGCGGCAGCCCGCAGGGCCGCATGGCTCTCGATCTTGCCGAACCATGAAGCTTGCGAAGGCGAAGCCCTGTCCGACATCCTCTCGAGACGAGCGACGGGCATGGCCTCCCAACCATCAGGCAGCCTTCCCAAACGCGCCTCGACCGCAAGCGATACCTGCACATAGGCAAGCGAGTCTCCTTCAAGGCTCTCGAAGCTATCGTGCAGGCCCACCGGGCGCGGATAGAAGCTGGCGCGGAAGTCCTGCAAGAGGTCGCGTGAAGGACGGGCTGTTGCGGTAGAGGAAGGGGTTGACAGCGCGCGGTAGTTGATCTTGCCGGAGGCGAGACGCGGCAGCGCCTCATGCTGCTCCACGCGAACGCAGCGCTGCGGGATCGCAGCGGACTCCGCCGCCAGCCGTGCCACGTCATCATCCATCGCTTCCGCGTGCACGGTGATGGCCTCGTCGCTGCCAGTCACCGCGCAATGAATGCCGTGCGAGCGCAGCGCCCATTCGATGGCTTCGTGTCCAATGCGAAGTCCGGCGATTTTCGAGAAGCGCCCGGAACGGCCCACCAGGCGGATCAGGCCTGACTGCGTCATCACCGCGATATCGCCGGTCGCGAGTTCGTCGATTTCCGCCCCGCGCGCGAGGTCGTCGCGCGTCGTGGCATAGCCCATCATCACATTGGGGCCGCGATAGTAGAGCTCGCCTTCCTCGCCCGGTTGAGCGGCAATGCGGAAGCTCCCACCCGGAATGGCGACGCCGATGCAGTCGGGATGCGCTGCCGCTTGTTCTGGCGGCAGGTAGGCCATACGCGCCGTGGCCTCTGTCTGGCCATACATGGCGAAGAACTTGCCTCCCCGGGCTTTCATGGTGCCGGCATAGTCCATGACCAATTCGGATGGCAGACGCCCGCCGGCCGAGGTCATGTAGCGAAGCTCGGGCCACATCCGATCGCGCAAGGAGATGCGCTCCAGCAGTTCGAATGTATAGGGCACGCCGGCAAGCCCGGTGCAGCCGAGCTTCGCCGCTGTCTCGAGGAAGCCATCGGCGATCACGCTGCCACCGCAGAAGGCAAGGCTGCCACCTGCCGCGAGATGTGAATGCAGGATCGAGAGCCCATAGGAATAGTGGAACGGAAGCGTCTGCACCGCACGATCCTGCCGCGTGAGGCCAAGGTACTCGATGATGCTCGACGCATTGGCCGCAATGTTGTCGCGTGACAACCGCACCCAGCGCGGACGGCCTTCGCTGCCGGATGTGGCGAGCATCACCGCGAGGTCGGGGTGAAGGGTGCTCCATCGTCGCGTACGACGCGCCGCCATGCGCCATTCTGCGCCGTTGAACGTAAAGCTGACCTCTGGCGCGAATTCGCGGTGGAAGGCCTCGGCGGCCGCGGCATCATCCGGCGGCAGCAGGGCCACCGCATGGCCGGCCTTCAGCGCTGCGAGGTAGCTGACGATAAAGTTCGCGGAAGGCACTGCCTCGAGTGCCACGAGTTTCTTGCCGCCGCCGATGCGCTGCGCGAGTGCGTCGACCTGGGCCGAAAGTGCGGCATAGCTCAGCGCATGGCCTGGGAAGACCAGCACCGGCGCGGTGTTCCCTGCCGAAAGATGCACGAAGATATTCAAGAACACACTGGCTCCGCCGTCAAAATGCGCGATCAGCTAGGGGTAAATCATGGCTGTTCCTTGACTGCCCTGTGCCGCACTAGCGGTCGATGGCCTTCATCGAGGCGGGGATATAGCGCTCACCTGCCGCTGCGCCTTTCGGGAAGGCTGCGGCGAGGCGCCGGAGATCGCTCACCGTCAGTACGATGGTTTCGGCCTTGGCATTCTCCTCGAGGTAGTGGCGGCGCTTGGTGCCGGGGATCGGCACGATGTCGTCGCCCTGCGCCATCACCCAGGCCAGCGCGATCTGCCCCGGCGTTGTGCCTTTCTCGGCGGCAAGCGCTTCGACGGCCTTCAGCAGTTCCAGGTTCTGCGTAAAATTCTCGCCCTGGAAGCGTGGCGTCTTGAGGCGGTAGTCGGCGGGGTCGAGGCTCTGCTGGTCCTTGAAGCGCCCCGTCAGGAAGCCGCGTCCCAGCGGGCTGTAGGGCACAAAGCCAATGCCGAGCCGCCGCACGGTGGGCAGGATCTCGTCTTCCACGTCGCGAGTCCACAGCGAATACTCGGTCTGCAGCGCTGTGATCGGGTGCACCTTGTGCGCCCGCTCGATGGTGCGGGGGCCTGCTTCGGAGAGGCCGAGGAAGCGCACCTTGCCTTCCTTTACGAGGTCGGCCATGGCGCCCACGGTTTCCTCAATCGGCGTGTTCGGGTCCACGCGGTGCTGGTAATAAAGGTCGATCACCTCGATGCCGAGACGCGTCAGGCTCTGCTCGCAGCAGGCCCTCACATAGTCCGGCTTGCCGTTGACGCCGAGGAACGCACCATCCGGTGCCCGCACATTGCCAAACTTGGTGGCGATCACGAACTTGTCGCGCTTGCCCTTGATGGCGCGGCCGACCAGTTCCTCGTTGCGGCCCACGCCATACATGTCAGCGGTGTCGAGGAAATTGATCCCGAGTTCCAGCGCGCGGTGGATGGTGGCGATTGATTCGGCATCATCCTGCCCGGCATAGAAGTCCGACATGCCCATGCAGCCAAGGCCCATGGCGGAGACGGCAAGCTGTCCGAGGTTACGGTGGTGCATGGTAAAACTCCTTGGAGCGTGAGGTGTCAGGCTAACAGTTCTCGCAGGGACCGGGCGGCCCTTGCAAGGTCGCGCTGCGCAGCGCCGGGTTGCGGTGCTGGCACGGCTTCGCCGAACCAGCCGAGCCGTTTCTCGGCTGCCAGCCGTGCGAACAGCTGTCGCCGGTCGGGTGCAACTTCGATGACGCCGGCATCGAACAGCCACCTCACCGGCCCCATCAAGGGTTGCGGCGTCTCGACGGAATTCTGGTAGAGCCAACCGCCGAGCTTCCACTTGGCGTTCAGCGCCTGCGGTAGCGGATAGACCGAAACGGGCTTTCCGGAAGCCAGCGCATCCGCAACCATGGAGACGGAGTCGCTCGTCACGATGATCTCGGAAGCCTCGGCGAGGGCAGTCCTGTAGCGGTTTTCACCCCGCCCGAAGATGCCGAGGCGGTGGGGCGCGCCGATCACGGCCTCGAGAACGGCAACGGCCTCTGGCGGTGTGCGCGGACTTGTCACCACGTCGAGCACGGCGTTTCGGCGCACAGCAAGAGCCAGCACCTCGCTTGCAAGCTTCTCCGCCGCGGCGGCATCGAGAAGGTCTGGAAAGGCGGGGCCGCCCACCACCAGCGCGATAGACCCGTCAGCTGTTCCGGCCATCTTCTCGGTCACCTCGGCCAGCGGCATGGAAAGTTCCACCACATTGGCCGCAGCGGGAACGCGGTATTGCGCTGTGGTGATGACGAGGTCGAACCGGTCGGGAGACCCGGCAGGCCGCCCGAGGCAGACGATCCGCGTCCTGCCGCCCGAGGCGTGCTTGATCTCCCGCGCGATCACGCTGGGCGAGGCTTCCGCGCAGAGCACGAGGTCGGGCCAGGGAGGCGACAGCTTTTCCTTCAGCAGCAGCTTCGACAGCAGCGGAATCTCCGGCCCTGCGAAGCGCAGCGTCTTGATCTCGAAGCGCCAGCCCGTGGCCTTTGCCAGCGCCAGCATCTGGTCAAGGTCGCCCTTGCGGCCGCGCGACAGGATCCAGACCGAGGGTTCAGCGGCCATCGGCTTCGCGCAGCACGTTGCGGTAGCTGTCGAGCAGGCCGGAAAGGATGTGGTCCCAGCTGAAGGTCAGGGCACGCGTGCGCGCCGCAGTTCCCATGCGCTGGCGCAGCGCCTCGTCCTTCACCAGGGCTTCCAGCCGGGCGGCAAGTGCTGCCTCGTCGCGCGCGCTGACGAGGTGTCCGGTCTCACCCTCGATGACCAGCGAGTTACTGCCGCTGGCAATCGCATTGACGGCGGGAAGTCCGCTCGCCATCGCTTCCAGCGTCACGTTTCCGAAGGTCTCGCTTTCGGAGGGGAAGAAGAAGATGTCGGAGGAGGCATAGGCGCGTGCCAGCTCTTCGCCATGCAGGAAACCTGCGAAAACGCCGTTCTTCAGGCCTGTCTTCATCGCGGCCATCTCGGGGCCGTCGCCGATGACCAGCGGCTTCACCCTCAGGCCCTTCGCGGTCAGCGTGTTCATCACGCGCATGTAGATGGCGATGTTCTTTTCCTTCACCAACCTCCCGGCGAAGCTGATGGCCACCTCATCATCGGCGATGCCGACCGAGCGCCGCCACGCCATGTCGCGACGGACGGGTGAGAACAGTTCGCTGTCCACGCCACGTGCCCACACTTCCACGTGCAGGGACTGGCCCTCGTTGCGGATGATCTCCGCCATCGACTCCGACGGCGGATAGACGCGGCGCACGCGGTTGTAGAAATTCTTCATATAGCGCTGGCCAAGTTTCTCGAAAATGCCAAGGCCATAGAAGCGCAGGTAGGTGTCATAGCGCGTGTGATAGGAGGCGACGACCGGCACGTTCCAGCGTTCCGCCAGCTTCAGTGCCTGATAGCCGAGGATGTCGGGCACCGCGATGTGAAAGAGCGTGGGGCGAAAGGCCTCGAGCCGCTTGCGCTGTGCCTCCGGCAGCCCCGTGGCGATGCGATATTCCTTGCGCGTCGGGATCGCGAAGGACGGCACCGGAACCAGTTCGCCCACCGATTGAAAGGCGGGAGCCTCGGCAACCGGTGCGAACACCAGCACGGGCACGCCGCGCCTTTCCAGAAACGCCACCAGGCGGTTCAGGGTGAGCGCGACGCCATCCTTGATGTAATTGTAATTGCCAGTGAACAGGGCCACCCGCAGTTCGTCAGAGGGTGGCCCCGCAGTATCCTTCACCGTCTCAAACTCAGGCCGCAGACTTGAGTTCGATCAGCGGCGGCAGCGTGGGGGCGGCCTTCATCACCGCGATGGAGTCGTGGCGGATGTAGTCCTTGTCCATCGCTTCCTTGATCTGCGCGTCGGTCACCATGCCGGCTTCATAGGCACCCTTGAGCAGGCCATAGAACAGCTGCTCCTGCTTGGGGTCCGGGTGCTTGGCATAGCGGCCGAGCAGCGCATGCTCACCGAACATCTTGCGGCGCATGCGCATGATCCAGCCGATGACCGGCACGAACTCGGTCGGCGTGTAGTCGACCTTGAGGCCGGTCTTCCACGGCTGGGTGCGGCGGCGCGTGTTGTGGATCATCTTGGTGTTCGGGGTGAGTTTGTCGAAGTCGTTCCACTCGTTCTCGAAAACGCCGATGGTGTTGGGGTCTTCCATCAAGAGCGAGATCCACTGGTGGTAGTCGCGCTTGCCCTCGAACAACTCGTTGAAGCTCGTCTCGACATCCCAGTGCTTCAGCTTCGCGCAGTCGAGCAGCATGACGGAAGATGCGAAGGCGCCATTCTTGAACTTTGAGCCGCGGCACATGATGGCCTTGCCCTGCATGTCGCGGGTCAGGAGTTCCCACACGTCCTGCACGGCGAAGACGTCCGGGTCGACGACCAGCGCGCGGCCCTGGTAGCCCATCAACTGCGGCGGCAGGAAGCGGGTGAGGGTGAAGGTCTGCAGGTCATTCTCGAGCCAGACACGGTCCACGCCATGGCGCTTGTAGGTCTGCCCGTCGCGCTTGGCGAACCACGGGTAGCTGTCCTTGTTCATGATCGTCACGTCGAACCTGTCGGCGTGGGGCGAACGCTTCATCGAATAGGCGGACACGATCGCGCCGATCGACTGCTTGTTGTTTGTCTGGATGAAGATGTGAGGCCGGGTGGCCCCAGCATTGCCGGTCGAAGCCATGACAATCCCCGAAACTATTGCTTACAACCGCCCCCTGTATCATGTACTGACCCACGCGTCCAAGGCCGCCCTCGCGCGGCTCTCTGTCACAAGGTGCAAGTTATTGCAGATAAAGGATAATTCAGGCCGCAAAAAAGGCGGACCAGTGACCTGGATTTTGCAGAGCCCGCATTCCGGCGACAACACCCAGCTGCGCGCCATCGGGGGCGCGCTGGGATGGCCCGTTGAGTCGAAGCGGCTGGTCTACCGTGGCCACGAGGGCCTGCTGCGCCTGTTCAGTCTCCCCACTCTGTCTGGCGTCGATCTCGCCGCCTCGAGCCCGCTTGAGCCTCCCTGGCCAGACCTCGTCATCTGCTCGGGGCGCGGTGCCGAGGCCGTGTCCTTCTGGCTCAGGCGGCAGAACCCGCGGCTTCGCATCGTCTTTGTCGGCACACCGTGGTCGGAGCCCTCCCGCTTCGATCTCGTCCTCACCACCCCGCAATACCGGCTGCCGCAGGCCCCCAACGTGCTGCACAACCTGCTTCCGGTTCACGATGTGACCCCGCAGCTGCTCACGGCCGAGGCCGCGCGTTGGGAGGCCCGGGTCGGCCATCTGCCGCGCCCCTTCACCGCCGTGCTGGTGGGCGGATCGAGCGGACCCTATCGCTTCACGCCAGGTGCCGCACAACGGCTGGGCCGCGAGGCTTCGGCACTGGCGACGGCCGAAGGCGGCTCGCTGCTCGTCACCACCAGCGCCCGCACCGGATCCGCGGCAAGCGATGCGCTTGCTGCGGCGATCACCGCGCCATCGCTTGTCCACCGCTGGCAGCCGGATGTCCCCGACAATCCTTTCCATGCCATGATGGGCCTCGCCAGCCGCATCATTGTCACCGCAGACTCGATCTCCATGATGGCGGAGGCGGTGAGCACGCAGAAGCCCGTGCTGCTCTTCGATATCGAGGAGGGGCCCTATGCCATGCGCGCCGATCTCGACGCCCCGCGCATCGGCTGGCGCGGCCGTAACCTCGATGCCACGGTCTTCCGCCTGCTGATCAATCATGCGCCCCCGCGCTTCTCGCGCGATCTGCGCGTGGTGCACCGCCAACTCGCCGCCGCGGGCCTCGTGCAATGGTTGGGTGATCCGCCGCCTCCGGCAGCGCCGCAGCCGGTGGCGGACGGGCTTCCCCGCGCCGTGGCTCGCATCCGCGCGCTTTTTGGCTTATGAGCGGCGGTCCTTCACCTGCCCGGAAACCCTGATTCGATGCCTGCCCCGCAAGAGTCCAGCTTCAGCCTCGGCGATCGCCTGACGACGCTGAAGGGCGCTGCATGGAAGGTCCTGCTGCGCGAGGCGGAGGCCTTCGCATATCTCGTCACCGGACTTCCCATGGCGCTTGCCCGCATGTTCCGCGGCAAGCCCACGCTGGCGCTGCCGCCCGCCGAATACCTTCATCGCTACTACGCCTGGACCTACTGGAAGCTGCCCTGGGGTCCGCTGAAGGCGGTGGCGGCCGCCATTGCCTGGCCCATTGCGCTGCCCGTCGCGGTCTTCGTCTTCGCCCGCCGCAACGCTCGCGTGATTGCGGCGCGCTCGGGCATCAGTCCTGCGGCGCAGGTCCTGGGGCAGGTGGAAATGGCCGCGCGCGATGCCATCGCGCCATTCTGGTACTACATGTTCGAGCTTCACCTTCCGGAGCGGAAGACGCGTGCCCACCTTTATCTCACCGCGCATGAGACAATCGGGCCGGCCTACACGCTGCTCCAGCCGCCTGAGGGTTCCGACGGCATGGACGACAAGATCTGGTTCGCCGAACATTGCCACGAGCAGGGCGTGCGGGCCGTTCCCGTGCTCATGCACTTCTCGAAAGGCGATCGCCAGCCGCTCAAGGGTGGCAGCGATGTGCTTCCCGATGGCGATCTCTTCGTGAAGCCGCGCTCAGGGAGCGGCGGGCATCGCATGGAGCGCTGGGACTTCCTCGGCGAAGGTCGTTACCGCAATGCGCATGGCGAGGTAATGACCCGCGCGCAGCTGATGGAGAAGCTCGCCCGCCAGTCGCTGAAGGATGATTTCCTCGTCCAGCCACGCCTCGCCAACCATCCGGCACTCGATGATATTTCGAATGGTGCGCTGGCCACGGTGCGGCTGCTCACCTGCCGCAACGAGCAGGGCCGGGCAGAGGCCACCAATGCCGCCTTCCGCATGGCCATCGGCAATTCGGTGGTGGACAATTTCCACCAGGGCGGTCTCGCCACTGCCGTCGACATGCAGTCGGGCGTCATCGGCATCGCGTCCGACATCGGCATCAGGCCTGATGTGGGCTGGCGCGACACCCACCCCGTGAGCGGTGCCCGCTTTGCTGGGCGCACCCTGCCGCACTGGCCGGAGGTGGTGGCGCTCGCTGTCAGGGCGCATGAGGCCTTCCCGGAGCGCGTTGTGGTGGGCTGGGACGTCGCCATGCTGGCCGACGGGGCCATGATCATCGAGGGCAATGGCAAGCCCGACCTCGACATCCACCAGCGCGCCGAGCGCGGGCCGGCTGGCGAAAGCCGCATCGCCCATCTTCTCGCTTGCAACGTCGACAAACGGAGCTAGGGGCCGGCCTCGTTGCCGTTGGAAGTGCAATTTGCTATGCCCGCCCAGCCCTTGCAGCCCTGAAAGCCGTTTCTTGATGTCCTTGCCCAATGCCTTCGATCTCCGTGTC
This sequence comes from Bradyrhizobiaceae bacterium, assembly GCA_947475225.1. Taxonomy (GTDB): domain Bacteria; phylum Pseudomonadota; class Alphaproteobacteria; order Rhizobiales; family Aestuariivirgaceae; genus Aestuariivirga. The sequence continues at coordinate 24,002 of CANJMQ010000046.1, forward strand.
GGCCTGCGCCAGCTGATTTCCCATGGCTCCGTGGCCCTCCCGCGAGACACCGGCATCCGCCTCGAACGCTGGTTCCGGGGCTACGAGGAGAAGAAGAAGCTCGATGCCTCGGATGGCGTCGTCGCCTCCTTCGGCAAGAGCGGCCGCACCTGGGTGCGCGTGCTGCTGTGGCGTTACCTTGCGAAGAAGAACGGATATGCCGGCGACTCGATCTCGGGCTTCGACGAATTCCGCGACCGGCGGCCCGGCGTGCCCGTGCTGTTCTTCACCCATGACAACTACCTCAAGGACTATCTGAGCCACGACGACAAGGCCGTGATCTACGGCGACCTTCCCGTGGTGCTGCTGGTACGTGACCCGCGCGATACGGCGGTATCCCAGTTCTTCCAGTGGAAGCACCGCATGGTGGCGCGCAAGAAGGTCATCAACGACTATCCGCTGTCGGACGACGTGAGTGTCCATGACTTCATTTCCAGCCCGCAGGCGGGAATTCCGAAGATCATCGAGTTCATGAACGACTGGGCCACAGCCGCACCGCGCATGCAGAAGCTGCTGGTGGTGAAATACGAGGATCTGCGCGCCGACACCAAGGGACAGCTCCGCCGCATCCTGGAATTCTTCGGCCAGCATCCCACCGATGCCGAGCTCGAGGATGCAGTGAGTTTCGCCTCGATCGACAACATGCGTCGCATGGAGGTCGAGAACGCCAAGAAGGCCAGCGCCCAGCGCAGCATGAAGCCGGGCAACGCCGATGACCCGTCGAGCTTCAAGGTCCGCCGCGGCAAGGTCGGCGGCTGGCACGACTACGTCAGCGAGGAGCAGGCCGAGGAATTCGACCGTCTGGTGCGCGACACGCTGGATCCCGTTTACGGCTATTCCGCCTAGGTCAGCGAGCCGTCGCGGAAACGCATCGCGGCGCTGCCGTGGTGCGACCACTTCCAGGGATCGAGCGCAAAATCCTTTGCCAGAAGGCGCGCCAGCAGCGCCGGGTCGTCGGTCTCGATGTTGAACACCATGAATCGCGGGTTGCCGGCGAAATATTCCAGCACCTCTGCCTTGTGGCGCGCATAATGGTCGCGCCAGCGCTCCGGCGTCTCATCAACGGAAAGGCCTTCGGCCTTGGCATAGCGCCCCACGAAGCTGCCGCGTGGTCCACCCTCGTGCGACAGGCGCGAGCGGATCCACTTTTCCACCGGCCGGTCGTTGAACACGAAATAGGCGCCGGGGTTCTGCGCGTCGAACTCGCGGAACATTCCGTTGGCCTCGATCAGCTCCGACTCCGTCAGGTGGATCATGTCGGAATAGACGTCATAGTGGTCGAGGCCCGTCAACAGTGGCAGGCCCCTGTCGTGGTTCTGCTGGATCAGCTTGGCAATGGGCGGCAGGCCCAGCCGCTGCGCCATGTAGGAGGAGCTGTGAACGCTCAGATAGCCGTTGTCGCGAAAGAAATTGTGGAGCGTCTTGGTGCCGGTCTTGTTGAAGCCGATGAAGAACAGCTTCGGCTGGCCGCTGCGCAGGCCGGCCTTCTGCTTGAGGTGACGCGCAAGGAGGCGAGGCGCGAACAGGGCCTGGTAAAGGGCGGAGGGCACGCTCATGCCGCCGCGCGGTCGACGGCCTGCACCCGGCCGCCGCGCACCTCGTAAAGGCGGTCCGCCACCTCCACCCAGGCATCGCGGTGGGTGATGACGATGATGGTGAATTCATGCGCCAGGCTGCGGATGTTGGTCACGATCTCGGCCTCCGTCGCGGGGTCCAGCGCGCTCGTCACCTCGTCGAGAATCAGGATGTCGGGCCGTGTCACCAGCGCGCGGGCAAGCGCGATGCGCTGGCGCTGGCCACCCGACAGCCTGGCACCCATCTCGCCCGCGCTGGTGTCGAGGCCCAGCGGCAGCGTGGCGATGAAGTCCTCGAGGCCGGCGAGCGTCACCGCATGCGCCACGTCCGCGTCCGTCAGGCTCTCGTCGCCGAGGCAGATGTTCTCGCGGATCGTGGCGTGCAGCAGCGAAAGGTCCTGCGTGACATAGCCGATGCGCCGCCGCAGCGCGCCGATGTCGACCTCGTTGAGGGGGGTTCCGCCCAGCAGCACGCGCCCGGTCTGCGGCCGGTGCAGGCCGATCAGGATGTCGACGAGCGTCGTCTTGCCGCTGCCGGAAAGCCCCTTCAGCACGGTGATCTGCTTGGCGCCGATGACGAGGTTCACGTCGTCCAGCACGGTGGCGGCGTCATAGGCGAAGCTGACGTGCTCGAAGCGGAAATCACCCCGGGTGTCGGGTGCTGCCGTTCCGAAGGCCGGCTCGCGGTTGGCCTCGGTCAGGTCGATCAGTTGCGTCACGCGGTCATAGGCGCCTTCCGACTGGGCGAACTGCTGGCGCAGTTTTTGCAGCTTGCTGACGTTGTCGATGACCTTCATGAACAGCAACCCGCTCACCACCAGCGAGGCGAAGCTGACGTGGAAATAGGTGAAGGACACATAGACCACGGCCACCAGGGCCAGCGCCGTCACCACATCGCCGATCTGCGCCATCAGCTGCTTCGAGACCTCGCGCCGCACCAGGGCGCGCTTCAGCCGCTTCATCGCCTGCCGGATCGCCGACTGGAACGACTCGTAGCGCTGCATGGTCTTCAGCGGCTTGATGTTGGCGAGCAGTTCCACCGCCTTGACGGTGAGGTCCTTGGTGGCGTCGGTCTGCTTGAAGCCGGCGCGCTTCGCCATCACCACGAGGAAGTTCATGCCCCAGGTCATGACCAGCCCCACCGCGAGGCCGAGCACCGCCAGCCGCCAGTCGACGAGCAGGGTCACGCCCACGTAGATGGCGGCCTGGATGAGCATGGCGCAGAACTGCGCGGCCAGCAGGTAGGCATCGCCCGCGCGGTTGGCCTCGCCACTCATGGCGGTGGCGTACTTGCCGCTGGCCTGGCTCGAGTAGAAGCGCCAGTCGGCGTTGAACAGGGCGTTGATCAGCTTCTGGCGCAGGCCGACCGAGACCTTGGCCGCGGCCACCCCGGCATATGTCAGGGTGAGGAAGCTGATGACCGCCTTGATGATCAGCGCCAGGCAGATCAGCGGCAGGATGGTTTCGAGCGTCGGCTCGAGCCCGAAGGCGGCCAGCACGCTGTCAACGCCGCGGCTGGCCACCGACGTGTTGCCGGGTCCACCCGAGATGATGGAGATGGCCGGCAGCAACGCCGAGATGCCCACCGCCTCCGACAGGGTCGCCAGCAGCAGCGCCAGCAGCACCAGGTAGGGCCTGGTGCCTTCCGCCCCGAAGAACAACCTGAAGATCTTGAGCATTCCGGAGGCCCTGAATCGAACTTCACCGCAGGGCTTTTACCGCCGTTCCCGCGCTTGCAATAGCTCGGATGGACGCCTAAAACGGCGCCGGCTCTGGCGGGATTCCGCAACTGCGAAAAGCCCAGGGTTGGTTAGACGAGTTTCCCGGGAATGCAAAGCCCTAACTGGCTTCAGGCGCCGGGGACCGAGGGCGTGCGGGGCGGGCTTCGCCGCGACGGGCGACGAAGGAGCGGGATTTGGATCGGCAAAGGGGCATCGTCTACATCGCGGTCGGTGCGGGCTATGTGCGCGACGCGGAACGCTCGGCGCGCTCGGCCCGCAGGATGCACCCGGACCTGCCGATCTGCCTGTTCAGCGACGTCCCGTCGGAGGACCCGGTCTTCGACATCCGGAACACGATCACCAACCCCCATCGCCGCTCCAAGCTGGACTGCATCCTGAAGACCCCATTTGCCGAGACGCTCTACCTCGATTCCGATACCCGGGTGATCGGCTCCATCACCGAGCCCTTCGGCCTGCTTGAGCGCTATGACATGGCCGCCTGCCACGTCGAGAACCGCCACCCCATCTCCTCCGCCACGGCCCGCCTCACCGGCGACAGCGTCGATCCCGGCTTCACCGGCTTCAACGGCGGCGTGTTCTATTACCGGATGAACGAAAAGATGCAGAGCTTCTTCAAGCGCTGGGCCGAGGAATACAAGAAGGAGAACGCCAAGTTCGACCAGCCGATCATGCGCCGCCTGCTGTGGGAAATGCCGGAGATTGCCGTCATCGCCGTCCCGCCGGAATACAATCTTCGCACCATGCGCAGCATCATCTTCCGTTCCGCCAATGAATCGCAGGCGCGGCTGCTGCATCTTCCGTGGTACAAGTCGAACGACTCCGTGGCCTGGCGGCTGTGGCGCACCATCCGCACCTTCCGCTTCGACCCACGCAATGCGGTGCTGATGATCCGCGCCTTCTTCATGTGAGCCCGATGCGCAAGGTCCTCATCACCGGCTCGGCAGGCTTCATCGGTTACCATCTCGCGGAACTGCTGCTGGCCGAGGGCTGGATGGTGCATGGCTTCGACGCCCTGACCGACTACTACGACGTGACGCTGAAGCAGTCCCGTCAGGCCAGGCTGGCGCGCACCAACGCCTTCACCTCGACCACCGCTCGCCTCGAGGACATGGACGCGCTCAGCCGCGCGGCCGAGGAGTCCCGGCCCGATGTCATCGTCCACCTCGCCGCCCAGGCCGGCGTGCGCTACAGCCTCGAGAACCCCAGGAGCTACGTCGACACCAACCTCACCGGCACCTTCAACGTGCTGGAGGTGGCGCGCCAGCTTGGCGTGAAGCACCTCGTCTTCGCGTCCACATCCTCGGTCTATGGCGGCAACAGCAAGCTGCCCTTCCAGGAGACCGACAAGGCCGACCAGCCGCTCACCATCTATGCCGCCACCAAGAAGGCGGGCGAGGCGCTGGCCCATTCCTATGCCCATCTCTGGGGCGTGCCGATGACCGGGCTGCGCTTCTTCACCGTCTATGGCCCGTGGGGCCGGCCGGACATGGCGCTGTTCAAGTTCACCCGCGCCATCCTCGAGGGAAAGCCCATCGAGATCTACAATGGCGGCGACATGTACCGCGACTTCACCTATGTCGACGACCTGGTGCGCGCCATCGCGCTGCTCATTGATGCCGTGCCGGTGAAGGGCCAGCCCGTGGCGGCGTTCGACAGCCTCTCCGAGGTCGCGCCCTTCCGCGTCGTGAACATCGGCAATAACGACAAGGTCAAGCTGCTCGACTTCATCGATGCACTGGAACAGGCCATCGGCATTCCGGCCCAGCGCCATTTCGTCGAGATGCAGAAGGGCGACGTCTTCGCCACCTGGGCGGATGCGAGCCTGCTCAAGGCGCTGACCGGCTTCAGACCGGCGACCGACTACCGCACCGGCGTCGGGCGCTTCGTGGATTGGTACCGTGGCTACTACCAGAGCTGAAGTCCCGCTCGAGTCCGCGCTCGATCTCGCCCGCGCGTTTTCCGCGCGGGGGATCCGCTTCGTGCACTGGAAGAGCAACGGCCATCTCGCCGAAGCGCTCTCGGGCGAGACCGACATCGACATCTATGCCGAACCGGCCCAGCGCGATGCCGTCCGCGCCACGCTCGTCGAACAGAACGCGCTCGAGGTCCGCAGCCAGCCTTGGGGGCGCTACCCGGACGTCGAGGACTGGCTGATGGTCGACGACGCGACCGGCCGCTTCCTCCACATCCACCTGCATTTCGCACTGGTCACCGGCCTGCGCCGCATCAAGCACCTGCGGCTCCCCTGGGGGCCGGCTTTGCTCGCCCACACCGACCACGCGCTGAATTCCGTCTGGCCCACGCCCACGGCGGAGATGGAGCTGATGATCCTCATCGTCCGCATGTGGGCCAAGATGCCGCCAGCCAGGCGCAAGGGAAAGCCGAAGCTGCCATCGCATGTGCGCGCAGAGCTCGATTGGCTCCTGTCGCGTGTCGACGCCGCGAAACTGAAGGCGCTGGCGGGCGATCTGCTGCCGGGCTTCGACACGACCTCCATCGCAGCACTTCTCACTGATCCTCCGCCGTCGGACGACGCCGTGCTGGCCGTCAGCCGTGCCGTTTATGGCGCGCTGAAGGAGCATCGCCGCATGCCCTGGGCCCAGGCCCGCCTCAGCGGCATGGCGCTCAATCTCCGGGCGGCCGCTGCGAAGGAGTTGCGCAAGCTCCGCCCCGCCACCGTCACCGGCAAGCGCGCCGCGGGGCCGGGCCTCGTCGTCGCCTTCATCGGCAGCGACGGCTCGGGCAAGTCGACGCTCACTGCGGAAATCCGCAGATGGCTGCGCTACAAGCTCGATGTCCATGGCTACTATCTGGGCTCGGGAGATGGCAGCACCCGCCTGTTCGACCGGCTGCGCCATGTCGTCAAGGGCAAGGCGAAGAAACACAAGACGCCGAAACCGGAGGGCGCGGCGCGCCTGCCGAAGCGACGCGGCGTCCTCGACCGGCTGGTGGCGGTGCACCAGCTTCCTGCCATCGGCGCCAAGCGCCGCGACCTGGCCGAGGCCCGCCGCCTCGCTGAGGGCGGCAGCATGGTGGTACTCGACCGCTTCCCGCAGCGGCAGGTCAGCGGCATCTACGATGGCCCGCGCCTGCAGGACGGGAATTCCTTCGCCTGGGCGGCCCGCGCCGAAATGAAGGGCTACGAGGAGCTGGACGCTCTCAAGCCCGATCTCCTCATCAAGCTCGTGGTCTCGCCCGCGGTGGCGCATGCCCGCAAGCCCGATCACAGCCTCGCCAGCATCGCGCGCAAATGCGACCTCACGCGCGAGCTGAAGTTCGACGGCGTCGAAGTCGTTGCCATCGACGCCGACCAGCCACTCGAGCGGGTGATGCTGGAGACCAAGCGCGCCGTGTGGCGCCAGATCCTGAAGACTGCCAATGCGCCGCGCTGAGCCCGTCATCGAGTTCGTGGGCCTGCCGGGTGCCGGCAAGAGCACCATAACCCGCGCCCTGCCGCCGAGTTGGCCCACCTCGCGCAACACCGATCCGCCGGCGCTTCCGCTGTCGCGCCGCCTGTGGCTCTACCGTCATGCACTGGCCTTCATGCTCTCGCTGCGCCCGCTCGAGTGGAAGGATGCGGGCCGCCTCGGCAAGCTCGCCGCCGAGCTGCGTTTCTATGAGGGTGACGCCACGGCCCCGCTGGTGATCGACCAGGGCATGATCCAGAAACTGTGGTCGATCCTGCTCGACCGCCGCAGCTACAGCCCCGCCGCGCTGGAGCGCCTCATTGCAGCGCTGGGACCATCGGCGGCCGATCTCGTCGTCTGGCTCGGCACCCCGCCGGAGCTCGCGGCGGAGCGCCTCGTTTCCCGCAACGGCGGCAATGCCCGCCTGCAGAAGCGGTCGGAGCCCGAGATGAGGTCGGGCCTCGTTGCCGGTCAGGGGCGTTATGAGATGCTCGTCGACCTCTATCGCCGCCATTCCGCATGCCGCGTGCTCGAACTCTCCGGCACCGACCCGGTGGAGATCAGTGCCGCCAGGGTTGTCGCCGCCGTGGCTGAGATGGAGGGGCGGGCATGATCGAGATGGCCGCTTCCGAACTGGCGCTTTCGGTCAAGTTCAACCGCCCGCCGCGCAACGTGCCGTTCACACTCTTCGCGGTCATGCGCAACGAGATGTATTTCCTGCCGGCCTTCCTCGCGCATTACCGTGCGCTGGGAGTGGCGCAGTTCGTCATCGTCGACGATGCCTCGGACGACGGCACGGGAGACTATCTCGCCAGCCAGCCCGACTGCTGCTCGGGCATCACGCCGGTGCGCTTCGGCACGCGCGTGCGCATCACCGATCCCTCACATGACGGCCTCGCCGGGCGTGCCGGCCCGATCCTCAAGCGCGTGGTTCCGGATCACTACCTCATGGGCCAGCCGGTGCTGATCGCCGATGCCGATGAGTTCCTGCTGCTGCCCGCGGAATTCCCCACCGTGCCTGACGTGGTTGCGTTGATGCGCCGTCGCGGCTGGAAGTCGGTCGCCGCCTCGCTCATCGACTTCTATCCGGAAAGCCTTGCCGGACTGGAAGACGCCACGGTCCCCGCCACGGCGGCCGAACTGTTCCGCCGCTTCGGCTATTTCGACGCCGTGCCCTTCGTCACGCTGCGTGAGGGCCAGCAGCCACGCCGCACCGGCCCCACCGCCTCAGAACGCCTGTTCCGGCTGTGCGGCATTCGCCAGGTGCCGTCGTCACTGGGCGTCCTGCCGCAGAGCTTCACGAGCTGGCTGCCGTTCAAACCGCCGGGTGCTGCGTGGTACAAGACGCCGATCATCGACTATGACGGCAGGACGTTCATGGTCGCCTCTCATGATGCCAATGTGCCACCGCCCCCCGACATGCTTCTCGCCATGGCGCATTTCAAGTTCAACGGCGCCACCTGGCAGCGCATCAAGAGCGCCATCGCGCTCAAGTCGCATGCCCGTGGAGGCCAGAAATACGAGCACTACGAGCAGATGCTTCAGGCCATGGAGCGGCACAAGCTCGGCTTCCTCGGGGCGGCGTCCCGGCGCTACGCGGACCCGCGTCAACTCGTCGATTGCGGGCTGATGAAGCTGCCATCCGGGGAGCGCGCATGAGCGGCCCCTCCGAAACCGGCGACGAGCACCTGCCCAAGGCAACCACCTCGACGCGGCTCGCCAAGAAGCTTGGCCTCACCGATGCCCGCGCCCACTTGATCGCCCGTGAGATCGAGCGACAGGTGCCGGGCCTCGCGCTGGACCGGGGTATCGCCAGGCGCCTCGCCGTCTTCCCCAGGCTTGGGGTCGTCTACAATCGAATTCAAAAGAATGCCAATACCACGACCATGCTGCTGCTCGACGCCCTCGAGGTCGGTCGCTTGCGCAGCATTCCGCAGTCGAAGGGCCAGCACCTGCTGTTCTACAAGGCCTGGGCGCTCGGGCGCTTCAGCCTCGAGAACGCCCGCTACATGGTGGTGGTGCGCTCGCCCCATGCGCGCGCGCTGTCGGCCTTCCTGTTCAAGTTCCGCTTCATGCGCCACACGGCGATGACGCGCTATGGGTGCGAGTTCGACATCACACCACAGGGCTTCATGGACTTCCTGCTGTGGCTGCGCGATGGCGCGCTGGCGCGCGACCTGCACTGGGACCTGCAGCTCAAGTCGCTCGCACTGCCCGTCGGGGTGTTCACTGACATCATCCATGTCGAGCGCTACGAGGCAGAAATGCGTGAGTTCCTGTCGCACACCCGGCTCG
>CANJMQ010000047.1 GCA_947475225.1 Bradyrhizobiaceae bacterium
ACTTCGGAAACCCCAATTCTGCCCGGTCCAGCACGTCCATGGCTTCCTACTACATATAGTAGGTGTATGCGTCAACCGGATAGGCACGGTCCGTTGTATTGATCACGCCACCTGCTTGCACCGTGCCGACATTGCCCGTGGTGTTGAGGGTCTGGGTGGTGGTTACCGGCGAATCGGCGGTGGTGATCTTAAAGTCATTCGCCCCGGCATTGATCGCCAGAACAAGGGCAGAGGCGGACACGCCGCACGACAGGACAAGGCTGCGCTTCAAGAGTTTCATCGTTCCCCCACAGAATCGCCCTTGTTATCAAGGTCCGCATCCCATCTGGGGAACAGTTTCTAAGTGACGGGAGCGGTTCGGCAATCGAGGGAAACACCTAGGGCCAAAATGCCTGCTATGGTTGCAGTCCGGCGCCCGCGGTTTCAAGCAGCAGTTCCGCCATGGTCTCGTTGGTGATGAGCCCGTTGATGAGCCTGCCGCGGAGCGCGCCCTTCACGGCGCGCAGACGGGCGACGGCCATGGCGACGCCGATCACCTTCTTCTCGGCGGGCTGGTCCAGCGGCACGCTCAGCACGCGGTCATTGGTCAGGCCCTCGATCAGGCTGCCCTGTGCATCGAAGGCCCAGCCGGTGATCTCGCCCACCGCACCGGCGCGCATCAGCGCGCGAATCTCGTCATGGCGCACGAAACCGTCGCGCAGCAGGGCCGCCGTCTCGTCCACCGTGCCGATGCCGATGAAGGTGACATCGGCCTGGCGGGCCAGCTCGATCACGTTGCGCAGGGTCTTCTGCGACAGCAGCAGCGTCTTCTCATGCACCGTGGGGGCAATCACCGGCAGCGGCATGGGGTAATGCGGCGCCTTCACGCGGTCGCCGATGCGGCTCACCACGTCGAACAGTGACGCCGAACCATCAGGCGCGATATTGCCGACGAGTGACACCAGCTTGTGTTGCGGGCAGTCCATGGGGCTCACCTGCTCCACCATGGCGCGCAGCATGCGGCCGGTGCCCATGGCGCAGATGACCGGGTGCTGCGATACGAGGTAGCGCTCGAGCTCCGCCGCAGCCGCCTCGGCCACGCCGAGTGAATCCGAAGTTGAGGCCGGGTCGGCTGGAACCACCTCGCACATGTTGAGGCCATAGACCTCCTTGAGACGGCCGGACAACTCGATGCAGCGGCCGATGGGATGGTCGAGCCTGACCTTGATCAGCTTCTCGCTCACCGCGAGGGAGACAAGCCGCTGTGCCGTCTGGCGGGAAACGCCCAGTTTCTTCGCAATCTCGTCCTGGGTGTTGCCGGCGATGTAATAGAGCCAGCCGGCGCGCGCCGCATCGTCAAGCCTGTCGCTGTCCGCGTCGATCTTCCGGGTCATGCCATCACCTTTCCCGAACACAACTAAGGTGAGAGGGCCGAAGAGGAAAGCCCCAATTCACGAAAGGCGGCTGCCAGCTCGCGCATGCCCGGCAGGGCGCGCTGCGGCGTGAGGTCCGGTGGCAGCCGGTAGCCCGCCCGCACGTGGCAGCCACCGGCGAAGTGCCAGACCTCCATGCCCGCAGCGAGCCCGGCCCGCACGCCCAGCTCGCTATCCTCGATGACCAGGCAAGCCGCCGGTGCAATACCCATCTTCGCGGCAGCATGCAGGAACAGGTCCGGCGCGGGCTTTCCCCGCTGCACCTCGGAGGCGGTGAAGCAGCGGCCCTCGAAGAATTGCGCAAGGCCCGACGCACGCAGCGACAGCGACAGCCGCCGCGGGCTCGAACTGGTGGCGAGGCAGAAGGGCGAGCGCAGCTCCGCCAGCACCTCCGCCACGCCTGCCATCGGTTTCAGCTCGGCTTCCAGCGTCACAAAGAGGCGGTCGCGATAGCGGCTCTCGAAATCCTCGGGCAAGGGTCTTCCGAAACGCTCCTTCGCACGCAGTGCCGCAGCGGCAAAGCTGCGGCCGAGGAAGTCGCTGCGGAAGGCCTCCTCGGAGAGCGGAAAACCGTCTTCCATCATCATGGCCATCAGCACGCCCGCGCTCAGCATCTCGCTGTCCACCAGCACGCCGTCACAATCGAAGATGACCAGCTGCGGCGCGGACCCTGTGCCGTCCACGGAATGCGCCCTCAGCCGCCGGCCGCGGCAAGCCCGCGCGTGACGCCGATCACCGCCTTCACCGGCAGATGATCCGAGGCGATGCGCGACAGTTCCGTCTCCACCGCCTGCATCTCATAGACGGTCACATGCCGGTTGGTGAGCACGCGGTCCAGGGGCCACAGCGGAAAGCGCGAGGGGAAGCTGGCGATCGTCATGTCGACGTCGGAGAGGTGGGTGTCGAAGGGCTTCAGGGCCGAGCGCCCGCCGGTGCGCCACTCGTTGGTATCGCCCAGCAGGATCACCGCCCGGTCATCGCCCGGATGGGAGGCGGTGAGGATCGCCTCGGCCTGGCGGGCGCGGGAGGATTTCAAGAGCCCCAGATGCGCGCCGATGATGCGCAGCGGCAGGCCGGAGAACTCGAAGTCGACCAGCACTGCGCCGCGCGGCTCGAAGCCCGGCAGCGTCATCTTGTGGACGTTGGCCACCGTGCCGCTGGCCTCGCGGTAAAGGATCACGTTGCCATGCCAGCCGTGGCTGAGCTTGCGCGAGCCCACGTCCAGCACCGAGCGGTAGCCGCCCTTCTCGTAAAGCGCCTTGAGGTCGAGGAGGCCCCGGCGGCTGCCGAAGCGCTGGTCCGCCTCCTGCAGGGCCACGATGTCGGCGCCGAGTTCCAGCACGACGCTGAGGATGCGGCCGGGGTCGAACACGCCATCGGTGCCCACGCATTTGTGAACATTGTAGGAGGCGACCGAAATGGTCAGCGCGGGGTCATGCCCGACATGGGTTGGGTGCTTCTGCGCGACCGGTGCCGGCTCACGGCCGGCCACGCGGGTGAGGTTCCGGCGCAGTGCTGGAACGATATGTTTCATCGTGCATTCATCCTCGTCATCCGGGCCGTGCTCCACCCCGGATGACTCACGCTCTTTGGCATGACAAGGTGCCCAGTCGGACGCGCAGCTTCAAGACTGATCTTGGCGCTAACATGACGGGCTGACGATTGCACCTTTCTTTCCACATCTGGGCCCTGCTGGCTGTCGCCGCGGCGATCCTTGTCATCCTCGGCCTCGCCGCCATCGACGCCTTTGGCCGGGTGGCCCAGCGCCGCCTGGGCGCGCCCACCCTGTCGCTTCCCGTGCAGCCGGAGCAGACGGCGCTCGACCGCGCCATCGCTCCATTGCTGACGGAACACCCCGGGGAAAGCGGACTGATGCTGATGACCGCGAGCCTCGTCGCCTTCCGCGCCCGGCTTGAAACCGCCCGCCTCGCCGGCCGCAGCCTCGACCTGCAATATTATTTCTGGAAGAGCGACCTCACCGGCCAGCTGCTCATGCGCGAGGTGGTGGCGGCAGCGAAACGCGGCGTGCGGGTCAGGCTCCTCCTCGACGACATCAACTCCTTCGGCTTCGACCCCTCGCTGCTGGCGCTCGACAGCCACCCCAACATCGAGGTGCGCCTGTTCAATCCCAGCCGCAGCCGCACCAACAGCTTCCGCCGCGGCCTCGAGATTGCCTGCAAGTATTTCACCGCCACGCGGCGCATGCACAACAAGTGCTGGCTGGCCGACGGGCGGGTGCTCATCGCGGGGGGCCGCAACATCGGGGATGAATATTTCGATGCCTCGCAGGAGGCGAATTTCCATGACATCGACGTGCTGGCGGTGGGCCATTGCCTCGCCGAGGCTCAGGCCAGTTTCGACCGTTACTGGAACAGCGAACCGGCACTGCCCATTCGCAGCCTGCACAAGCTCCGCCGCCTGCGCCGCCCGCGCTTCAAACGGCTCTCGGCACGGCTGGAGGCCCATGCAACGTCCAACCGTGCGGTGGCTATGCTCCGGCATATGGAGTCACACGCCAAGGCGCCGGACTTCACCAGTGCCAGCCTGCTGCAGTGGTCGACGGGCGTCGATGTCATGGCCGACCCGCCCGAGAAGGCGGCAGGCCGCGCGCGCGAGACATGGATGGGCGCGCGCATCAACGGGCTCATCGCCGACGCGCGGGAAAGCCTGCTCGTCAGCTCGCCCTATTTCATCCCCGGCACGGCGGGCGCGCGCACGCTGGCCGGCCTCGCCAGTGCCGGCTGCAAGGTCCGCATCCTCACCAATTCGCTGGCAGCAACTGACGTCATCGCCGTGCATGGCGCCTATGCCCGCTATCGCCGCGCACTGCTCTTGGCCGGCATCGAGCTCCACGAAATGAAGCCGGAGCCGAAACGCCGCCGCGCCTCGCTCCTTGGCTCGCGCACCGCGAGCCTGCACACCAAGGCCTTCGTCATCGATGGCGCACAGGGTTTCGTCGGGTCCTTCAACCTCGACCCGCGCTCGGCCTCGATCAACACCGAGATGGGGCTGCTCTTCCGCTGCCCGCGCCTCGCGCAGCAACTGAAATCCGCTCTCGAGGCACAGATGAGGCCCGACGTCAGCTATACGCTGGCGCTGCGCCACGACCGCCTGGTCTGGACCGAACGCAAGGACGGCCACGACCTCGCGCACGCGTCCGAGCCCGCGGCCCCGCTGCGGCGCTATCTGCCGGCGTGGCTGATCTCGTGGCTGCCGATTGAATCGCAGCTGTGACATCTCCCGCTCCTTCAGCGGGAGAGGACGTTGTTGGCTCTACGAAATCGCCGGTGCCCCCAGCAGCCACAATCCAAAACCCGTGTAGGCCACCATGCACAGCGCCAGCGGCAGCTCGAGCGTCATCACGCGTTGGGCGGAAGGCCCCTCCTCCACCACCATGGAATGCGCCACGGCGACGCCGATGACGTGGCCGATCACCAGTGCCGCCGTCTGCGCCACATAGATGGCCAGCGCGCCGGACGCCGTGTTCTGGAAGGAGGTCATCACATGCGCGTGCCCGATGCCGAGGAGATTGGCATCCGTCTCGAAGGGATCATTCAGCGCCAGCAGCAGATATTGCGACTTCACCAGCGTGTCGGCCAGGTAATGCGCGAAGTGATAGGCAATCGAGATCGGGATCAGCGAATAGACCAGCCGCCCGCACAATCGCGCGAGAGAGTGCGGTCTCCCGGCCAACGCCCAACCGGCCCACACCGCCGCGAAGAAGCCCGCCGCCAGCACACCGCTCACCAGCAGGATGCCGAGCGTGTTCGCTCCCATCACCTCCGAGCGGCCCGGAAAATCCAGCGGGTTGATGCCGATCATCGAGAGCCACAGGAAGGTGTTGGCGAAGCCGTCGAAGGTGATGCAGCCCAGCGTCAGCAGCACGAAGATCACGCCACTCAGCGGCAGCACCGGCAGCGACAGCAATCCGGCACCCGGCCACCGGAGCCCGCCCCGTCCAAACGGAGCGGCAGCGCCGAGCTGCGACAGGAACACCGCAAAGGGATCGGCACGGCCAAGCCACGCCTTCAGCCCAAAGGCCAGCACGCCCGCGAAGCTGACCGCGAGATAGACCAGCACCGCGACCGCGAGGATCGCCGGGTCTTCCGGCGCCGGATAGACCAGCTGGAACCACGCGAAGCCGAAGAAGATGAGAACGGCAGGCCAGTAGGACGCCCAGGGCGGGTAGCGCAGCGGCGCCGCGTTCGCCGCGCGCCCGAAACGGCCTGTCAGCAGCGCATGCGGCCCGGTGAAGGGGTTGATCGCCTCCCACAGGTTTCCGAACAGCGGATGCAGAATCACGATCTCCACCCACCACAGCGTCCAGATGGCGAGCGGCAGCAGGTTCTCGACCGGGTCGCGCGGCCCTGCGAAGCCCACGAAGATGAGCGCGGCAAGGATGAGCGCGGAGACAAGGCTCATCACCTGCGCCACGATTGGCGACAACGGCGCCACGGATGCGGGCGCCTTCATTGCCAGCCGCGGCAGCCGCGACACCATGATGAAGGAGACAAGCACCGCCAGCGCGCCACCCGCGATCACCCAGCCCGTGGGCAGCAGCATCACGAAGCCGCGGCCTGCGGCATGCGCGAAGGCCGGTGCCGCCAGCAGGCAGAGGGCGGCGACGGCAAGGGCCAGCCGCTTCATGGTCAGATGCCCACGTAGCGGTCGATCAGTGCGCGGTCCGTGGCGAGGTCGGCCGCATTCTCGAGCCCGGTGACGCGGCCATTCTCCACGAAGGCCACACGGTCGGCCACGGGCAGCACCGCATCGACGCGCTGCTCGACCAGCAGCGTGGTCACGCCATGCGCCTTGAGGTCCAGCACCGACTGGCGGATGCGCGCGATCATCGCCGGCATCAGCCCTTCGGTCGGCTCGTCGAGCAGCAGCAGCTTGGGGCTGATGCACAGGGCGCGCGCCATGGCCAGCATCTGCTGCTCGCCACCGCTCATCGTGCCGGCGCGCTGGCTGAGGCGGCCCTTCAGCAGCGGAAACAATGTCAGCACGTGCTCCAGCACGTGCGCCCCGGAGTTCCGCGTCATCAGCCCGACCTTCAGGTTCTCCATCACGGTGAGGTCGGAGAACAGCCGCCGCCCCTGCGGCACGTAGCCCACGCCGTGGCGCGGCACTTCATGGGCGGGCAGCTTCGACAGGTCCGTGCCATCGAGCGTGATCGAACCGCCGCGCGCCGGAACGAGGCCCATGATGGCCTTCAGCGCCGTGGTCTTGCCCGCACCGTTGCGGCCGAGCAGGCACAGGATCTCGCCCTTCTCCGCCGTGAGCGAGAAGCCGCGCAGCACCTGCGCTGCGCCGTAGAAGCAGTCAACCCCGCGCATCTCGAACATCAGCCGGTCCCCAGATAGGCGGCCTGCACTGCCGGGTTGGCGCGGATGTCTTCAGGCGTTCCCTCGGCGAGGATCGCGCCGCGATCCAGCACGGTGATGCGGTGGGCAAGTTCCATCACCAGAGGCATGTTGTGCTCGATGAGCAGCACGGTCGCATCCTGCGCCACGCCGCGGACAAGGCCGATGAAATTATCGATCTCGGCATCGGAGAGGCCCTGCGTCGGTTCATCCAGAATCAAAAGCTTCGGTTTCAGGGCCAGCCCCATTGCCACTTCCAGGAGGCGCTGGTGGCCATAGGCCAATGTCCCTGCGACCTGCGAGGCGCGATCTGCCAAGCCAACCCGTTCCAGCGGTTCGAGGCTTGCCGTGCCGCCCGGCCGATGGGCGGCCAGCGCCACGTTCTCGGCCACCGAGAGGTTGGCGTAGATCGAGGTGATCTGGAACGTATAGGCGATGCCCTTCTGCACGCGTCGGAAAGCGGGGAGTGCGGTCACGTCCGCGCCCTCGAACAGGATGGTGCCCGCACTCGGCGCGATGCGGCCCGAGATCAGGCTCACGAAGGTGGTCTTGCCGGCACCATTGGGCCCTATCACCGCGCGCACCTCGCCCTTCTCGACGCGAAAGTTCACGTCGCTCACGGCCTTGAGCCCGCCGAAGTTCTTCGACAGCCCATGGGTTTCGAGCAGCACCGTCATGGCAGCCACCGCCACCAGCGTTGGCGCAGCGTGCCGAGAATCCCCTTGGGAAAGAACAGCACCAGCAGGATCAGCACCATGCCCACGAACAAGAGGCTCGCGGAGGTGAAGCCGGAGGCGAAGTCAACCAGCAGGAACATCAGTGCCGTGCCGAGCACCGGACCCAGCACGGTGGCGGCGCCGCCCAGCAGCGTCCACAGCAGTGGATTGATGGAATACTGGATCGAGGCCAGCGTCGCGCCCGCATAGGCAAAGAGCAGCGCATAGACTGCACCTGAGAAGGCCGCGAAGGCGCCGGACAGCACAAAGGCGATGAGCTTGTAGAGCTTCACGTCATAGCCCAGCATCGCCGTGCGGTTCTCGTTCTCGCGGATCGCCACCAGCACATGCCCGATCTTCGAGCGCACCACGACGAGGCACAGCGCGATCGCCACTGCGAGGAAGGCCAGCGCGATGTTGTAGCGCAACACCGGGTCCGCGAGGTTCACGGCCGTACCAAACGCCGAGAACGCACGCTCGCTGTCCTTGATGACGATGCCCTCGTCGCCGCGCGTGATATCGCCGAAGTAGAGCACGGTGAGAAACGCCGCCTGCGAAAACATCAGCGTCACGATCATGAAGGCCACGCCGTTCGCCCTCAACGCAATGAGGCCAATGACGAAGGACACGATGACCCCGCAGGCCAGCGCGAAGAGAAACGCCTCCGGCACCGCCATGCCGAGCCTGGTGACGCCGAGAGCCGCCGCATAGAGACCCGTTGCGAAGAACATCGCGTGCCCGAGGCTCAGGAGGCCCGCATAGCCGAACAGGATGTTGTAGCCCAGCGCATAGATCGCCAGCACCATGATGCGGGTGATGGTCAGCACCGCATAGTCAGAGGCCACGAACTGGAGGAGGAACAGCGCCAGGATCACCGCGCCATGCAGCATCACGATGCGGGCCGTCATCGCACCGGAACCCCGAACAGCCCCTGCGGCCGGAACACCAGCACCAATGCCACGGCCAGCGTGGCGATGATCGAGGCCAGCGTCGGCGAGAAGAACATCGAGATGATGCCGTCGGCAAGGCCAATGATCACGGCGGCGATGACGCTGCCCTTGATCGAGCCCAGTCCTCCGATGATGACCACAATGAAGCTCATCAGCAGTGGATCGAGCCCCATCAGATAATGCGCCTGCTGGATCGGCACGATCAGCACCGCCGCGACGGCGACCAGTGCGGCACCTGCCACGAACACGGCGGAATAGACCTGGTTCACCGGAATGCCGAAGGCCGTCGCCGTCTCGCGGTCGAACTGGGTGACGCGCATGACGAGGCCCCACTTCGTCTTCGCCAGCACCCACCACACGGCGAGCAGGATGACGATGGAGGCCACCACCACGAACAGCTTGTAGCCCGAAAAGCCGAACCACGGCAGCGCGATCCTGTAGGCGAAAGGAGCCGAGACCGCCTTGGCATCGGCGCCGAACACGCTGAGTGCAAGCTGCTGGATCACGAACATCAGCCCGATGGTGGCGACGATGGTGGCTTCCGGGTCATAGTTGATGCGCCTGAGCAGCAGTCGCTCGGTGACGAAGGCCAATGCGCCCACCACAAGGGGCGCCACGATCAGCGCCGCGATAAAGCCGATGGCAGGCCCGCCCGGCACCATCTTGGCCACCCACCACGCCAGCATGGCGCCCAGCATGAAGAACTCGCCATGCGCCACGTTGACGACGCGCATGACACCGAACACCAGCGATAGCCCGAGTGCGGACAGCGCCAGCACGGCGGCGGCCACCGTGCCTTCGAGGATGGCGAGCAGGAGATGCGGAAAAAAGGCCAAGTGTCTGCCCAGCGCGAGGGAAAAGGATGGCCGGGACGAGCCCGGCCATGATGAGCGTGTCGATGGGGCCTAGAGCGCCATCGTCGTGTAGTCGGCCTCGGGCTCGTACATGCCCTCCTCGATCGTCGTGCGGTAAACCAGTTCGCCCACGCCGCCCTTCACCTGGGTGATGTTCTGGTGGCCGAACACCTGGTGGATCTTGCCGTTGAAGATCTTGTCGCCCTGCGGGTGCTCGTTGCCCTCGGGGATCGTGGTGATGGCTTCCGTGGCCTCGATCATCTTGGCGCGATCATCCGGCCCCTTGTAGCCCGCCGCCTCCATCGCCTGCTTGATGATGTAGAGCGTCTCCCAGCAGCCGAACATGTGGGAGTAGGTCGACACGTCGTTGGCGTCCGCAACGCTGGCACCATACTGGTCCACGCCCACCTTGCCGCGATAGAAGGTGTCGAATTCGGTGGGCTTGGCGCCCGCATAGCGCGGATAGGCCTCCCAGAAATACGAGCCCTCGAGGAATTCGAGGCCCGGGCTCTTGAGGCTCACCGCCTCGAGGCTGTCGATGAAGCCGAACAGCGGCGGGTGGTTGCCGCCGTAGAATTCGCCGAGTTCCTTCACGAAGGTCAGCACGGCGGGGCCCACCATCACGTGGTAGATCACCTCGGTGTCCGCCGGGATCTGGGCGAAGTAACGCGAGAAGGTGGTTTCCGTCGGCGGGATGGGGATCAGCGCGTTGACTTCGCCGCCCTGCGCCTTGATGGCGGCGGAGAAATAGTCGCGGTGGTCATAGCCGAAGGCGAAGTCCGGGAAGATTATGGCGACCTTCTTGCCGAGGTTCTTGGCAATCCACGGCGCCATGGAGATCACCTGGCTCCTGACATCGGTGATGCCCGGCTGGAAGGTGTAGCGGTTGAGCTTGCCGGAAGCCACGTGGTGGCCCTCGGAGACAACGTAATAGGGAAGCTTCAGCTCGCCGGCGCGCGGCGCCGAGCCCATGACGACATGGCTGAACAGCGTGCCGAATGCCACGTCGCACTTGTGCTGGGTGGCGAATTTCTCGACCACCTCGGCGCCGCGGCCGGGATCCGTTGCGTCGTCCTCGGCGATGATCTCGACCTGGCGGCCGGTGATGCCGCCCGCCTCGTTGATCAGCTTCACCGCGGCATCCGTCGTCTGCCCATACCACTTGCCATAGGCAGCCCCGATGCCGGTCTTGTGGACCTGGAAGCCGATGCGGATCGGCTCGGAGGACTGCGCCTGCGCATAGCGCACGAAGCCCGGTCCGGCGAACAGGGATGCAGCACCAGCACCCGCCAGCTTCAGGGCGGAGCGGCGCGATATGCGCTTCTTCTCAGGCACGATCAGCTTCGACTTCGACATGATTTCCTCCAGTTGTGTTTGCCCCTCTGCCGGGGGCCCGGTCTGACGCCGGGGAGGATCATATCAAAATCAGGGGCTTCGGATAGGGGCTCCCGCAGCCCAGCCCCGGAATCAGGAGCGCAGGCGGCCGAGGTTCTGGAGATACCAGCGATAGGTGTCCGTGATGCCGTCCCTGAGGCCGATCCGCGCGCGCCAGCCCATCGCGTTGATGCGGCTGACGTCCATCAGCTTGCGCGGTGTGCCATCGGGCTTGTCGGGGTCGGTCACGATGCGCCCCCGGTAGCCCACGACGCCCGCCACCATCTGCGCCAGTTCGAGGATCGGGATGTCAGTGCCCGTGCCGACGTTGATATGGCTGAGCATCGGCAGCGTGTTTGCCTCGTATTGCGCCTTCGGCAGGTCGAGCACGAAAAGCGAGGCCTCCGCCATGTCATCGACGTGGAGGAACTCGCGGCGCGGCGTGCCGGTGCCCCAGATCACGACCTCCGCGCGGCCCTCGCGCGCAGCCTCGTGGAAGCGGCGGAGGAGCGCGGGAAGCACATGACTGTTCTGCGGATGAAAGTTGTCGGCCGGGCCATAGAGGTTCGTCGGCATGACACTGCGATAATCGGTGCCGTACTGGCGATTGTAGCTTTCGCACAGCTTGATGCCGGCGATCTTGGCGATGGCGTAGGGTTCGTTGGTCGGCTCCAGCCTGCCGGTCAGCAGCGCATCTTCCTGCATGGGTTGCGAAGCCTCGCGCGGATAGATGCATGAGGACCCAAGCTGCAGAAGTCGTGTCACACCTGCGGCATGGGCCTCGCCGATCACGTTGCAGGCGATCATCAGGTTTTCGTGGATGAATTCGGCCGGGAAACTGTTGTTGGCCTCGATGCCGCCAACCTTCGCTGCGGCCAGTATCACGATATCGGGCCGCTCGTTGCGCATGAAGCTCCTGACGGCCGCCTGCTCGGTCAGGTCGAGCTCGGCATGGCTGCGCGTGATGATGTCGTGCGCGCCGCCCAGCTGCAATTTGCGGAGGATGGCACTGCCAACCATTCCGTTGTGACCGGCGACGTAGATCCTGCTCATCGACTGATCCCCTACTCCCGCGCCGGGCTCGGCAGCTCAAGCCCGTGCAGTCTGAGGAGCGCCTCGCGCCGGCTGGCCCGAAGATCCTCGCCGACCATCTCGGCGCACATCTCGCGCGCTGAGATCAGCGGTTCCCAGCCAAGCTTCTCCCGGGCCTTCGAGGCATCGCCGAGAAGCGATGCAACTTCGGCGGGGCGGAAGTAGCGTGGATCGACCCTCAGCACCACGTCGCCGGGCTTCAGCGCAGGCGCATTGTCGCGCACGATTGCGACGACGGTGGCGATCTCGTCGGCGCCCGAACCCGAGAAGGCGAGGGTAAGGCCAAGTTCCTCGGCAACCCAGCTCACGAATTCGCGCACGCTGTGCTGCTGGCCCGTGGCGATCACGAAGTCCTCGGGGTGGTTTTGCTGCAGCATCATCCACTGCATGCGAACATAGTCCCGGGCATGACCCCAGTCACGCAGGCTGTCGAGGTTGCCGATGTAAAGGCAGGGCGCGAGACCCTGCGCCACCTGGGTAAGCCCGCGCGTGATCTTGCGCGTCACGAAGGTTTCACCGCGGCGCGGGCTCTCGTGATTGAAGAGAATGCCATTGCAGGCATAGAATCCATAGGCTTCGCGATAGTTTACGGTAATCCAGTAGGAGAAGAGCTTGGCCACCCCATAGGGTGAGCGCGGGTGAAAGGGCGTCGTCTCGCGCTGCGGCGTATCCTGCACGAGGCCGTAGAGTTCGGAGGTCGAAGCCTGGTAGAATCGCGCCTTCTCCCCGAGCCCGAGCAGGCGCATGGCCTCCAGCAGGCGCAGCGTTCCCATCGCATTGACGTCGGCCGTGTATTCCGGCGTTTCGAAACTGACCGCCACATGCGACTGCGCACCGAGATTGTAGATCTCGTCGGGCTGAACCTCTGCCAGCACACGGGTGAGGTTCGAGCTGTCGGTCAGGTCGCCGTAGTGCAGCGACAGGCGCGGATGATTGGCATGAGGATCCTCGTAGATGTGATCGATCCTCTGGGTATTGAGCAGCGAGGTACGGCGCTTGAGCCCGTGAACCCTGTAGCCCTTCTCGAGCAGGAACTCGGTCAGGTAGGAACCATCCTGTCCCGTCACTCCGGTGATCAGCGCTGTCTTGCTCATGGCAACCTCCGGGGACCCGAGCGCCGTTCAGGCGGGGCCGTTGTGTCGTGGCAGGCGGCCGCGGCGCGTGTCATGTCAGGCCGGGGATGACGCGTGCGCCGAGGCCCCGCAACTTGCTGCGGTGATCGCCCTCGATGCTGTCATAACCCTCGATGAACTCGGCCAGCATGCCGGTCATGGGGCTGGCCGGAAGCTTCAGCAGGCTCCGCAGCCAGGCGACGAATATCTTTCCATTCTCCTCGAGCCACGCGTTGCTGGTGATCACGTGGCTCATGTGGAGGATGGGGTGTGGCTCTGCCAGGAACTTCTTGGCGGGGTAGCCCGCCAGCAGTGCCGCGATGGGCACCACATAGTCCCACCACGGTTTACCGATGCGGAACTCACCCGGGATCAGGCCGCGCCGGTGAATGCGGCTGATCAGTTCCTGCGGCAGGAAGAAGGCATCATAGCCCATGTGGTACACACCGTCGGGCTCGAGCACGCGTGGATCGCGCGCGTTGATGCGCACGTCGAGCCTGGAGCAGTAGTAGAGAACATTCGGGTCCATCTGCGGCAGCAGGTCCCGCAGTTGCGGGCCGAGCAGGATATCGGCGTTGGTGAGCAGCACGAAGCCTTCGCCGCCGGGCGGGGCTTGCGCCAGGGTGGCAAAGATATCGCGGATCGCAGGCTTCTGGCTGACCTTGCGCCACTTGACGCCCGGCAGGATCGACTGCGCCTCTGACACCGACAGGACCCTCGGCGAATAACTGCCCCACGACTTGCCGCATGACTCGAGCCATGACTGGCCGAAGTCGCGGTCTTGCGCGTCCGGGCGCTTGGGCGCCTTGCCCGGCAGGGAAACGACGACCGCCGCAAGGCCCTGTCCCGCCCCTCCGTCCTGCCCAAGGCCCCGATTGGCCTCCGCCAGCGGCGCTGCATCGCGATTGGCCAGAATCTCCTGTGCCTTCGCCAGCAGGTCGCGCCGGACATAAACCCCGTCATATTGCTGGATGACCCCGCTGGCCTCGTCGACATAGGCCGGCGTCAGGGAAACGCGCGCGAAGCCCATCTGGTTGACGATGTAGTCATCCACGTCCTCGAGGCTTGGCCCGCCTTCGTAACAGGGAATGGATGACAGCTCGGTCAGAATGATCTTCAGCCCACCGAAGCTGCTGCCCAGCCCCTTCATCACGTTCAGCTCATATCCCTGGGTATCGACCTTCAGCGCATCGATGGCCGCGGTGACGTTCGGCTGCAGCAGCGAGCGCGTTGCGGAGACATAGGCCTGGCGCGTGCCGACGGTACGCACCGTCGGTTCGGTCTGCAGGTGGTTGGCATGCGGCGCGAGGAAGCTCGAAGAAACACTGTTCTCCGACACATTGAGTGTCATGACGCTGTCTTCTGCGCCAGCCCCCTGGCTGGGCAGGACGATCCACCGCAGGTCGCCGAGTCCCGACCTCGTCATCTGCCTGCGGCAGTCCGGCTGCGGCTCTACCGAATAGATCATGCCGGTGTAGCCGAAGTGCCGTATCACACTCGCAAAGAGGCCGTGGCTGGCGCCTACATCAAGCAGCCTGGTTGCGCCGAAGCCGCGCAGCAGAGCGGCGAAGGCGGTCTCGGAAAGCTTCTGCTCGGCAATTTCCTCATTGGTGATCATTATTAATCTAGCTCGGCCCGCCTCATCGGTTCCTGCATGGTTCCCGGCAAAGGCGGGTGTCGAGGATGCTCGGCTCTTCCAATCACCTGCGGGATAGCCCAGTAAGTTCGATGGCGCAACATTTCTGCTGCAAATCTCATTTGGCTGCTCCGGAGGCACGCGGCTCACGCGATGCGACGCAGCAACTCCACCAGCTGGCGGCTTTCGGCTGGCGTCAGGGGCTTCAGCGTTTCGGCCGTGATGGCCGCTGCCGCCCCAACGCCGCGCTGCACCGCCGCGAGGCCCGGCTGGGTGATCGACACGCGCACGCGGCGCGCGTCATCGGGGTCGGGCGCTGTGGCCACCAGCCCATGCTTCAGCAAGCGGTCGACCACGCCCTTGATGGTGGCGCCATCCATCGCCGTCTCGCGCCCCAGCAGGTTCTGGGAAAGTGACTCATATTCCGCCAGCTTGACGAGGGCCGCCCATTGCGTGGGCGTCAGCGCGTCAGTCATGAGCCCGGCGAAGATCGCCGCGTGACGCTGGCCGGCGCGGCGCAGGTAAAAACCCACCTGGTCTTCCAGGCGGTAGCCGCCGAGGGCGGTCGCTTTGGCTTCCGCACCAGCCATGCCTCACTTCTCCACGAAGGCTTTTTCGATGACGTAGCTGCCCGGCTGGTTGCTCGAGCCCTCCGTGAAGGACATGCCCTTCAGCAATCCCACGATGTCGGCGAGGAAGGCGGGTGAACCGCAGATCATGACGCGATCCTGCGCGGCATCGACGGGTGGCAGGCCGAGATCGGAGGCCATCCGGCCATTGCCCATCAGCAGCGTGATGCGGCCACGGTTGCGGAAGTCCTCGCGCGTCACGGTGGGATAGTAGAGCAGCTTGGCGCGGATGTCCTCGCCCAGCAGGTCGTCGTTCGGAAGCCGGTTCTCGATCTCTTCGGCATAGGCCAGTTCCGCGGCCGTGCGGCAGCCGTGGACGAGGATCACCTTCTCGAAGCGCTCATAGACGGCAGGGTCCTTCACGAGGCTCATGAAGGGGGCGAGCCCCGTTCCGGTGCCGAGCAGGTAGAGGTTGCGGCCGGGCACCAGGTTGTCGAGCAGCAGCGTGCCGGTGGGCTTCTTGCCCACCAGGATCCTGTCACCCGCCCGGATGTGCTGGAGCTTGGAGGTCAGCGGCCCGTCAGCCACCTTGATCGACAGGAACTCGAGCTCGTCGGCATAGTTCGGGCTCACCAGCGAATAGGCACGCAGCAGCGGCTTGCCGTTCACTTCCAGCCCGATCATCGTGAACTGGCCGTTTTCATAGCGAAACGCCGGCGAGCGCGTGGTCCTGAAGCTGAACAGCCGATCCGTCCAGTGGTGGACGCTCAGCACCTCTTCCTCGAACAACGCACTCATGGGGCCGCTCCTGCCGGACTGTAAATTCATTTGTATACATACAAAAACTATGGGATCATCGGGAACCTGTCAACAGCCATTTCGCAGTTGCGAAGGACGCCATGGACAACCCGACGGACAAGATCCGCTGCGATGCCTGCCCGGTGCTCTGCTACATCCGCGAGGGCATGCTCGGCGCCTGCGACCGCTATGCCAACACGGGCGGCGTGCTGACCCGTACCGACCCCCACGTGCTGCTGGAACGCACGGTGAAGGCCGGCGGCAGCCTCGTCCCCTTCCTCCCCTCCTCGCAGGACTGGGACGGCCGGGTGGTGCGCGAGCCTCGGACCTTCGTCACCGCCATCGGCGCGGGCACCACCTACCCCGACTACAAGCCCGCCCCCTTCATCGTCGCGTCCGAGGTTGACGGCGTCGACATGGTCACCGTCGTCACCGAGGGCATCTTCAGCTACTGCGGCCTCAAGGTGAAGATCGACACCGATCGGCATCTGGGACCGGAAACCGCCCCGGTCCGCGTTCAGGGCGAGCAGATCGGCCACGTCACCACCACCGAATACGGCTCGCAGATGCTGTCACTGGGTGGCGTGCGCCATCTGACGGGCGGCTCCAAGAAGGAAGGCCGCGTCACCTGCGAGGCCATGCTGGCACTGGCCAACTGCAGGCCCGTCGAAGTCAGCGTCGATGGCGGCGCCACCCTCATCATCGAAGCCGGCAAGGCGCCGATCATCAATGGTGTGAAGGAAGAGCGCATGCGGGTGGGCTGCGGCTCCGCCACCATCGGCATGTTCGCCAAGCAATGGATGGGCCTCGTCGACGAGGTCGTCGTGGTCGATGACCACATCACCGGCGTGCTTTCGGAGCATCAGGCGGGCAAGTTCCTCGGCGTGCCCGACACCGGCATCAAGATGAAGGGCCACCGCTCCACACCAGGCCGCTACTTCAAGGTGGCGCAGCCCGGCACCGGCTGGGGCGGCACCGACCTCACCGACCCGCTCACCATCCTCAAGCCCTTCGACCCGCAGGAGGCATGGCCGGGCCTGCGCATGCTGATGGTCTCCACCACCGGCGAGCATTCTGCCTATTACGAACTCGATGAGACACTGGCCCCCATCGAGAAGCAACTGCCGCCCGCGCTCAAGCTCTCCGTCGACCGCATCCAGGAGAACTGCGAGCCGGCCCTCTCCTCCGTCCTGTTCATGGCGGGTGCCGGCGGCTCGCTGCGCGCCGGCGTCACCGAGAACCCGGTGCGGCTCACACAATCAGTGAAGCAGGCCGTTACCCGCGTCACGGCAGGTGGTGCGCCGTGCTACATCTGGCCCGGCGGCGGCATCACCTACATGGTGGATGTGACGCTGCTGCCCGAGAATGCCTTCGGCTCCGTGCCCACACCGGCCCTCGTCGCTCCCATCGAGTTCACCATGACGAAGGCGGACTACGCCACCCTCGGCGGCCACATGGACCATCTGCGTACGCTCGAAGACATCACCCGCGACGGCGTCAAGAAGCGCATCACGCTGTAAGGACGGCTCTGCCGTATCAGTTGCTCTCCCCCCTTCGGCGGAGACAGCACGGTGAGGGGGTCTGTCAGCGCGTTCCATTCTCGGATAGCCTGCCTGCCGAAACATCTCCTCACCCCACCCTCTCGCCCACATGCGTGAGAGAGCAAATGAATTGGCACACCATGCATTGGACCATCGTCTCCCCCATTCGTGACCGTCTCGCCGAAAGCCCCATGTGGCACCCCGGCGAGGAAGCGCTCTACTGGACCGACTGGTATGGCCCCACCATCCACCGCAAGCTGTGGGGGCAGGAGAGGGTCGAGAGCTGGACGATCCCGAACGAAACCGTGCTCGGCTCCTTCGTCTTCGCCAGTGGCGGGCGCCTGCTGCTGGCGGTCGATTCCGGCCTCGTGCTCTTCGATCCCGGCACCGGGCAGACCACGCCCTTCGCCAATCCGGACGGCGGCCGCGAGGGAATGGTCTACAATGACAGCAAGCTGGACCGCTTCGGCAGGCTGTGGGTGGGCACCTATGAACTCACCGAGCAGGACCCGCGCGGCATCCTCTACTGCGTGACGCCGGACGGCGTTGCCAGCATCGGCGACTCAGGCTTCCCCTCCTGCAACGGCCCCGCCGTCTCGCCCGATGGCCGCACCCTGTATTTCAGCGACTCGGTCGGCCGCCGCATTCTCGCCTATGATGTCTCGCCCGATACGCGAAAGCTCGCCAACCGCCGCGTCTTCGCCGCCTTCACAGCCGAGCAGGGCCTGCCCGACGGCCTCACCATCGATACGGAAGGCGGGCTGTGGTGCGCACTCTATGGCGGCGGCACGGTGCAGCGCTTCCTGCCCGACGGCATGCTGCACAGCAGTTATGCACTCCCCTGCCCCGTCACCGCCGCCCCCGGCTTCGGCGGCCCGGACATGAGCACGCTCTTCGTCGCCACCGGATGGAGTCCCGGCGTCACTGCGCCAACGGACGAAAGGCATGACGGGGGCGCCGTCTTCGCGCTCGAGACCGGCTTCCGCGGCGTGCCCGAACCGGTCTTCGCGGTCTGACCACGCAGCAAGGTTAACAAGTCGTTATCGTGCAGCGAACGGACTCTGCATTGCTACCATGCTGTGAACAGACTCTGCATTGCTTAGCAACTAACTTGTATAACTCGGTCACGAAGCTCGCCACAGCATCATGACATGCCTGTGCGAGCGGCATCGTTCCTTCAGCTTCGCTGCCATCTTCCTGCTGTGTCAGCAACGCGTCAGCGTGACCTGACTATGAGAGAATCACGGCGCGCGTAAACGCCGCAGGCCCAGCCGTTCATTCGGACGCGCTTCGAGTTTTCTCGACGTCATCCGGCGCCGGTGCCTGAACAGAGTGGGAAAGACAAGGAGAGCGATCATGGGTCAGATCTCGTTCACGCTGAACGGCGTGGCAACAACCATCACAGTGAACAACATGGATACCCCGCTGCTCTGGGTGCTGCGTGACCAGCTCGGCTTCACCGGCACCAAGTATGGCTGCGGCATCGAGATCTGCGGCGCCTGCACAGTGCTGATCAACGGCGAACCCGAGAAGTCCTGCGACGCGTCGATTGGCGAGGTCGCAGGCAGGTCGGTGACCACCATCGAGGGCCTGAAGAACGATCCGCTTGGCGCAAAGCTGCAGGAGGCGTGGATGCAGCACCAGGTGCCGCAATGCGGTTACTGCCAGTCCGGCATGCTGATGGGCGCCTTCGGCCGCCTCAAGGCGGGCGAGTCCCGCGCCTCCACCGCATCCGGCCTCTCGAACATCTGCCAGTGCGGCACCTTCCAGCGCGTCAAGGAAGCAATTCTCAGCCTGCCCGGCGTCGCCTGACGCTTCGCGATTCCACCAGACATAACAGCAGGACATCACACCATGCTTTCCAACACAGCCAAGAATGGCTCTCTGGTCCTCGGCCGCCGGCAGTTCCTCGCGGGGGCGGCCGCCGCCTTCCTGATGCCGGTGACGCTGACGCTTTCGTCGCGGCCGGCCGCCGCGGCCACAACCGGTGTGGGCGCCTACATCCGCATCGATGACGCCAACACCGTGACCCTCATCACCGGCCAGACCGAGATGGGCCAGGGCATCGGCAGCGGCCTCGCCCAGATCATGGCCGAGGAACTGATGCTGGACTGGGCGCAGGTGCGCTTCGAACACGCCCCCGTCGATCCCGCAAACTACGGACTGCCGGGCTGGGGCCTGCAACTGACCGGCGGCAGCACCTCCACCATGATGTGGTACACGCCGCTGCGCACTGCCTCGGCCAAGGCGGCCTACCGGCTGCGCGCGGCCGCCGCGCTGACCCATGGCGGCACGCCTGACCAGTGGTCGCTGGTGATCGGCGGCAAGCTGAAGCACACCACCTACGGCGAGCAGACGTTCGCCTCGGTGCTTGGCCAGATCGGCAACACCGCCGACCCGGCCACGGTCTCCTTCGCCGGCACCAACCGCATTGTCGGCCAGCCGGTGCGTCGCCTTGACCTCGCGGGCAAGGTCGACGGCTCGGCGATCTTCGGCGCCGACGTGATGCTGCCGGGCATGGTGTTCGCCAGCGTCGTCCACTGCCCCATCATCACCGGTACGGTGAAGAGCTGCCCCACCAGCGCCTCGGGCGCGCTCGCGGTGGTCAACCTCGGCAATGCCGTGGGCGTGGTCGAAACCGACACATGGGCGGCGATGCGCATCGCCAGTTCGCTGCAGTCCAAGGTCAGCTGGAGCAAGCCTTCTAACTTGAAGCTGCTGGATTCGCCGACGCTGTCAAAGGCGGCACAAAAACTCCAGACTGCGGCCGCCCCCGCCAACCTCAAGAGCTTCGAGACGGCCGGCAGTCCCAATGACAAGCTGGGCCAGCTCGATGTGACCTACAAGACGCCCTTCCTGGCGCATGCCTGCATGGAGGTGCTGAACGCCACCGCGTCGGTGACCAGAACAAATGGCGTCGTTACCTTCGTCGAGCTGTGGCTGCCCACCCAGGGCCAGAGCTTCGTGCCCGCCACGGTGCGCAGTGTGGCCGGTCTGTCGAGCCTCACCGACGCCCAGATCAAGGTGAACTCCATGCTCTGCGGCGGTGGCTTCGGCCGCAAGATCGAGCAGGACTATGTGCTGCAGGCGGTGAAACTCGCCGTCGCCGTGGGCAAGCCGGTGAAGCTCACCTGGTCACGCCCGCAGGACTTCAGGAATGACAAGTATCGCCCCTGTGCCTCCATGCGCGTGCGCATGGGCGGCGACGTCAACGGCGTCAGGGCCATGGTGTATCGCAATATCTCGGCCTCGATCAGCTTCCAGCAGGGCGCCAATCCGGAGGATACCGGGGCCGTGGCAGGCGCGGTGAACCTTCCCTATGCCATTCCCAACAAGCGCATCGAATTTGCGCCACTGCCGACCGGCGTGCCGCTCGGCTACTGGCGCTCGGTGGGCGAATCCTACAACACCTTCGCCGTCGAAAGCGCCATTGACGAACTCGCCCTGTCGCTGGGCCAGGATCCCATCGACTACCGCCTGCGCATGCTCACCGGCGATGCACGGGCAAGCACGCTTCTCCAGACGCTCAAGAGCTCACCGAACTACACCGGCATGAAGGCCGGGCAGCGCGGCGTTGCCTTCCTCAGGGGCTTCAACAGCTACCTGGCACTGGCGCTTGAGGTCGCGCTCGACTCCTCCTCGCGCATCAAGGTCACCAAAGCGCATTACGTGGTCGACTGCGGCGTGGTGATCAACCCCGACTCGGTCGAGGCGCAGATGCAGGGTGGCCTCGTCCACGGCATCTATTCGGCACTCTATAGCCGCGTCACCTTCGCCAAGGGCGTGCCCAGCGTGCAGAACTTCTCGAACTACCGCGTGCTCACCCCGCGCGACATGCCCAAGGTGACGGTCGACATCCTGCAGGGCGACCCCACCACTGCCGCGCCCGGCGGCATCGGCGAGGCGGGCGTGCCCTGCGTGGCCCCGGCCATTGCCAACGCCTATGCCCGGCTCACCGGCAAGCGCGTACGCGAGCTGCCCTTCCACCCGGGCATGACGATGTCGGACGACTGACCCTCTCTCACCGGCACACTGCAGGCATCACCCCACCCCGGCTTCGCCGGGGTGTTTTTTTGGCCGCGGCGCGGCGCCCTGGCAGGTGTTCGGCTTCCTCGCTGCGGTCCGGCGCATCGCGTCCGCGCCAGCATGGTTAACCACGGCTTGCCCGGAAACCTGAAAACTATGCATAAGCTAGTAACAAAACTCCCATAAGTAATAATAGCATCACTATAGTATTAATGACAACGCTGTAAATTATACTAGCATTTTTCCTTGTAAATTCAGTATTTTCTTTGATTTTGATCGTAGACAACCACGGTCTTCAGAAATAAGAAACATCCCAAGCAAATACTAAGTAATCCCGCGTGGCGAAAGATTTTCCAGACGGTTTCAAAAATCGTCCGGGCGCTGCACGGAAGCCGGAACGGCCTCGGACCGGACGGTGTTCACCGGCCTCCACCCGGCGGCTGCAATGAGTTTGGGAAGGAAAGGAACAATAAATGGCGCAAGTCTCGTTCACGCTGAATGGTGTGGCAAAGACCATCACGGTCGACAGCATCGAAACACCGCTGCTCTGGGTCCTGCGGGACCAGCTCGGCCTCACCGGCACCAAGTATGGCTGCGGGGTGGAAATCTGCGGCGCCTGCACGGTGTCGGTCAACGGCCAGCCCGAGAAGTCCTGCGACATGAAGATCGGCGAGATCGCCGGCAAGTCCGTCATGACCATCGAGGGCCTGAAGAACGACCCGCTCGGCGCAAGGCTCCAGAAGGCATGGCTACAGTATCAGGTGCCGCAGTGCGGCTATTGCCAGTCGGGCATGCTGATGTCCGCCTACGGGCGCCTCAAGGCCGGCGAGTCACTCTCGTCCACTGCCACGGGCATGTCGAACATCTGCCAGTGCGGCACCTTCCAGCGCGTCAAGGAAGCGCTTCTGGCGCTGCCCACGATCGCCTGAGCGTCGCCAGACCAACGCCAACGCCCCATCCAAGCCGATAACAGCAGGACACTTCATCATGCGCGCCAACACAGCCAAGAATGACACTCTGGTCATGGATCGCCGCAGCTTCCTCGCGGGAGCGGCGGCCGCCTTCATGGTTCCGGTCACCCTCACGTTTTCATCGCGGCCCGCGGCGGCGGCGACAACCGGCGTTGGGGCCTATATCCGGATCGATGATGCCAACAATGTCACGCTCATCACCGGCCAGACCGAGATGGGCCAGGGCATCGCCAGCGGCCTTGCCCAGATCATGGCCGAGGAGCTGATGCTGGACTGGGGCCAGGTGCGCTTCGAGCATGCGCCCGTCAATCCTCAGGTCTATGGCCTTCCCGGCTGGGGCCTGCAGCTCACCGGCGGCAGCACCTCCACCATGATGTGGTACACGCCGCTGCGCACCGCATCGGCCAAGGCCGCCTACCGGCTGCGGGCCGCAGCCGCCCTCACCTATGGCGGCACGCCTGACCAGTGGTCGCTGTTGGTCGGCGGCAAGCTGAAGCACACCACCTACGGCGAGCAGACGTTCGCCTCGGTGCTGGGCCAGATCGGCAACACCACCGACCCGGGCGCGGTCTCCTTCGCGGGCACCAAGCGCATCGTCGGCCAGCCGGTCCGCCGCATCGACCTTGCGGGCAAGGTTGATGGCTCGGCCATCTTCGGCGCCGACGTGATGCTGCCGGGCATGGTGTTCGCCAGCGTCATCCACTGCCCGACCATCACCGGCACGGTGAAGACCTGCCCAACCTCCGCCACTGGCGCGCTGAAGGTGGTCAATCTCGGCAATGCCGTGGGCGTGGTCGCGACCAACACATGGGCGGCAATGCGCATCGCAAGCTCGCTCCA
Source organism: Bradyrhizobiaceae bacterium (assembly GCA_947475225.1). Lineage (GTDB taxonomy): Bacteria > Pseudomonadota > Alphaproteobacteria > Rhizobiales > Aestuariivirgaceae > Aestuariivirga. Next base: position 23,255 of record CANJMQ010000047.1, read on the forward strand.
GTCCAAGGTGAGCTGGACCCTTCCGTCCAACCTCGCCCTTCTCGACTCCACCGCGCTGGCGACCGCGGCGCAGGCCCTGCAGGATGCGGCCACACCCGTCAACCTGAAGTCCTACGAGACGGCAGGCACCCCCGACGACAAGGTCGGCCAGCTCGACGTGACCTACAAGACGCCCTTCCTGGCGCATGCCTGCATGGAGGTGCTGAACGCCACCGTGTCGGTGACCAAGACCAACGGTGTCGTCACCTTCGTCGAACTGTGGCTGCCCACCCAGGGCCAGAGCTTCGTGCCCGGCACGGTGCGCAGCGTACCCGGCCTCTCGAGCCTCACCGACGCCCAGATCAAGGTGAACTCCATGCTCTGCGGCGGCGGCTTCGGCCGCAAGATCGAGCAGGACTACGTGCTGCAGGCAGTCAAGCTGGCAGTCGCCATGGGCAAGCCGGTGAAGCTTACCTGGTCGCGCCCGCAGGACTTCAAGAACGACAAGTACCGCCCCTGTGCCTCGATGCGCGTGCGCTTGGGCGGCGACGTGAACGGCATCACCGGCATGGTCTACCGCAACATCTCGGCGTCGATCTCCTTCCAGCAAGGCGCCAACCCTGAGGATACGGGGGCCGTCGCAGGTGCGGTGAAGCTTCCCTATTCGATCCCCAACCGGCGCGTCGAGTTTACGCCGCTGCCGACCGGCGTGCCGCTCGGCTACTGGCGGTCGGTGGGCGAATCCTACAACACCTTCGCCGTCGAAAGCGCCATTGACGAACTCGCCCTGTCGCTGGGCCAGGACCCGATCGACTATCGCCTGCGCATGCTGACGGGTGACCAGCGGGCGACCGCGTTGCTGCAAAAACTGAAGAACTCGCCAAACTACACGGCCATGGGTGCCACAAAGCGCGGCGTGGCCTTCCTCAAGGGCTTCAACAGCTACGTGGCCCTTGCCGTGGAGGTCGGCCTCGACTCGTCGTCCAGGATCAAGGTCACCAAGGCGCATTACGTCATCGACTGCGGCGTGGTGATCAACCCCAACTCGGTCGAGGCACAGATGCAGGGTGGCCTCGTCCACGGCATCTACTCGGCACTCTACAGCCGCGTCACCTTCGCCAAGGGCGTTCCCAGCGTGTCAAACTTCTCCAACTATCGTGTCCTGACACCGCGCGACATGCCCAAGGTGACGGTCGACATCCTCGAGGGCGATCCCACCACCGCCATGCCGGGCGGCATCGGCGAAGCCGGTGTGCCCTGTGTCGCCCCGGCCATCGCCAACGCCTACCAGCGCCTGAGCGGCACCCGCGTCAGGGAGCTGCCCTTCCACCCGGGCATGACGATGTCGGACTGATCCGAAGGGGGAAGCCGCCTGCGGCTTCCCCACTCACGCCGCGCCACGCATCCTCTCCGTACACACAAAGTCCGCAACACAATGACCCACCGGTACCTGCCTGCGGAACGTCCGGGTACCGACGCATGGTTCTTCGCATAGCGCCAGACGCTGGTTTCAGCCTCAGTGGGTTTACGGCGCATGACCTTCGCAAAGGCCAGTTGCAGCCCGTTGCACCTGCGCTGGTGTCTCCTGTCCTCGATGACCACGGACGGCACCCCCTTGCGATTTCCCCCGTTCGCGGGCATTCCGCTTGCACCCGTTCCGAAAGGTGCCCTGACCATGCTCACCACCATCCCCGGCCTGATGGATGCCGTCCGCGCCCGCTTTGCGCATGTGGATAGCTGCCCCTTCACCGGCCCCCGCGTGTTCTTCGAGAATGCCGGCGGCGCACTCACCCTGAAGTCTGCGGTGGAGACCTCCGGGATCTATGCCGCGATCCCCGACAACCAGGGCCGCGACAATCCGGCGTCGAAGGCGCTGATGGCCGCAATCGACAAGGCCAAGGCCGATATGCGGCTGTTCTTCAACGCCCCCACTGGCCAGGTCTTCGTCGGCGAAAGCGGCACGGAAGTGCTGTTCCGCCTCGTCCGCACGGCCGCGCTGGGTGCAGCTCCCGGCGGCATCCTGCTCTCCACCACGCTGGAGCATCCCGCCTCGCGCAGCGCCATGGCGCGCTGGGCGGAGGTGACAGGCCGCCGCCATGTTCTCGTGCCACATGATGACGCCACAGGCTGCGTTGATGCTGCCGCCTACCTGCCCTTCATCACGCCCGACGTCCGCGTCGCCACCATCGTCCACACCTCGCCGGTCACCGGCATGGCGGTGGACGTGGGCGCCATCGCCGCATCGATCCGCAAGCTGTCACCCGACTGCTTCATCATCGTCGACGGCATCCAGCACGCCAGCCATGGCGCGGTGGATATCTCGGCGCTTGCCATCGATGGCTATGCCATCTCGCCCTACAAGGTGTTCTCGCGCCACGGCTATGGCGTGGGCTGGGCGTCCGACCGCCTGACCGCCTGCACCAAGGAAACCGTCATCGGCGGCCCCGCCACCAACTGGGAAATGGGCACGCGCGACACCGGCAGCTATGCCACCTTCTCCGACGTCGTCGACTATCTCGTCTGGCTTGGCAGCAATTTCACGAAGAGCGACGACCGCCGCGCACGCTTGGAATCTGCGGCCAAAGCCATCCACGGTCACGAGCACGCCCTGGCGGACGCCATGGTCAACGGCACCGGCAACCTGCGCGGGCTCGCGGCCATTCCAGGTCTTCACATCATTGGCGGGGCGGACAATGCCAGGCGCGAAGGCGTCGTCTCCGTCTGGCTGGAGGGAAAGCCAAGCGAGACGGTGGTCAGCTTCCTGAATGATCGCGGCATCCGCACCCACACCCGCAAGGCAGATCATTACAGCGGCAACGTTCTGACACCGCTGGGTCTCAAGGACTGTGTGCGCGTGTCCTTCAGCCATTACAATTCACTGGCCGAGGTGGCGCAGTTCCTCACCGCCATGAACGAGTTCACCTCGGCCCCATGATGGGCTAGCCTGCCCGGACAAAAGGGACGCAAGCAGCCATGATCGATTTCCCCATCACCGACACCCATGTCCACCTGCTGGACACCTCGAAATTCAAATATGGCTGGGCGAGCGGTGCGCCCAAGCTGGGGCGCGACTGGACCATCCATGACCTTGAGGCGGCAGCGAAGCCCTACGTCATCGAGAACATGGTCTTCGTCGAGGTCGACGTCGACTACCCCCAGCACATGGACGAGGCCGAATGGGTGCAGCAGCTGGCTGGTAGCGACTCGCGCCTGAAGGGATGCGTCGCCTCGCTGCCGCTCGAGCAGGGTGCGAAGCTCGAGGCCGACCTTGAAAAGCTTTCCACGTTGCCCGTGGTGCGCGGCATCCGGCGCCTGATCCAGAACAAGACCGACCCCGAATTCGTGTTGCGGCCGGACTTCATCGCCGCAACCAAACTGCTACCGAAATTCAACTACAGCTTCGATATCTGCATCTACCATCATCAGTTCGGCAACGTCATCGAGTTCGTCCGCAGGTGTCCCGAGGTGTCGTTCATCCTCGACCACATCGGCAAGCCGGGCATCAAGGATAATCTGATGCAGCCATGGAAGCGCCACATCCGCGAACTCTCGGAACTGCCCAACGTGATGTGCAAGCTGTCGGGTGTGACGACCGAGGCAGACCACGACAACTGGACGCGTGAACAGCTACGCCCCTACATCGACCACGTCATCGACAGCTTCGGCTTCAACCGCATCATGTATGGTGGTGACTGGCCGGTGGCCGAGCTCGCCGGAAAATACACCGACTGGATCGGCGTTCTCGACTGGGCGACATCGGGCTGCACGCCCGAAGAGAAGCGCAAGCTCTTCCGCGACAACGGAATTCGGGCTTACCGGCTGTAGCTCAGTTGGCCGGCGGCGGCGAGGCGAGCGTCACGTCCTTGCCGGTGCAGATGGGCGGCAAGTCCTTGTCGCCGAACCAGATTTCGAAGGTGTTGGGCCGCACCTTCCTGGCGCCGTCCCAGCGCCCGGTGAGGTTCACCACCTCGATGTCGAATCCGATGCTGCGCAGCCAGCTGGCAATGGCTTCGGCCTTCGGCACGTCGTCATTGTTCATCGCACGGATTTCATTCACCTTTCCGTCCCACTTCGCCATGGCGATGGACGGCACGGTGATGGCTGCGCCATCGGTGTCCTTGAGGCCGGTCAGCAGTTTGGAGAAGCAGGCACGCTGCTGCTCGTTCAGCACATTGACGAAGACGCGCGATGGAAGCCGCTCCACCGCCTCCTTGAACACCGCCTGGACGTTGGTGTTCGTCTGGGCGGCCGCCGTCAGCGCGCGCTCCATGGCACCGAGCAGCTGCGGGTCGGACGAGTTATTGGCGTAGTCGAGCTGGGCGGCAACGAATTCAACCGGCACCTTGTCGTTCTTCAGCAGGTACTCGAACATGGCGATGCCATATTTCTGCCGCTCCGGCTTGTCGTCGCTAACGAGGTCGATCATCGTCTTGAGATCGTTCACGTTCTGCTGCCAGCGCGTATAGTAGAGGCCCATCCCCGCAATGGTCAGCGGGATCATGATGGTGGCCGTCATCTGGATCATCAGGTCGCGCCACGCTCGGGTGCGTTCGCGGATTTCGGAAGCCTTTGATTCAGAAGCCATGATCGTCCCTGATATGCACGCAGGCTGTCAACCAAGTGATTGCAGCGAAAACGTGACGGAGCCCCGATTCCGGGGCTCCGGGACGTGATGCTTACACCGTCTGCGGGCGCATGTCCTTGGCGTCGATGCCGGCCACTCCAACCGGTTTCTTCATGGCATCGCGGCGGAAGGGCTCGCCCAGTTCCTGGTTGATCATGGCCTCGATCAGCGTGGTCTTGCCATGCTTCATCTGGTCGTCGATGGCCTTGGCCAATGCATCGCGCAATTCATCCATGGTGTGGGCGACGATTCCTTGCAGTCCGCATGCTTTTGCGATGCCGGCGTAGCTCACCTGCGTGTCGAGTTCGGTGCCCACGAAGTTGTCGTCGTACCAGAGCGTGGAGTTGCGCTTTTCGGCACCCCACTGGTAGTTGCGGAAGACGACCTGGGTGATGGCCGGCCACTCCTTGCGGCCGATGGCGGTGAGTTCAGTCACCGCAATGCCGAAGGCGCCGTCACCCGAGAAGCCGACCACCGGCACGTCCGGACAGGCGATCTTGGCGCCGACGACGGAGGGCAGGCCATAGCCGCAGGGGCCGAACAGGCCGGGGGCGAGATACTTCCGGCCAGCTTCGAAGGTCGGGTAGGCATTGCCGATGGCGCAGTTGTTGCCGATGTCGGAGGAGATGATGGCCTCCTTGGGGAGCGCTGCCTGGATCGCCCGCCAGGCCATGCGGGGGCTCATCCAGTCGGGCTTGGCGTTGCGGGCGCGCTCGTTCCACGTGGTGCCCGGATCATCGTCCTCGTGGTCCATGGAGGAGAGCTGCTGGGCCCAGCGCGACTTGGTCTGGGCGATCAGGTTCTTGCGGTCCTCGCGGCCCTGGTCACCAGCCGACGGCGACAGCTTGGCGAGGATGCCCTCGGCCACCTTCTTCGCGTCGCCGACGATGCCGACGGCAACCTTCTTGGTGAGGCCGATGCGGTTGGGGTTGATGTCGACCTGGATGACCTTGGCATCCTTCGGCCAGTAGTCGAGGCCGTAACCCGGCAGCGTCGAGAAGGGGTTGAGGCGGGTGCCGAGCGCCAGCACCACGTCCGCCTGCTTGATCAGTTCCATGGCCGCCTTGGAGCCGTTGTAGCCCAGGGGACCCGCGAACAGGGCGTGCGAGCCCGGGAAAGCGTCATTGTGCTGGTAGCCGACGCAAACCGGAGCCGAGAGCCGCTCGGCCAGCGCCTTGGATGCCGGAATGGCGCCGCCGAGGACGACGCCGGCGCCGTTGAGAATCACCGGGAACTTGGCCTCGGAGAGCAGCTTGGCGGCGGCGGCGATCGCATCGTCCCCACCAGACGGGCGCTCGAAGCCGACAGTGGCCGGCAGCTCGATATCGATGACCTGGGTCCAGAAGTCACGCGGCATGTTGATCTGGGCCGGGGCCGACAGGCGCTTGGCGTTCATGATGACACGGTTCAGCACTTCCGCCACGCGGGAGGCATCGCGCACCTCCTCCTGATAGGCCACCATGTCCTTGAACAGGGCCATCTGCTCCACTTCCTGGAAGCCGCCCTGGCCGATGGTCTTGTTGGCGGCCTGCGGCGTGATGAGGAGGAGCGGCGTGTGGTTCCAGTAGGCTGTCTTGACGGCGGTGACGAAGTTGGTGATGCCCGGGCCGTTTTGGGCGATCATCATGCACATCTTTCCGGAGGCGCGGGTGAAGCCGTCGGCCATCATGCCGCCCGAGCCCTCATGCGCGCAGTCCCAGAAGGTGATTCCGGCCTTGGGGAAGTTGTCGGAAATCGGCATGAAGGCTGATCCGATGATGCCGAAGGCATGCTCGATGCCGTGCATCTGGAGAACCTTGACGAAAGCCTCTTCGGTGGTCATGCGCATGGGGGTCTGTCCTCGCGTGAAATCGGTTTGCCGTGGGGCGGTAGCGGGCTTCTAGCGCCCTCCCCGGCCCCCGGCCTAGAACCAGAGGAGCGGGACACCGGAGTCCACAGCCCGGGCCTCCTCATATGCCCTTCTGCCGCCAATTTGAAGGGTTATGGGGCAGGGTATTGCCCTGCCCGGCACCCTGCCGTAGAGGTGGAGCTGAGTTGACGCCCGAACCTGGCCGGTCGGCCCGGAGCGGCCTTTGCAAAGGAGTTTTCCATGAAGTTCGACCTTCGCGCCGGCATTCTGGCCCTCGGCATCCTGACCGCTGCCAGCGGCACGGCCTGGGCGGATGCCTACCAGGACGGCATGACCGCCTTCCAGAGCGAGGATTACGCCAAGGCCCTGAACCTGCTGCTGCCCTTCGCAAAGGATGGCAATGCCGAGGCCGCCTACCTCATCGGCGAGATGTACGGGCCTCGGAGCTGGGGCCAGAAGGGCGAGAACCGCAACGGTGTCGAACTCGACAACAAGCAGGCCATCTTCTGGTGGGGCGAAGCCGCCAAGAATGGCAAGGCCGACGCGCAGCTGAAACTCGGCTGGTGGCTGATGAAGGGCCAGGACGTGGTGCCGCAGGACGAGGCCGCCGGCATGAACTGGCTGCTGATGGCAGCAAACCAGGGCGAGCCGCAGGCCCAGTACGAGGCGGGCCTTGCCTACTGGAAGGGCCGCGGCGTGAAGCCCGACCCCATCGCTGCCTACATGTGGCTCGACCTCTGCGCCAGTGAGCCGGGCTTCGACAACGCCGCCAATTACCGCGACCAGATCGCCACGGGCATGACGGATGACCAGGTGAAGCAGGCCAAGCTCATGGTGCAGGCCTTCGCCCCCAAGATTTCCAAGTAGGACCGGCCGCCATGATCATGCACCAATGGACGGCCAAGCACTGGATCATCACCTGCATCATCATCCTGATCGCGGTGGGCGCTTTCGCGGTCAGCTGGTCGTAACTCAGGGCAGCGCGGCGGTCCGGTAGAGCGTCACCTTCAACCCGCCATGCAGCACGGGGGGTGCCGGGTCGAGGAACGGCAGTTCCGTCGCCCGCGCCAGCGCGGCATCAGTGGTGACGATGCCCACCCGCCAACCTGAAAAGCGCGTCTTCAGCACCTGCCCGAGCGCGCCATAGAGCGCGAAGAGCGGCTTCTTGTCGCCGATGCGCGTGCCATAGGGCGGGTTGACGATCACCAGCCCGAATGGGCCCTCCGGCGGCACCAGGTCGCTGATTGACTGCTGCGTGAACTGCGTGAACCCTGAGACACCCGCGCGGTCGGCGTTTGCCTTTGCCATGCGGATGGCCCCTGCATCACGGTCGCTGCCGAAGCAGGAGACGGCGGCCATGCGCGTCGGCGTGGCAGCCTTCATCTCATGCCACACCGCAGCGTCGAAGGTGGCGAGTTTCTCGAAAGCGAAATGCCGGTTGCGGCCGGGCTTGAGGCCCGCCGCGATCTCCGCGGCCTCGATGACGAAGGTACCGGACCCGCACATCGGATCAACCACCGGTTCCACGCCGTCAAACCGGCACTGGCGCAGGAAGAGCGACGCCAGCGTCTCGCGCAGCGGGGCCTTGCCCACACCTGCCTTGTAGCCGCGCTTGTGCAGCGACTCGCCCGAACTGTCGATGCTGAGAGTGCAGAGATCATCCTCGATGCGCGCCTTGACGACAACCTCCGCATCATCGGCGACCGGCGCGCCAAACTCCTCCACGATGGCGCGGGAGATGCGCTGAGCTGCGGCACCGGAGTGATAGATGCGCGAGTGCGTGCAGCTTGCCTCGACATGCACCGGCACATCCTTGCGCAGCACGCTGCCCCAGGGAAAATCCCGCGCCCGCTTGTCGAGCTGCGCCAGATGCATGACCCGGAACGACCCGATACGCGCCAGCACGTGGCCGCAGCCCCTGAGTTCGAGATTGGCGCGCCACACATCCTTCCACGTGCCCTTGACCATGACGCCGCCCGCCACCTGCTTTACCGCCTTGAAGCGATGCTGGCGCACCTCGTCATGCAGGGCGGACTCAAGACCGGGCGTGGCCATGAGGAAGATGTCGAAATCGGGGGTGGTCGTCATGTGGTCCGCTTATCGCGAAAGGAACGGCAGGGCGACTGATTTCGGAACCATTCCCCAGGCGTGACGGCGCCCCTCCCACGCAGATCATGCCCGTGGAGGAAGACCCAGCACGCGGCGCATATGGGCGAGGATCAGATCACGCCCGCGGGCACCCGTGGCGGCCGACGCGTTGCGGGCGGATTCAGTGTACCAGCGTTCCTCCGAGATCCTGTCCATGTCCACCGCTTCCGGGCACATGGCGAGCATCAGCGAGGTCTCGCCCTCGCCCGCGTGGTCGAAGGGATATTCACCCATCGTCTCACGCGTCATGAGCGGATGGATCTTGATCCAGTTGAACGGGTCCTCGCCGCCCGCCTGCCGGGCATAATAGTCGGCCATGTCGCGGTTGCCCCACCAGCCTTCGCCGCGCGTCTTCTCCAGCATGGCGAAAATCGCCTGGCGGGCGCCGAACTTGAAGGCAAGGTCGGTGGGCATGCCGGTGGTGAAGTTTTCGGTCTGGTGATGGATGAAGGCGTGGATGTTGCGGAAGCCCACACGCAGCAACCCGTTGAAAAGTTCCCGGCCAAAGGGATGAAGAGAGGTCGAATCGACCTGCACCGAGCCGTTGCCTTCGGGGGGCTCCACGGCATAACTCGCCGCGCCATAGTAGAAGGGCGGCAGGATGACGAGTTCCGCCTCCGTCTCAAGGAGGTCGAGCGCGCGGGTGACGGCCAGCGTATCCATGCCAACCGCCATGTGCTCGCCATGGTATTCCAGCACGCCCAAGGGCAGGACGACGGGCGTGTTGGCGGCGATCGCCGCGCGGATCTGGTGGGGGAGCATCATTTCATAGCGCATGGGCGACTGTCCTCACGAGGTACTCGACGGGGTCGAAAAGCTGCCCTAGTCTCCGCCCTCGACAAGCGGGGCGCAAGTCCCCGGGCAGGTTCAAGGGGGACGTGAGTGGCTTCGGTCGAAATCGTTGACGTGCGCAAGAGCTATGGCGACCAGGCGGTCATCCACGGCGTGTCGATCCCCATTGCCAATGGCGAGTTCGTGGCTCTCGTCGGCCCTTCGGGCTGCGGAAAGTCAACCCTTCTGCGCATGATCGCGGGGCTGGAAGAGATCACCGGCGGCGACATCAAGATCGGCGACAAGGTGGTGAACGGCCTGCCGCCGAAGGACCGCGACATCGCAATGGTGTTCCAGAACTATGCGCTCTACCC
>CANJMQ010000048.1 GCA_947475225.1 Bradyrhizobiaceae bacterium
CTCCACACCCAGCACCCGGCGCACCTCCTCGATCTCCTCCGCCACCTCGCCATATTGCAGGTTGACGAAGGTGATGCCGGGGGTCGTCAGCAGCGGCGCAAGGTCAATGAGGCGCAGGCTCTTCTCGGCGCCAATCTTCTTGTTGGCGCTCTTCCACGACAGCCCGCAAACCGGCTGCGCGGCGAGGAATGGATTGGCCCTGCGCAACGCCTCGCGCCGCTCTCCATCAGCCACGAGGAAGGGCGAGCGCCGCATCGCGATCTTCACCTCGTCAAGCCCCAGAATCGCACCAAGATCACCTATCGCCGCCTGCGCCGTGAACCGGCCGTCGAGCGGCTGCATCAGCGCTTCACTGTCGAGGATGCTGAACTCCGGGAAGGCGCGCTCATAGATGGTGCGAAGCCGCCTGTCGGCAGCCAGCGTCACCGCCATTCCCCGGCCGGGAATGAGCGACATCAGCGAGGCATAGAAGATCTCGTCGCCGATCCCCTGCTCCGCCCACAGCAGAAGCCGCCCTCCCGGCGTGCCGTCCCATCGCGGGAGCTCGCTCCTCAGGGGTTGGCTGTTGAAGCCTGAGCTTCGCCAGCGCGCACCATAGAGCGCGAAACCCTCGGCAAATCGCCCACGCCCCAGCAGCAGGTGTGACTTGTTGTGCGCAGCCTCCGCATAGTCGGGCTTCAATTTCAGCGCGGCATCAAAGCTGGCGAGGGCCTCGTCGTCCCGCTTCATCTCGCCCAGCACATTGCCGCGATTGTAATGTGCCTCGGCATAGTCGGGCTTCAGGCCGATCGCCTCGTCATGGCAGGCCAGCGCCTCGTCGAGGCGCCCAAGCTCCTTCAGCGCATTGCCGCGATTGCTGTGGGCCTCCGAATAGCGCGGCTGCAGGCTGATCGCCCTGTCATAGCTGGCCAAGGCTTCATCGTGACGGCCCCTGTCCTTGAGCGCAATGCCGCGATTGTTGTGGGCCTCGGCCATGCGGGGGTCGAGCCGGATGGCCTCGTCATAGCGCGCAATCGCCTCATCCAAGCGCTTGAGATCCTTCAGCGCATTGCCGGCCTCGAGAAGACACTGGGCATCACCCGGCCTCAGCTGCAGCGCCCTGTTGAAGTTGTCGAGCGCCTCGCCGGGGTTGCCGAGTGTCAGCAGGGCATTCCCCAGATTGTAATAGGCCTCGGGGAAATTTGTCCTGATCGACAGCGCCTGCCGGATGTGGCCAATGCCCATCTGCACCTGACCACCCTGGATGCAGGTAAGGCCAAGCAGGTGCAGGCTGTCGAAGTGCCGGGGCTCCAGTTGCAGCACCTGCCGGTAGAGCGCCTGCGCCTCGGCCAGCTGGCCACGCTGGTGCAGGCCAATGGCTCTCTGGAAAATGTCTTGCAGCAGGGCCAATAGGCGGGTCCGATTCTTTGTCAGGCAGTTGATTGCACGTCCTCTAACACCGGCAACGGAAACCCGTCCAGCACGGCGAGCCCGATGCCGTTCGATACCCGCATGGCCGGCGCGAAGTCCGACATGGGCGGTAACGGCAGGCCGACTGAGACGGTGGACGGGGTATCGGCCGTCCTCAGGCGATCCCGAGCGACCGCTTCAGAGGTGCCAGATGGGTCTCGTAGCGTCGCCATGCTTCCACCGAACTGCGGTAGACCGGCTGGCGCACCTGCCACTGCGAGGGCGTGCGCACCTGCCGCTCCTGGGCATGGTAGTCGAGGCAGGCGGGGTCCCATGGCAGCCCGACGAAATCCACCAGCGCGCGCGCCGAGGACCCGAGGTCGCCGACCGTTTCCTCATAGACGCAATCATGGATCGGCAGCGGCAGCACGGCGCGCCAGTGTGCCATCAGGCCCTCATAGGCGCGGTAGTATTGGCCGAGCGTGGTCAGGTCTCGGTTGTAGCCGTGGCTGACGTTGAAGTCCTGCATGTACATCGACAGGCAGTTGTCCATGGCGTTGCGCCGGCAATGGATGACGTGCGCCTTCGGGAACATCAGGGCGATGAGCCCGAGAAGCTCGTAATTGTGGGGGCGCTTGTCGACGAGACGCAGCACGCCCGGCCCGGCATCCTGAAAGGCGTCGAGATAGCGCTCCGCAAGGCGGCGCGACGCCTCCGCATCAAGCGCCGCGACAGCGGCTGAAAAGTTCCCGGGGTCACTCAGTCCACCGCCCAGCGACTTCGAAATATCCGGCAGGTCCGGCAGTTCCCCGAAGCCTTGCGCCGCAGGGTGCGCGGAGAGGATCTGTTCGGTAAGCGTGGTGCCGGAGCGCGGCATGCCGATGATGAAGACCGGGCGCTCGTCGGTCACGCCGAAGCCCTGCCGCTTCGCAAAGAAGCCGGGCGTGAACAGTCCAGTCATCGCCGTGAAGCCGTCGCGGTGCCGCTGCAGGTGGAAGCTCGAGGGGCGGCACAGCTTGCTCTCGGCGAAATGCGCCATGGCGAGGTCATAGGAGCCGGCGTCGTTGCTGATCTTGGCATAGCCATGGTGCAGATGCTCGCGCTGCTCGGGCGTCAGCCGGCCGTCGCGCAGCCTGTCGGTGATGGCTCCGAACAGCGGGTCACCCGCCTTGAATTTGCGTACGCCGGACAGGCCATGCAGGCTCCCGACATTTCCGGGCTCGTCGCGCAGAATGGCGTCGAACAGCGCCTCGGCCTCGGCAAAGCGGCCCTCTTCTGCCGCGAGCTTCGCAAGTCCCAGGCGTGCCTCCACGTAGCCAGGCCGAAGCGCCAGGGAACGCTCGAAGCATGCCGCCGCCGCGCCGGGCTTGCTCAATTCCATCATTGCCATGCCCTGCGTGGCATGGGCTTCGGCGTGGCGCGGGTCGATGGCAAGCGCGCGGCCAACCGACGCCAGTGCCTCCTCCGGGCGCCTCAGGGCGATGAGCGCGGCGGCGCGCTCGCGCCAGGCATCGGCGAAGCCCGGGTTGATGGCGATGGCCTTCTCCGCGCTCGCCAGCGCCTCCTCAAAGCGGCCCAGGTGCTGCAGCACGAGGCCGCGGTTTGAGTGGCCCTCCACAGAGCCGGGGCTCAGAACCAGCAGCCGGTCGTAGCAGGCCAGCGCCTCGGCATGGAAACTCAGTTCCTTGAGGCAGCCGCCCAGGTTGTTCAGGATATCGGCGCGGGATGGCGCCAGTTCCGCGGCACGCCGATAGTCCGCCAGCGCGTCGTCCAGGCGGCCAAGTTCGCGCAGCGTGTTGGCGCGATTGTAACGGGCATCGGCGAGGCGCGGATCCAGCGCGGCGGCACGCGTAAAGTCGGACAACGCGCGCTCGCCTTCACCAAGCCTCCGCAGCGCCACGCCGCGGTGGTTGAAGACGGAAGCGACGTCCTGGCGCATCGCCAGCGCCCGATCGAGGAACTGCCGCGCCGTGGCGTTGTCGCCAGCCTGCAGCGCGCAGAGGCCGCTCAACTGCAGCGCATCGAAATTCCCGCGGTCAATCTCCAGAACCTGGGCATAATTCGCGAGCGCGTGGTCGAGCTGCCCCTTCTGCTGATGCGCGAAGCCGGCCTGCAGAAGCCGCCCGATGGTTGCCGCGGCCTGCCCGCTCATCGCTCTGTCACCGCAGCGCCAGAAGCGGCAGCAGGCCCTTCAGCCGTGGTCAGCGCCTTTGTGGCGGCGGCACTCACCGGCAGGCGCAGCTTGTCCCGCCTGACCATGTCATGGATGTCCACGGCATAGCTGCCGAGAAACAGCACGTAGCAGGCAATCACCAGCACCTCGCATTGCGTATAGGCAACCCGCACGACATAGGCGCTGATTGGCAACGCATGATCCTTGAGCACGAAGAGGACGCCATAAAGAACCACCAGCCCGACGATGAGCATCGCAAAGCGGAAGCGGAAGCGGTGCATGGCGGAGCGAAACGGCCAGTCATGATCGGCGATGCCATGCTTGCGCTGCTCGCTGAGCAGAAGCCGGCACAGTGTCGCCGCGGCAAGGATGCTCAGGGCCTGGAAGATGAAGAAGACATAGCTGCCCAGCATGTGCATGTCGCGGTCGATGGCAAAGGTGAATTGTGTGGTCATCACCATGCCGGCCGAGGCGGCGAGTTGCAGAACCAGCACGAGCAACAGCAACCCATACATCAGGATACGCTGCCAGGGCCTCAGCGTGAGCCGCGAGATCGCCAGCAAGTAGGACAGGATGAGTATCGGGACAATTGCCAGGATGAGGGCCGTGATCACCAGGATCAGGTTGGCGAAGGGCGCGCCCACAACGGGATCGTTGATGGAGCGGCTGATGGTCGGCGGATCGTCGAAATAGTCGGGGTGGAGCGAGATGAAGGTGGACCGCGCCCACAGCACGAGCGGGATCTCGATCACCGGCACGAGAAATGCTGGCAGTGCAAGAAGCAGGGCAACCCGATTGCGGGTGAGGAGCGGCATGGGATCAGCAATTCTCGCGGTGGGATGGGATCAAGACGGCACCGCCGCGCCGCCTTCTGCCGTGGTCATCCAGCGTTGCGGAACATGCTGGATGACGATGGAGTTGTTGCGCCGAGAGTCCGGCCCCGGCCCGCGGTTGATGCGGCCGTGAAGCTTGGGCTGGTAGTCGGCGCGCCCTGGCCCGATCGCGCTCGGCGAGGCTCCTGCAGCCCAAGGCGAGTTCATCGGCCACATCGCGCAGCAGCGGCTTGCCCTCGGAAAAATCATGGATCTTCACGGCCGCAGCCACGGCAAGCAGGGAGGCCTCGATGGCGGTGATCATCGCGAAACTTCTGTACGTCCCTGCATGGCCTCATGTTAAAAGACCGCCGTGCGAATGTCAGCGGGAAAATTCTTGAATAACAGCCGTTTTCCGGGGTCGGGGCGGGTCATCGACTGGCGCTGCGGCCGCCTGCGGGCAGCGCCGTGAAGGCCCGCTTCCGCGACATGGCCAATCCCGCCGTGGCGCTGGCGCTGAGCTTCGGCCTGGGGCTTGCGCCATGGATGCCGGGTACCTTCGGGGCGGCCGGCGCCTTCGTGCTCTTTCCGCTGGTCATGCACCTGCCGCTGGTCCTGCAGGGCGCGCTGGCACTGGCGCTGCTCGCCCTCGGCTGCGCCGTCTGCGGCCGCGCCGCCAGAGTGCTAGGCGGCGAGGATCCCTCGGCCATCGTCTGGGACGAGACGGTGGGCATGCTGATCACGCTGGTGCTGACGCCGGCGACGCCGCTGTCCTGGCTCGTGGGCTTCCTCGCCTTCCGCGCGCTCGACATCAACAAGCCCGGGCTCATCGGCGCGGCGGAGAGGCGCCTGCGCGGCGGCACCGCCATCATGGCGGACGACGCATTGGCGGGGCTCGCTGCGGCGGCCGTCGTGTGGCTGGTCGTGGCGCTGTCGCGCCTGGTCACGGGATGAAGCTCTCCTTCAAGAGCTCGCCCGTGTCGAGCGCATAACCATAGAGGTCGACGCGCGTCACGCTCGGCACGCTGCCGCTCTCATCGACCTCGAGGAAGGCATGGTCGAGGCGGCACGGCTTGCCCGCCACCTTGCCCTCGAGGCGCGGCCCGCCGCCGACGATCCGCAGGAGCGCCGGCCGCTTCGGATAGGAGATGACGCGCATCATGAAGCTTCCGGGCTTGCCCGGCACGGGATCGGACGTCACGCCGAAGGCGACGTTGCGCTCAAGGCTCGAGAGTTCCTTGCGCGCGCCGTCGTCGTTGAAGCGTCGCCAGAAGACGTCGACCGGCCGCTTCGCGTCGAGCTTGCCGTCACCATCGAGGCGCGCGGTATAGACGATGGTGTTGGAATTGAGCGAGCGCTGCACATAGAAGATCAGGTTCTCGTCCACCGGCACGGGAAAGCTCTCGGCGGCGGCGGGCAGCACCGCTGCGGCAAGCAGCAAGACTGCCGCCGCGAGCCGCCTCACGCCCGCCCCTGCAGCAGTCTCCTGGCGCGCAGGAAGCGCTGCGCGGCGGTGATGTGCGTCAGGATGGCGAGCAGCCACAGCGCCCAGGGGATCACGTCGAAACGGCCAGCCAGCAGGCTCTGGCAGACGAGCGCGAGGCAGATGAAGAAGATCCGCTCCTGGCGCTCGAACAGGTCAGGCCAGGCGACATTGTCGACCGGCATTTCCATGGCGGCGCGGGCCTTCATGTAGCTCGTCAGGAACGCGCCGGAGAGCGCGAAGTAGCCCGCCACCCAGGCATCGCTCACATAGGCCAGCGCCGCCAGCGCGATCATTTCCTGGTAGCGGTCGACGATGGCGTCGAGATAGCCGCCGAAGGCCGAGCTCTCGTTGCGCAGCCGCGCCACCGCGCCATCGAGCGAATCGGCCGAGAAGGCGATGGCCAGCGTCACCGCGAACCAGAAGGGCGCGCGGTGCCAGACATAGGCGAGGCTGACGAGCGCGATGAGGCCGAGCCCCATCAGCGTCACCTGGTTGGCGGTGAAGACCCGCGCCAGCGGCCGGGCCGGCACCTCCCACAGGGGGTCGATGTATTTCTTGAACAGACCGTCAATCATCGGTGGATCTCTCGAAGGCATCGCGGAACCACGGCGCGTTGCGCTTGTAGGCATCATGGAACAGCCTGAAGCGGCCGTCGAAATAGGCCTGCCGCGCCGCGGCCGGACGATAGACGGTTTCAGACGAGCGGTCGAAGCTCCTGGCCGCCTCCCACACGCTGGCCCGCCAGCCGAGTGCTGCGGCGGCGATGGCCGCCGCGCCGCGCACGCCCGCATTGCGCGGGTCACGCGCCACCGCAATGTCGACGCCGAGGCAATCGGCGAGCGCCTGGCACAGCGTGGCATTGAGCGCCCCGCCACCCACCGCCCGCAGGAGATGCGCATGCTTCGTGCCCTTCTGCCTGGCAACCGACTGCCAGGCCCAGCGGGTGTTGAGGGCCACGCCCTCGATCACCGCCTGGCGGAGGCTTGCCCGGCCATGCTGCAGCGACAGGCCCAGGAAGGCGCCGCGCAGCCGGTTGTCGTCGACCGGCACGCGCTCGCCTGCGAGCCACGGCAGGAACAGCGGCGGCGTGAGGCCGGACTGCGGCGGCTCCGGCTCGCTTCCCAGCATGCTATCGAGCCAGTCGAGGCAGGAGCCGGCACTTTCCTGCGTGGCGATGAGCAGCGGCCGGTTGCCGAAGGGGCTGAGGATCGTCGCATAGCCCTCGCTGGCGCTGAGGCGGCGGCCCGGATAGAAGCCGCTGATCCACGAACTGGTGCCGAGCGAGATGTGAAGCTCGCCATCCTCCACCGCCCCGCTGCCGATTGCCGCGGCGCAGACATCGCCCGCACCGGCAAATACCGGCAGGCCCGCGGGCAGGCCAAGTTCCGCTGCCGCCGTGGCAGTGAGCCCGCCGGGCGAGGCGGTTCCCTCCACGATGTCGGGCAGCAATTCGCGTTTCAGCCCGAAGCGCTCGACCAGCGTGCCGGACCAGCCCTCCCGGCCCTTCCGCGTGTCCATCATCCAGGTGACATTGGCGAGGTCCGCCGTGGTCACTGCCTGCCCGGTGGCCCGCAGCAGCAGCCAGTCCTTGACGTCGAGCAGCTTCCACGCCCGCGCATAGACCTCGGGCTCATGCCGCTTCAGCCACAGCATCTTGGCCGGCGGGTCCATGCCATTGAGGGATGGCGCGCCATTGGTGAGGCGGATCGAGGCCATGAGCTTGAAAAGCCCATAGCCGAAGAGCTTGGGGAAGCCGCCCATCACCTCGCGCGCAATGGCGGCCGCCCGCTTGTCGAGCCAGATCATGCAGGGACGGATCGGCTGGCCCTCGCGGTCAACGGCCACGACGCCGCACATCTGAGAGGCGATCACCATGCCCGCCGCACGCGCGCGCAGGTCCGGGCAGCTGTCGGAGAGCTTGCCGAGCGCCAGCCTGAGGGCCCGCCACCAGTCGCGCGGGTCCTGCTCGGCGCAGCCGGCACCCGGATAGGACACGGGATAGGGGTGGTCTGCGCAATGGAGGACGTCGAGATCGGGCCCGATCAGCCCAACCTTGAGGCTGCTCGTGCCCACGTCCACCGCAATGATAAGATCTTGTTTCACAATGCGCCGGAAACGAATTGAGGCTAAGCAACGGTTATCGGGATAATCGCTGGAAGGTCAATTCAATTGTCGCAATCACCGGGCGAGGCGGCTGGCGCGGCGGATGCACCCATTGATGTGGTCATCACCTGGGTCGATGACCAGACCCCCGGATACCGCGATCTGCTGAAGGCGCACGCCAACTCCGTTCCGGACCTTGACCCCTCCCGCACGCGGGACAACCTGGAGATCTTGCGCTACGGGCTGCGCGCGCTGGAGCGACACGCCCCCTGGGTCAACCGCGTCTTCCTGTTCACCTGCCGGCCGCAGGTTCCGGCCTGGCTCCACACCGCGCACCCGCGCCTCACCGTGGTCCACCACGACGAGGTGATCCCGGCGGCACTGCTTCCCACCTTCAACTCCTTCGCCATCATCAGCCACCTGCACCTGATCCCCGGCCTGTCCGACACATTCCTCTACCTCGAGGACGACATGCTGTTCCTGAGGGACGTGAGCCTTGCGGATTTCCGCGCCCCTGACGGCAGGCCGCTGGTGTTCGAGAAGGGACCCGTGACGCCGCGCCATGACACCATCCGCAACCCGGCCGCCGAACGTCCCTGGAACCTCGCGCTGGCCGAATCGAACCAGCTCCTCGACGCAGCCTTCGGCAGCACGCAGCGCGGCTACGTGAACCACGTGCCACTCCTCATCGACAGGCCGGCATGGAAGGAAATGACGGAGCGCTTTTCGCAGGCCTTCGATGTCACCTGCCGGTCGCGCTTCCGCGCCACGGGCAACGTCGCACCGGAATATCTCTATCCGCAGCTGATGCTGGCCGAAGGCCGGGCGGTGCGGGCCAGCCCGCAACTGCTGCGCGAGAGTTGCGGGTACATTCCGCTCGAGGATTTCTGGCCGGTCACCGCCCTCGCGCTGTGGCGGGCGCGGCAACGGCAGCCGAAATGGGTGACGCTGAATGACAATTTCGGCAACAGCCCGAGCCGCATCACCGAGCGCATGGCGCGCGACTTCCTGCGCCGCGCCGGCTCTCAGCCCTCGGCCTTCGAGCGGGCGTGACGGGCCATCGCGGCGCGATAGAAGTCCTCGAAGTCGCCGATCCTCCGATGCACATCAAACTGCAGCGCATGGGCGCGCCCCCATGCCGACAGCGCTGCCCGCTCGCCCGGATCGGCCAGAAGAGCGGCAATCCGCCGCGCCAGCGCCACGCCATCGCCAGGCGGCACCAGCAGGCTCGCACCCGGCCCCGTGAGGACGGTGCGGTAGCCCGCATTGTCCGCACCGATAATGGGCGTACCGCTGGCCAGCGCCTCGGCCAGCACGATGCCGAAACTCTCGCCGTAAAGCGCTGGTGATACGGCCAGCGTCGCCTCACTCAGCAAGCGCAGCTGCTCTGCCTGCGACGGCGATGGAATGAAATCGATCCAGTCCGCACCCAGCCGCTTCTGCATCGCCAGCACGACGTCGCGCAGGTCGCCATCGCCCGCCACCACGAGGCGCGGGCGGGCCATGCCGGCGGGCAGCGCCACGGTGCCGGAGGCAAGAAGGGACGCGGCGTCGAGCAGCACCTGCACGCCCTTGCGCGGCTCCAGCCGGCCGAGGAAGAGGATGGAGGGTCGCGCCGCCGTCACCTTTTCAGTGGCGAAGAACGACGCCAGATCGGTCACCGGCGGCAGCACCACGGGCGTCACGCCGGATGCGCCGGGCCGCAAGTGGGCGCGTGGCGCGTCCGACACCGCAATCGCTCCGTCAAGGCGCTGCAGCAGGTAGCGGCTCAGCACCTTGAAGAGGTTGCGCAGCATCGTGCCCGTCACGCCGGACGGCGGCGTGTCGTGGAAGGTGGCCACCCGGGTCACATCCAGCCGGCGGAACAGCTGCCAGGGCATCAGCGGGTCCCAGGGGGTGTGGAAGTGCACCACGTCCGGCTGCCACGCGCGCAGGGCATCCACCTTGCGGGACAGGTCATCCGCCGCGGCCCACGTCACCTCGAAGCGGGTCCCGGCGAAGGCCACGCTGCGCATGGCGCCGAGCCGCCAGACGGCGGGCTGCGCGGGGCTGGGCGCTCCGGGCGCGATGATCAGTGTGTGGTGGCCGCGCTCGCTGAGGGCAGCGTCCAGTGCATGCATGTTGCGCTGGACGCCGCCGTGGCGGTCGGGGTCATAGGGGCAGACCTGAACAATTCTCATGACCGGGGCTGGGCCGCGCTAGACCTTGTATTCATAGACCTTGCCCGCTTCGCGCTCGCAGTCGGGCGGGAAGCTCTTGCGCTTGTCGGCGTAGTACTGCACGCGCCAGTCGCCTTCGGAGGCGCGGTTGTAGGTGATGTAGAGAACCCGCCGCGGGTCGGACGTGTTGTTGGGCGCGGAGCGGTGCGGCGCATAGGAATCAAAGAAGATCGCGTCGCCCGGGGCGGTTGGCACGGATATGAAGTCCATGCCGCGCATCTGCCCGGCACTCAGCGGCTTCCACAGGTCGCCGATGAGCCCGCGGTCGTGGTGGCCCGCCACCATCTCGAGGCAACCGTTCTCGAGCGTGCAGGGATCGACGCTCACCATGGCGGTGATGTGAAACGCCGAATACTTGCCCCAGTCGGCCTGGGCATCCTGGTGCGGCTCGAAGCCAGCACCTCCCGGCAGCTTGAAATTGATCTTCTCCTTGAACAGCACCGCGTCCTCGCCAATCAGCTGCGCGCTGACGCCGCGCAGTTGGGCGCTGTCGCACAGGCGGCGGAAGCCGTCATGATAGGGACAGAAATTCTCGATGCGCTGCAGCAGGCGGGACCCGTCACCGCGCGACGTTTCGAAATACTTCATCGCCTGCCCGGGCGTCTCGGGCCAGGCCTCCACCTCATCCGTCCAGCGGATGAGATCGGCAAGCTCCCGGCCCGTGAAAAGACCCCGCGCGACAAAATAGCCGCTGCTCCGGAACTGGTCGAAATCCTGCTGGTTCAAGTCCATGAATTGACACGCCGCGATCTTGACTTGACAGTCGGTGATGCTACAGCCACGCCAAGCTTTGTCGAGCAATTTGTTTTCTCTTTCAGGCACGGACCGCAGGGTGGCAATCGAGCAGGCACTGATACTGGCGGCAGGGCGCGGCGTCCGCATGGGGCCGCGCGGCCAGAACATTCCCAAGGGCTTCATCGAGGTCGGTGGCACGCCGATCGTCGCGCGTTCGCTGTCACTCCTCGCCGCCGCAGGCATCCGTGAGGTCACCATCGTGACCGGCCATCTCGCCTCGTACTACGATCAGTTGGCCCCGCCCGCCGGGCTTTCGCTCAGCTGCCTGCACAATCCGCTGTTTGCCGAGAAGGGCAGCTTCGAGAGCCTGCGCGTCGGCCTTGCCGCAATGACGGGCCCGTTCCTGCTGCTCGAGTCGGACATCCTCTACGAGGCCCGCGCGCTCGACGCCGTGCTTGACACGGGTCACGACGACCTGATCCTCGCCTCGGGGCCAACCGGCGCTGGCGATGAGGTCTATGTCTGGGCCGACCGCCACGAAGGCTCGCCGCGCTTTCGCGGCATGTCGAAGCAGCGCGCGGCGCACGCCGATGAACCCTTCGGCGAACTGGTCGGCATCCTGAAGATGTCGGAGCGCCTGGCGGGGGATCTCGCCGCGCACGCGGCGGAGGCGAAGCCCGACGCCGACTACGAAAGCGCCATCGTCCGCGCCGCGCGCCATCGTCCCATCACCTGCCACCGCATTGATGACCTGCTGTGGGGCGAGATCGACGACGAGGCAATGCTGGCGCGGGTCGAGACGCATCTCTGGCCGCGCATCGTCAGCGCAGGCTGAAGCGGGAATATTACGACGCCGCCTCGACCAGCGGCGCACGCGGCTGCTCGGTCATCCTGCCGTTCTCGAAGGTGATCACCCGGTCGCAGCACTCGAGCCAGGCGAGGTCGTGGGTGGAGACCACGATCGTCTTGCCCTGCTGCTTCAGCGAGGGCAGCAGCGTGCGGAAGAAGTAGTCGCGCTTCTCGGGGTCCTGGTCGGCGACGAACTCGTCGAGCACCAGCACGTTGCGATCCTCGAGCAGGGCGATGGCGAGCGCCAGGCGTCGCCGTTGACCGGCCGAAAGATCAAGGCGGCTGATGCCCTCGCTCCTGATCTGCGTGACGCCGGTGAGGCCGACTTTCTCGACCGCCTCGTCCGCCACCTCCGGCGTCACATGCTCGAGGCCGTAGAGCTGCCGGAACACGTGGAACTGCGTGAAGATCGCCGAGAACTGGGCGCGGTAGCCGTCCATGTCCTCGGGCGCGAGAACCCTGCCATCGACGGCGATCTCACCCGCCGTCGGCTCGAGCAGACCGCACAGCACGTTCATGAAGGTCGTCTTGCCTGAGCCGTTGCTGCCGACGAGAAACAGCACTTCGCCGGCATTGAGCTCTAAATCAAGCGGACCGAGCGCGAAGCTGCTGGTCTCTCGCGAGGCATAGCGCGTCTCGATGCCGCTGAGCGTGATCTTGCGGAAAGCCGGCGCCCTATCGACCACATTGTAGGTCGATGGCTTGTCCACAGCGCGCTCGATGGCATTAAGCTCGCGTGCCAAGTCATCGATGCGGAGGTAGGAGACGAGCGTCCCGATCACCGACGGGTAGCTGGCCACGATCTGCTCGAAGGGCGTGAGCGAGAACAGAACAAGGGTCAAGAGCTGGAAGGTGATAACAGACTCCGTCTTCACGAGGTAGGGCACAAGGAAGACGATGCCTGCAAGCAGCAGGAACTTCAGTCCATGCACGGCCGATTCACCGGTCTCGTAGATGATGTTCACCTTGATGAGCAGCTGGCGCAGCCGCTCCAGCACGCGACCGAGGTCACCCCGGAAGCTCTGCCGGCGCCACTGGTGCAGCCGCAACTCGCGGAAGCCGCGCAGCATCTCCGAGACACGCTCGAAGTAGGCGACCTCGAGGCCACGCGCGTCATCGTTGAGCTGCGCCATCTTCTTCTGCTGTAGGTGATAGGAGAGCGAGCCGCCCACCATGACGAGGATCGCAAAGAAGCCGGCGATCCAAGAGTAGTAGAACACCTGCGGGATGGCGATGCACAGGAAGATGACGGCCGGCAGCAGGTTGAGGACGGTGCTGGTAAAGCCCGCGACGGCGCTCACGTCGGTGGTGAGGATGTGATAGATCGTGCCGTGCTCGCGGCGGTCGATGAAGCTCGGCTGCGCCTTGAGGAGCCCGCCGATCAGCTTGAGCCTCACGCTGTTCACGACCTGCGTCGTCACCACCGTGACGAGGATCTGGTAGAAGAAGGTGGAGGCGATCACCACGAAGAAGGTCAGCGCGAACATCGGCAGCCAGTAGGAAATGGTCACGTCGACGGGGGCGGCGGCTGCCTTGTTGACGACCATCATCACCCAGTCGCGCGACATGCCGGCAACCAGCGCGAGGAACATCGCGAGATACTTCAGCCGCTGCGGCGCATTCGACCACAGGAACTTCAGCATGGGGATCAGTTGCTTGAAAAGACTGTTCACGTTTCTGACGCTGGCTCTGCCCCGTTCATGCGATCTTGTCCGGCGTCGTCACCTTGCCGAATTTCGCGGCACTTGATAGACACATGTGCGGGTGCCCACAATAGCCAGTTTTTTTGAGCGATCTCCCGGGCCGCCCCTAGGCGGTCGGGGCGCCAGCCGAGGTTCGCCACGTCCGGCAATATGCCGCCGGTGCCTTGGGCTTCGACACGGCCTCCTCCCCAAGGCCTCGTTCGACGGACGTTTCGAGGCCTGAGGCTTCATCGGAGAATTCGTATACGCGCTCGAAATCCACCATGCTCTCGACGTTCTGTCCGGTCGCTTCGCGGCGCATCCGATCAGCATGCAGAATGTCTACGGCAACAACACTTTTGACGCCGGCCGCAACACCGGAATCATCACCCGGAACGCCGATGGCGCACGCATGCGGCTCATGCAGAAAAGCCAGAACCACGACGGCGAAGGCCTCCAGCCCATGTGGATCACCGAACTCACGCCGAAGCGATTCGTGGAAATACACACTATATCAATCGATTGCCTTCCCGGCATCGAAACAGGCTTCCCCCTTCGATCACGCCTCGCGAGGCGGTGATGTAATCGCTTACGACACCCGCGACCACGCCAAGTGGCTGCCCCGCTCAATCTGAAATAAATTACATGCCCCAATTGTAGTCAGCGTTTCGTCAGCTTTGGTTGGCCAAAGTCGCGCCACTTCGCTACAATCCCAGCAAATCATCAACCAGCCGCCGGCGCGGGAGTGCAGCGCAGATCTGCGATCAGCCGCTTGTCTTGCCAGACAATCTGTGACAGTTGTCTGAATAACTCAAATATGAATACTTTTTTGCGAGGGATACCTTGATTCGCACGGCTATCGTGGGCGTTGGTAATTGCGCCAGTTCACTCGTTCAGGGTGTTCACTACTGCCGCGCCAAGGGCACGTCCGCCGTCGGTGTACCGTTTCCAAAACTCGGCCCTTACGTTCCGGGCGACATCGAATTCGTCGCCGCCTTCGACATTGACGGCCGCAAGGTCGGCCGGGACCTCTCGGAAGCCGTGTTCGCGGCCCCGAACTGCACCGCAGTCTTCCATTCGGACCTGCCCAGGATGAACGTCTCGGTGGGCCGTGGCCCGAGCCTCGACGGCATGACTGCCTTCCTTCACAATCAGGCGCCGCAGCGCAGTTTCGTTCCGAGTGCCTCGCCGGAGCTTTCTGCGGCTGAAGTCGTGTCCGCCCTGAAGGCGGCGCGTACCGAAGTCGTCATCAGCTTCCTGCCCGTTGGATCGCAACAGGCGAGTGAGTTCTATGCGGGCTGCGCGCTGGAGGCGGGTGCTGCCTTCGTCAACGCCAT
Source organism: Bradyrhizobiaceae bacterium (assembly GCA_947475225.1). Lineage (GTDB taxonomy): Bacteria > Pseudomonadota > Alphaproteobacteria > Rhizobiales > Aestuariivirgaceae > Aestuariivirga. The sequence continues at coordinate 14,786 of CANJMQ010000048.1, forward strand.
CCCGGTGTTCCTCGCCAGCAACCCGACGTGGGCCAGCGCCTTCAAGCAGCGCGGCCTGCCGATCCTCGGCGACGACTTCAAGGCGCAGGTCGGCGCCACCATCGTCCATCGCACGCTCGCACACCTCTTCGACATGCGCGGCGCCGTGCTCGACCGGTCCTACCAGCTGAACGTCGGCGGCAACACCGACTTTCTCAACATGATGGATCACGACCGCCTGATCAGCAAGCGCGAGTCGAAGACGGAGGCCGTGCAGTCCGTCCTCGAGAACCGTCTGTCCGACGAGAATGTCCGCATCGGACCCTCCGACTACGTTCCGTGGCTCAATGACCAGAAGGTCGGCTACGTGCGCCTCGAGGGCCGGCTGCTCGGGGGCGTTCCGATGAACATGGAAGTGAGGCTCTCGGTGGAGGACTCGCCCAATGCCGCCGCCATGGCCATGTCGGCAATCCGCTGCGCCAAGATTGCGCTCGACCGCAAGCTGTCTGGCGCCATCTGGGAGGCATCCGCCTTCCTCTTCAAGCATCCCCCGCGCCAGGTTCCCGATGACGAAGGCCACCGCCTGATCATCGACTTCGCCGAAGGCAGGCTCTGACGCCCGACCATGGCAGGGCACGCAATCATCACCGGCGGCAGCAGCGGGATCGGCCTTGCAACGGCGAAGCTGTTGTCATCGCGCGGCGTCGCAGTCTCATTGATTGCCCGCAACCCACAGAAGCTCGCCGCCGCGCGCGAGGCGCTTGTCTCAGCCGGAAACGGCAAGGCCGCCGTCCAGACCTTCTCGGCCGACGTGCGCAACGCCGACGAATTGGGGCAGGCCATCACCTCGGCGAGCGAGGCCTTCGGCGCTCCCGACTGGGGTATCTCCTCGGCGGGCATCGTCATCCCGGGTATCTTCGTGAACCAGACGCTGCGCGACCACGAAGACCAGTGGCGGACCAACTACCTGGGATCGCTGCAGTTCACCCACTTCATCCTCCCCCACCTCGAAAAGGCGGCAAAGCCCAGGCTGGTGCTCATCGCCTCCGGCGCAGCGTTCGCCGGCCTCTACGGATACAGCTCCTACGGGCCAGCCAAGTTCGCGGTGCGCGGACTGGCGGAAAGCCTTCGCGTCGAACTCAAGCCGCGAAATGTCTCGGTGACGATTGCATATCCCTGCGATACCGATACGCCGCAGCTGCATGCCGAGCTGAAATTGCGCCCGAAGGTGACAAGCGAAATGGCCAAGGGCGGCGGCGTGATGAGCGCGGAGGCAGTCGCTCGGGGCATCATTGCGGCGGCGGAGCGTGGTGACTTCCAGGTAACCTTCGGCTGGCAGCTGCGCCTGCTCGCCCGCACCCACAGCCTGATTGCGCCGCTCCTCCGCAGCTACCAGGACTGGCTCGTCAGGCGGTCCGGCGACACGCCGTGATGCCGCAGATGACTGCGGCGCTGCTGGCGCAGGCCATCGCCACGGCCTTCGCGGCGGGGACCTGCCTTCTGCTCCTCCTCACGCTCATTCCGGCAAGCCGCTCCGTGGCTCGCCATCTCTGGCCCATCCTCGCCTCGGAGGCCGCCATCCTCGCGGCGGGGGTGCTGCCGTGGATGCTGCCGCCACTCGCCCTTCTCGCCATCCTGCTCGTCGCGGCGGGCCGCGTCGGCTTCGAGAGCGGCACCGTGCACGGATTGACGGCAGGGAGGCCATTCTCGGTGAGCCACGCCATTGCCCTCGTCGCGGTGAGCGCGCTTGCCTGGTTCTCGGGGACGGGAGCATTCCTGTGGACTGCAGGAGTGCTGCTCGCCGCGGCGTTGGCAACGACTTCCCTGAGGCCCGACACGTCGCTGGCGGGCAGCCTGGCGCGCTTCGCACTCTTCCCTCTGCTGCCGCTCGCCGCCTTCAGCCACGCCGCAAGCGAGCAACACCTGGCGCCCGTTCTCGTGCTTGCGTTCTTCCTCGTCGAAGTGTTCGACAGCTTCTCGCTGCTGGGCGGAAAGCTGTACGGCCGGACGCCGCTGGTGCCGCGCCTCAGTCCCCGCAAGACATGGGAGGGGCTGGCGACGGGTGGCGGAGCCCTCGCCATCGCGCTCCTCTCGCTCGTCGCCTGGCTCGGACTTCCGCTGCTGCCGATGCTTCTCGCGGGGCTCGTGGTGGTCGCCGCTGCCATCGCGGGCGACCTCCTCGGCTCGCTCGCCAAGCGACGCGCAGGCGTGAAGGACTACCCCGCCGTCATGGCCGTTCAGGGCGGGCTGCTGGACATCATCGACTCATGGCTCGTCGCCGGGCCCTGCCTCGCCGGGCTGGCGGCCCTCCTGGGATGGCTCTGAGCGCGCCACCAGCCGCGCCTCGGCGATTGCCACCAGGACGCCGCTCCCGGTCTTGGCGAGCAGCCTGAAACGAAGTCCGGCATCCGCGCCGTGGATCGGCCTCGCTGAAATGGCAAGCGCGCTGCCGACGGGGGCTGGGCGCACGAAGCGCACCTGCAACTCGGCAATCTCATGATCGGCCACGCGCTCGAGAAATGTCTCAAAGCGGCCGGCGATGAACATGCCGTGCAGCACCGGCCCCTCGAGGCCAGCCGCGCGCGCCGCATCCCCCGAGAGGTGAATGGGATTGCTGTCACCCGAGGCGGCGGCGAAGGCCGTCACGTGTTCCGTCGTGACGGGAGGGATGAGTTCCAGCTCCGGAAGGATTGATGTCACGGAGCCACCAGCGCGATATCCGACGCAGACGTCAGGCACAGATGGCCGGACGGATCACTCAGGCGTTGTTCGATACGCAGGCGATCCGCGCCGGCCACAACCAGGCGAATGTCGCAGACGTAGTCTACCCCGGCCCGCAGTGGCTGCTCCGCACGGCACTCCTGTGCGACGTGAATGGGATGTCGGTTGCCGGCAATCTCCCTCACCGCCGCGAGGACAGGCTCAGACGACGCCGCGCGCAGAGCCAAGCCGAAGGGAACCCTCTCGCCCGCAGCGCCGAGGGCGCAACGGTAGGCCGCCACATCCTCCGGCGAGATGCGAAACCGGAAGGGCGCAATGTCGACGCACTGCTCCTGGCCAGGCCTCACGGGGTCAGGCCTTGCGGATGATGAGGCTGGCGTTGATGCCGCCGAAGGCAAAGGAATTCGACATCGCCGCCGCCATGGTGACGGCGCGCGCCGCATTGGGCACGGGGTCTGGAATGCAGTCGCGGTCGGCACCCAGCCAATTGATCGTCGGCGGCGCGACGCCCTCCTGCAGAGCCCGCACCGTGATCACCAACTCGAGGGCGCCCGCCGCCCCCAGCGTGTGGCCGTGCACAGGCTTTGTGGAGGAGACCGCCAGCGTCTCGAGCCGCGCCCCAAAAATCCGCCGCAGCGCCTCGCTCTCCGAGCGGTCGTTGAGGATGGTCCCGGTGCCGTGGGCGTTGACGTAGCCGATGTCGGCGGCGTCGAGCCCGGCATCCAAGAGAGCCAACTCCATGGCGCCAGCGGCGCCCACGGCGTCGGGCCTCACGATGTCGCCCGCGTCACTCGTCGTGCCAAAGCCGGCGAGCTCGGCGTGGGGGCGCGCACCCCTCGCCCGGGCGGCATCCTCAGTCTCCAGCAGGAGCATGGCGGCGCCCTCACCGAGGCTCATGCCATCACGGCCCGCAGAGAACGGCCGGCAATCGCCGAGCGTCATCACACGCAGCGTCTCCCAGGCCCGGAAGGTGGCGGGCGTGATCAGGCACTCACTGCCGCCGACCAGCGCCCGGTCCGCCAGGCCCTGGCGCAGCAGCATCAGCCCGAGGCCAATGGCCTGGCTGGCCGAGGAGCAGGCGCTGGAGACGGCGAGCGACATGCCCCGCGCCCCGAAGGCCATGGAGAGGTGCGAGGCGGCGGCGTTGGGCATGACCTTCGGAATGGTCATGGGATCGGTCCGCTCCCGCGACTGGTAGAACTTGAAGTGCTCGATGTCGGATGTGGTCGCTCCGCCGATGCCGCTGCCGACGAGGACCGCCGCCCGTGATCCCAGGGGTTCCGACGCGTCCCACGCGGCGTCCGCCAATGCCTCCCGCGCCGCGACGACCGCCATCTGTGCGAAGCGGTCGGTTGATCTCATGACGTCGGGGGGCAGGAGGCTCGCCGCATCGAAGTCAGAGAAGTGTGCCGCCCGCTTGACCAGCTGATTTGTGGTGCGCGGCAGGGCGAGGTCGCGGACGCCGCTTCGCCCGTCCCGTGCGGCGGCCCACAGGGCATCCACCCCAAAGCCCAGCGCGGTGACCGAACCCATGCCGGTGATGAAGACGCGCGGGCGTGAGGACATCAGGACTGCGGTTTCACCAGGTGCGGCCGGAGTGCGGCGAGGAAGTCACCGACGGTCTTGGCGTCAGAGAGCGACCCATCGACCGGGATGTAGGCTCCGAACTCCTCCTCCACCGCCATCAGGATGACGATGACGTCGGCCGAGGCGATCCCGAGGCTGTCCAGCGTCGCGTCACGCGACAAACTGGAGCGGTCAATCAGCCCCTCCCGCGACACGATCGCGAGCAGCCGATCCTCGATTTCATCAGAAACGTCCATGCGAAGCGGAAAACCCCGGCAAGTGAAGAAGTTGGGAGGACGGCAATCTAGAAAGATGGGGTTCAACTGTCTATAGATCTTTACCAAAATGGACCCCTTGGCCGTCGCCGATCAGGGGGGCAGCTGGAGGAGCCTCGCCGTGGCCTCCTCGATGTCACCCTGGAGCCGTTCCCCGAAGGCGGCACGTGGCATGCCGGGCTCGATGGGGGGTAAGAACTCGACCATGATGACGCCCGCACCCGGGGTAAGCGCCTTCGCCGGCCAGACCCTCCCGGAGTTGACCGCCACCGGTATACAGGGCGCCTTCAGAACCGCGTAGAGCAACTCCACCCCTGCCTTGTAGTCCGGGGGAGCACCGACCTCTCGCCGCGAGCCCTCCGGGAAGATCAACACCGGCCGCCCCTCCTCAAGTGCTTGCCGCGCAGCCGCCAGGAGCTGGCGCGCGGCATCGAGGTCACCCGACCGGTCGACCCCGATGTGGCCCAGGCGCCGCAATACCAAGCCGAAGAGGGGGATCGAGAGCAATTCCCGCTTCAGGATGATGGCGGGGTCACCGAGCTCATATTGCAGAATGAGCGTCTCGAACCCCGACTGGTGCTTCGCGGCGACGAGAACCGGCCCCCTGGCGGCTGACAGATCTCCCAAAATGTCCCACCGGAGCCAGAAGATCTTCCGGAGGAGCCAGAGCACGATGGCGAGGTAGGACCGTACGATTGCGCGCACACACCGCCGGGGGAGGAGAATTGCTGGAAGGAGAAGAGCATAGCTGGCGGTGAGCAACGACACCGAGGTCCAGAAAACTATAAGTCTTGGCAGATGCAATCGGGGTCCACATCCGGCGGCCGCTTGGTCAGGAATCGCCATTTTCTATTACCATGAAAAAGGAACAATCATGCGGGTTACGAAGGGTCGATTAGTGCCACAGACCATCTACATTATCTATTGACAGAGCTTAGAGCGGGCTACGACACATGATCCAAATCCACATCACAACTGCTCTAAATGCTATACACATCAGAATTCTGGCCGTGGCGCGAGCCCCAAAGGCTGATCCAAGAATATGTAGAGCCCCGCGGCATCAAGTGGAATAGCCGGACGATAAAAAGAAGCCGACTATTTAGTATTGTATTATTACTATCCTGGGCGAGAAGGAACAGGGGTTATTGACAGCGAAGGTCTATCTCCTACATGGGATCACCGGCGCCAGGTGGTTCTCCAATTGGAATGCCACGTATAGCCGCATGGATGTTTCTGATGCGTACCGCCTGACGATCCTACAGGACAGGAATGCAGAGCTAAAGGAGTTACTGGTCAAAGCCATGCCGGGCGTGACCATGTTGAAAGATCTCGGTGTGGAAAAATTTTACGCCCACTACGACGTATGGGGTCCTTGCTCCTCTCGTGACAACCTATGGAGTTAGCCAAGGGACGTTTGAGTTGGCAAGAGTACCCAGGAGCACGTTCCGGGACCGACGGATGGGCGATGCCGCTTTGCGTATGCGGTTGACGGATCTGGCGAGCGAAAAGCAGCCTGACAGAAATCTCATCCGCGTCGGTTAAGCGATAAACTTTTTCGCAATTATTATGATATTGCTCCTCGGCATCAGTCGCTCTTATATCTAGGGCCAGGACCTATTAAAGTTCTTGCGGATCATTTGACGGCTTGATTCAAGGCTTTTGTTGAGGGAGCACGTGATGAGCAAGCTGTTCTTACTGAGCAAGGCGCAGATCTCCCGCCTGAAGCCATACTTTCCGTTGACCCATGGAGTACCGCGTGTTGACGACCGGCGGGTGGTGAGCGGCATTGTCTATGTCATCCGCAATGGCCTGCAATGGAAGGACGCTCCGAAGCGTTATGGTCCCCACAAGACGCTCTATAATAGGTTCATCAGATGGAGCAGGCTCGGAGTTTTCGACCGCACTTTTGCCAGCCTGGCGGCGGAAGGTCCAAGACCAGAACGCATCATGATCGATGCAACGCATCTGAAAGCTTAACGAACAGCGGCGAGCCTGCTTAAAAAGGGGGTGTTCGCCGGCGTACCGGCCGCACCAAGGGTGGTTTGAACTCCAAGCTACATGTTGTCTGCAACGGCGACGGCAAGCCACTCGCCATGCTGCTGTCCGAAGGTCAAATGAGCGACCATACCGGCGCGATACTTCTCTATCCGAGCCTGCCACCAGCAGAAACACTCATCGCCGACAAGGGCCATGACAGCGACGAGTTCCGCGAAGCGCTGGCGGCCAGGGACATCAAGGCCTGCATACCACCGAAGCGAAACCGAAAGGTCCAGCCCGCCTTCGACAAGAAACTCTACAAGACCCGCCACAAGATCGAAAACATGTTCGGTAAACTCAAGGACTGGAGGCGCATCTGAACCCGCTACGACCGCTGCGCCCACGCCTTCTTCTCGGCCATCTGTATCGCAGCCAACTTCATCTTCTATCTCAATCAATGAGTCCTGGCCCTAGAACCTACATAGTGGTCATTGCAGGCTATTTTCTTCTCAAAAATGATACTGTAACGTAGCATTTCACAGACGTAATGATTTGGGTCCCGCATTCACTGGGCGAATACAGATTTTTTGGGCGCTGAGCGCCCGGAGGCTTGACAATGCAACAAGACCGCGGGGCAGATGGTCGCTCAACGTTCGAGTACAACTTTCCACTCCCCAAGGAACGAATGGAATTCACTGGGGAACGCTACGTGACCGGCATGATTGGACCGATTCAGTATGAGCACTATCATCGCTACTTGTTTGCGGCTCCGTTTTGTCGAGATCGATCAGTTCTTGATATTGCATGCGGCGAGGGCTACGGATCGCATCTCCTTGCCCAATCGGCCCGACACGTCACGGGAGTTGACATAAATAACGAAGCAATAACTTTCGCGCAGAAGAACTACAGTACGGAAAATCTCCAATTCATAACGGGCAGTGCAACCGGCATTCCTCTCGCTGACGCCTCCATTGAGGTAGTTGTAAGCTTCGAGACAATAGAACACTATTCGGATCACGAACGGTTTCTTGTCGAGGTATCTCGAATTCTGGTCCCTGGGGGTCTCTTCATCATCTCATCACCAAATCGAGATAGCTATGGCGGCAAGAATAACAACCCGTTTCACAAAAAGGAACTCAAGCGGGAAGACTTTCGGTCACTTCTACAATCAAAGTTTAGCAATGTTGCTCTCTTTGAACAGCGCTCTATGGATGGATCTGCGATTACGGGAGAGCAAGGAAACAAATACGATACTGAAGGTTTCGAAAACTACGCGGATTTAAAGTATCGCAGAACAAATGGTATACCAGCCCCATATTTCTTTATTGCCATAGCAACAAATGCTGCGTTGCCCACCATATCAAATAGCCTTCTATTCAGTGGGGGCTATTGGTCTTATCTTCAGCAACGAATAGATGCACTTGAAGCTCAACTCAACTCAGCGACGCAAGACGTCGCAGCATTAAAAATCGAAAAAGCGGCCGTCGAAGAGTGGCTCGAGAAGGCGGAAAGTAGAAGTCGGGATCCCTGGATTTTCAAACTTCACATTGGAAACTGGGGGGCACTAAATACTATTGTTTCGAGCTGGAGAGAATGGAAAGTCAAACGAGCGTTTGACCGAGACTACTATCTCAAACATTATCCTGATGTCGCCAGTGCAGGTGTTGATCCGCTCAAGCATTTTTTAGAAAAAGGGTGGAGAGAGGGCCGCAACCCTACACCCTATTTTCGTACATCGTTCTACGCGGCAACCTATCCCGAGGTTCAGGAAGCAGGAGCCAACCCCTTTGTGCACTATATACTGGAGGGTCGGCAGAAGGGCCTACGTCCAAATGAGGGCGCGCCAGATACTGACCGGAGATTGATTCTAGATCAGGTCACACCGGTTCCGCTTTTCAATGGTAGGCCACTTACCGAAAAGCCTGCACGTGTATTGGCATTCTATCTCCCACAGTTTCACGCTATCCCCGAGAACAACGCGTGGTGGGGAGAGGGTTTTACCGAATGGACAAACGTCAAAGCTGCGGTGCCGCAATTTCAGGGACACTATCAGCCGCATGTTCCAGGTGAATTGGGCTACTACAACTTACTCGATGCGAACGTGCAAGCTCGGCAAATAGAATTGGCAAAGCTGTACGGGATTGAAGGGTTCTGCTTCTATTTCTACTGGTTCGCAGGAAAGCGGCTTTTAGAAAAGCCTGTTGAAAATTGGCTGAACGACAAGTCTCTCGATCTACCCTTTTGTCTATGCTGGGCCAATGAGAATTGGACGCGAAGATGGGATGGACACGATAGCGAAATTCTGATCGCTCAAAATCACTCAGCAGAAGATGACATTGAGTTCATCAAGGCAGTGTCACCCTACCTGAGAGATCAGAGGTATGTGAGGGTCGACGGCAAGCCATTGCTCATCATTTACCGGCCAGGCTTATTGCCAGACATGAAGAAAACTGCGGCCCGCTGGCGACATTGGTGCCGTGGAAACGGGGTGGGTGAGTTGCATCTCGCCTACACTCAGTCTTTTGAGGAAAGTGACCCCGCGATCTACGGATTGGATGCCGCAATCGAGTTCCCGCCAGTGCGTCCCCAGGTTCCACGAATTGATGGAAGAATTCGTCCCTTGGTTCGCGATTTTGGAATGAACCTGTTTGATTGGCGGGGATTTAAGGAGCGCAGCGATAACTACCAGGACCCCGGCTATGTACTCTATCGCGGTGTTTGCACAAACTGGGACAACACAGCGAGGAGGAAGGGCGCAGGCACAGCTTACAAGAACAGTTCTCCGACGCTCTTTAAGAAGTGGTTGATCAATGCACTCACAGATACCACAAAGCGCTTCAGTCGAAAATCCGAACGTTTGCTATTTATAAATGCGTGGAACGAGTGGGCAGAGGGTGCTCATCTAGAGCCCGATGAGCGCTACGGATATGCTTGGCTGCAGGCTACGCGCGATGCACTTCAAGTGGTGGCCAGCGAGAATACGTCAAGGAGAGTGATCATTGTATCACATGACGCACACCCGCATGGCGCACAGTACTTAGCTCTACATCTCGCTCAAACAATCAAAGGACTTGGAATTGGTGTTGACTTGCTCTTGCTCGGAGGGGGCGTCTTGGTATCCCGTTTCGCGGAATACTCAACAGTCCACACGATAGATGTTCTGTCACTTTCTACGCAGAATGTTGCAAGGCTTCTCTCATCCCTAGTAGCCAACGGAGCCTCTTTGGCTCTTATCAACACGGCTGTTTCCGGAAGCCTCGTCCCCGCATTACATGAGGCCGGACTCCGCACGGTCGCACTCGTTCATGAACTTCCTGGTGTTCTTCAGAGCTATGCCTTGCATGAACCATCTCGCTACATTGCAGACTTTTGCGATAAAGTCGTCTTTGCAGCGCCACAGATCAGGAATGGTTTCGAGCGCTTTATAGGTCGCGAGCTCCAGCAGTCTATCATCCGGCCTCAAGGACACTACCACCGTGCTAATATCAGCGCTAACGATCGTGCGAATGCCCGCATTTCAATCCGGAAGAAACACAACCTTCCATCTACGGCGCAAATTATACTCTCCGTTGGCTACGGGGATCACAGAAAGGGCCTCGACCTGTTTGTCGAGACTTGCATTAGAGCATCCCGTCTGAACCTCGACGCGGTTGCAATCTGGGTTGGTCACATCGATCAAAATCTGATGCAGTCAGTTCAGAAGCGGATTGCAGCGGAGAAACTTGAGGAGCGTTTCATATTTACAGGATTCGTCGAGAAACCTGTCGATTACTATGCTGCTGCTACCATTTATGCTCTTACGTCCAGAGAAGATCCGTTTCCTTCAGTTGTGCTTGAATCTCTTGAAGCGCAAGTACCGGTGGTCGCGTTTGCTGGCGCTGGTGGGATTGGAGAACTGCTCTCGAGAGATTGCGGAGTACTCGTGCCTCTCGAGAACTGTGAAGAAATGGCGATTGCAATTCAAGGCATTCTTAGTACTCCGCACGACGCCGAGAGATTGGGCCTCAACGGCAAACGAATTGTGGAAAAGGACTTCGACTTTCGAGACTATGTCTTTGATCTGCTCTCATTCGGTGGATCTCCTGTCTCTAAAATCTCAGTAGTTGTGCCAAACTACAACTATGCCCGCTACTTGCGAGATCGACTAGATTCTATAGTGGCGCAAACGTTTAGCCCGTACGAGATCATTATCCTTGACGACGCATCCACTGACGATAGTCTACGGGTAATTGAAGAATTCCAATCGAAATGCCCTATACCTGTAAAGGTTTTTGCAAATACCTCAAATTCCGGAAGTGTATTTGCGCAATGGAGGACGGGCGTGGGTCTTGCTAGGGGCGAACTAGTATGGATTGCTGAGGCCGATGACTTTTGCGATCCCAGTTTGCTTGAGAAACTTGTTCCAGCGTTCAACAGAGCTGACGTGGTTCTCAGCTATTGCCAGTCGAAGCAAATCGATGAGAGAGATCTTATACTAAGCAACGACTACCTTGACTACGTCGCGGACATAGATGCATCGCATTGGACCACATCTTTTGTTGAAGATGGGCATTATGAAATATCCAACAGTCTGTACATTAAAAATACGATTCCGAACGTGAGTGGGGTGATATTCAGAAAGCGGGATTTATTGGAAGTACTTGTCGAATTTCGAGAGGATATAGACACTTACCGCTTTGCCGGAGATTGGATGACATACCTTCGATTGCTAGAGAGGGGAGCTGTGTCGTTTACGAAAGATTCGCTGAACTTTCATCGCCGACATTCTAGTAGTGTCACCTTGGCAAACCATTCAATTGATCTTTTGCGAGAAATTGCCCGGGTGCAAAGCGATACCATTGAACGCTTCGACCTTGGACCAGCGGCCAAATCAAGAGCCGACCAATACATACAAGTGCTTATGGAGCAATTTGGACTTGGAGCAGATGAGGTTCTAGGACTTGCAGACCACCCAAATATCAACGGCCGAATGTAAGAGGTATTGACTATGGGGGTATTGATCTGTGATCCGAAGCGTGCGCTGGAATTGCTAGGGGGCGACCTTTATTCAGTGGTCAGGGAGGCAATTGATTCGGGATTGTGGCTCAACGGTCCCAAAACAGAAGCCTTTTGTAGAGATTTTGCGCTTTATGTTGGTGCCGCGCACTGCATCGGAGTAGCGAATGGTTCAGACGCCCTTGAAATCGCGTTTCGCACATTGCTCGCAGAGCGGAAGCCATCAGGGCGAGAAGTTGTCACGGTGGCGAATGCGGGAGGCTATTCCAGCATAGCTGCCTTCTTAGCCGGCTTACAACCCGTCTATGCCGACATCGAATATACGAGTCAGCTTGCATGCATAGAATCCATTATGAGTTGTGTCAGTCCAGATACTGCATTTGTCGTTGCCACCCACCTCTATGGAGGAGCGCTAGATGTACCTGCACTGCGAACTGAACTTGATCGCGCTGGCTATGCCGATGTAGCAATCGTGGAAGACTGTGCTCAGGCGCATGGAGCGCGCATCGGCTCCCGTCTCGTCGGAAACCTCGGCGACATTGCAACTTTTAGCTTTTATCCAACAAAAAATCTGGGAGCCTTCGGTGACGCTGGCGCAATAGTGACGAATGATTCCAATCTTTTCGCCACTGCAAGTGCTCTGAAGCAGTATGGTTGGGGTTCAAAGTACAACATTAAAAGTCCCCTGGGGCGAAATTCACGCATGGACGAGCTACAAGCTGCGATCCTCGCCGTCATGTTGCCCCATCTTGATGAGGCAAACGCAAGGCGTTTAGCCATATTGGAGCGATACGTTGAGGCTGTACCGAGAGGGACCATCGTCGTACGACCTAAGTCCGATACGGTAGCTCATCTGGCAATTCTCTTGACGCCGCAGCGTGATAGCTTGCGCGGTCACCTAGCCTCGCGAAATATTGGGACCGACATTCACTATCCCGTTTTGGATATCGACCAAGTCGGCTGGAAGGAGTTGCCTAAACGCGAAGGGCCCGACGGTCTTCCTGTCGCGAGAAAGAGCCTGTCGCAGTTGCTCACTATTCCATGTTTTCCCAGCATGATGGAGCAGGAAATTGATGAAGTTTGTGAGTCGCTGGCATCCTGGCGGGACTAAGGCATTAGGCTATGGAGTATCACCGCTATGACTGCAGCATGCCCCCGTTCTCTTGTTGTGCCGGTTTATCGCAATGAGGAGAATATAGATGATCTGATTGCAGCGTTAAACAGACTCAATCAGGACGTCGGTGGAATGGAGGTAGTTTTCGTTGTAGACGGGTCACCGGATGGTTCGGGTGAGGCTCTGTTGGCTGGCCGTCGGTTGATGCACTTTTCTGCACAGATTATTTTTCATAGCCGCAATTTTGGCTCCTTCACAGCTATCCGTACAGGGATTGAGTTTTCGCATGGTGTGTTGATAGGCGTTATGGCGGCTGACCTCCAAGAACCACCCGAACTTATCCAAAGACTATTCGGTATTCTCGAGGAGGGACAAGCGGACATCGCTTTCGGACAACGAACGGGGCGACACGATTCTATTCTCAGAGATCTGCTTTCGAACGGTTTCTGGTGGCTATACCGTAAGATGGTCATACCCACTATCCCGAAAGGTGGCGTGGATATCTTTGCGTGTAACAGGAAGGTCGCCAACTCTGTTATGGAGTTTGCTGAACCGAACAGTTCACTGATTGCTCAATTATTTTGGGTTGGTTTTAGGCGCTGTTTCGTTCCCTACGAGAGGCGAGCGCGAGTCAAGGGCAAGAGTTCTTGGGGTTTTGCTCGGCGTATGCGCTATATGATGGATAGCATTTTCTCTTTCTCCGACCTACCAGTTCTCCTCATTCTATGGCTGGGCTTGTTCGGGTGCATTGCAAGTGCAATCTTTGGTGTATATCTCGTGTTTGCGAGGTTGACGAATTTTATCACGGTTCCAGGCTATACCGCGCTCGCTGTTCTAATCACTTTCGCAACATCCGGAATACTCTTAGTGCAAGGCATCATCGGCGCGTACCTTTGGCGCACTTTCGAAAACACAAAGCGACGACCTCTTCGTGTAATCGATTATCGTGTAGAGCATCATTATGCTCTCATACTCGCCAGTGAAGAGAAGGAACACCAATGAAATTTATTAAGAAGATTTTTGTTCACGATTATGGGATTTGTGAGAGTCCGCATGTTGGGGAGGGAACCCGCGTTTGGGCGTTCGCCCACGTTCTCCCCGGAGCCCGCGTCGGCCGCGACTGCAACATTTGTGATCATGTTTTCATTGAGAATGATGTTGAGATAGGTGACGAGGTCACGATCAAATGTGGGGTTCAGATCTGGGACGGTTTGCGCATAAAAAACAGAGTTTTTATTGGCCCAAATGTATCTTTCAGTAACGACCTATATCCACGATCACGGCAGCTTCCGAAAGCCTTTCTGGTGACGACCATTGAGGATGACGTCTCCATTGGCGCCAACGCGACCATCTTGCCAGGTATTCGAATAGCTCGAGGAGCTATGGTGGGTGCCGGAGCAGTGGTCACACGTGACGTGCCCCCTTATGCTCGCATTGTTGGCAATCCGGCCAAGATCATTGGTTACGAGAATGTCGAAGCAAGTGCAGTTCCAGTTATCGACCCCCCATCCACGGCCAACGGTTATCATGCGGGAGAGGTAGGCAGCCGCCTCGACCTGAAAGTGGGGGGCTGCTTCCTAGAGCAATTGCCGCAGTTCTCGGACATGCGTGGCGGCCTCACGCCTCTGGAATTTGAAAGAGGAGTGCCATTTAAGCCAGCACGTATATTCTTGGTTTATGGTGTTTCAAGTGACCGTGTTCGTGGCGAGCACGCTCATCGCGAATGTGAGCAGTTCCTTGTTGCTGTGGCTGGAGGTGTATCTGCACTCGTTGATAATGGTATCCATCGCGTAGAGGTAAGGTTGGATAATCGAACTACCGGCCTTTATTTGGCTCCGATGGTTTGGGGAGTACAATACAAATTCACTCCTGATTGTGTTGTTCTTGTTATCGCTTCGCACCCTTACGACGCTAATGACTACATTCGTGATTACGAAGTCTTCCGACAAGCTGTTGTGAAGAATTTAAGGCCATGAAGCTGGGTTTGTTTTTTTTGCATGGAACAGCTCTTAGTGCTGACGCTGTTAGATTTGTCGCGGCCGGTATCGTCAACACGATTTTGACCTTGTTGTTATACCAAGTGCTTGTCTTTAGATGCTCTGCTCAAACTTCGTATCTCTTGGCGTGGCTTATTGGCTTTCTTCTAGTCATATCATTCTATCCAAAAAGAGTTTTTGTCGATGGCCGAAAAGGCTTTCTCAGCCGCCTAGTATTCGGCGCAACCTATGGGGCGATCCTCCTTCTCGGAATGGTTCTCCTTAGCATCCTAGAATATTTGGGTCTCGGTGCGCGCTTGCCGATTTTTATCGTCGTTCCAGTGACAACTCTCGCGAACTTTTCGCTTGGCCGACTTATTTTCAGGCCCACCTGAAGCCATTATGTATCATTGAACCTGATACCAAGACCGCTCGTTTCGCTTGACTTTTTTGGTAGGGGATACTCGCAATGAAAAAAAAGAGGGCCGACGGTCTGTCGAGGTATTCAGCAGCTGTTCCCTGGTTGTTCCTAATTTTCGTGGGGATGTATTTCTTTGATTTGGCAACGTTCCCTTTTTCCATTGATGAAGAGCAGTCAGCACTACGGACCGATCCCTCGATCTGGATTTCGCAAGGCCGCTGGGGTGCCTACATCATTGAACTCCTCATTCTTCCTCAGCCCGCAATCCCTGTCGTACCTCTTGCTCTTTTTGGATTGAGTTCGGCAATTTCATACTGCCTGATATTGGATGTTCTGGGACGCAATGGAACGCTCAGAGCTTTTGACTATCTCACGTTTTCTATATTCTGTGCCTATCCAGTTTGGTTTTTTATTGCTGAGTTTTATACCAATATCGGCTCGATTGGAGTTGGCATGTTAGCATCAGCTGGGACGGTCTGGCTGTTTTTGCGTCAAGACAAGATGTTGCCTATTTCGCATCGAACACTGGCTGGAGTAGCGCTCGGCGCGTTTGCTGTTGGCATATACCAAGGCTTCGTAGCAGTATTGACGGTATTGCTTTGCGGCGGATTGTTGTTGCAGACAACGCTTGGAGTAGTCTCGCGCCCGTGGCCTCGGGCATTTGCCCTCGCGGCACTATGGGTTTTGATTCTTGTTTTATATATGGCATTAGATTTGGCGTTTCGTTTGCTTCCACATCCTTCAAATTCATATTTTGAAAGCCTTTGGAAACCCGGGCTGCTGGTAACGGACACCATGGCTGTGCTAGTGGAAATTTGGCACCTCGCGTTGAGCGTCTACGGTGGATCAATGAACTTGGGTTTCGCACTTTGGGCTTCACCCGTGGTATTGGCGCTCGGATTGGCGTCAGCAATCTGGGGAAGACTTAGTCTCGACATGCCATCGGCATCCTTCATCATAGTATCGTTATTTGCCCTGCTAATTCTGCCCTTTGCGCCGGCTTTGGTTTCTGGCGGCAGCGCTCCTATACGTTCTCTGATTGCGGTCCCAGCAGTGATCTGGGTGTTCGCGATGCTGAGTAGTAATTCCTCTAGTAGTACCCTCCAGGGAGCATCAATAGTCGCGGTTGTCACCTTGGTTTGGCAGACTTTCGTTTTTGAAAATCGATATCAGGCGGTGGAGTACTTCTCTTCGCGCCGCGATCTCCAGATCGCCGGATCTCTAGGAGAGAAGGTACTTAGTTTACCAAGTTTCGACCCCCGGAAGACGTACTATCTTGTCGTCTACGGGTCTTATAATTTTCCATCAAAGGATAGTCTTGAGAAATCTACGACGATCGGTGGTTCATTTTTCGGGTGGGACGGCGGCAATCCTGGCCGCATGTCAGCCTTCTTAGGTCTCCTCGGATATCCCATTTTCAAGTATCCAATGCCAGAATTTGAGGCTCGCTACCTGCCATTGATTTCTAAGATGCCTGTCTTTCCAAAGCCGGGATCGGTGGCGCTAGTAGACGATGCCATCTTGCTCCGGTTGTCTGAAGAACCCAATTTTCAGGATTTGTCGGTCCTTGAGGATTTACAATAGGATAATTATTATAGTTCGTTTGTATTAGTAAAGTACACCAATACATCTATGGGAGGCGTTCCGTCCAGCGAACTCACAACTTGACTGGACCGCCTTCACCAACCACTTTGGAATTGACCTGACCGGCATTTTCTGAACCAGGCGAATTGAGAGAAGATAGCCTGGAAAGGAGAAAACCTAAGCCGAAGAAGAGTTTGGGAGCCGAGCAGATTGTCACCAAGCTGCGGCAGGTCGAGGTGCTGCAAAGTCAGGGCAAGAGCATTGCCGCAGCCTGCAAGGATGCGGGTCTGACCGAGCAGAGCTACTACCGGTACCGGAGGGAATACGGTGGTTTGAACGTCGAGCAGGCCCGCAAGCTCAAGCAGCTGGAGCTTGAGAACGGTCGGCTCAAGAAGCTGGTGGCCGATCTTTCGCTCGAAAAGCAGGTCCTGAAGGATATTGCGGAGGGAAACTTGTAAGCCCCGAGCGGCGCCGGCAGGCTGTTGATGCAGCGCAGGATAAATACCTCCTGAGCGAGCGCACAGCCTGTGACCTGCCACTGAACTTTCATCCAGCAGCTTTTAGAGTCTTGGCCTGTTGTATGCCCGGTTGGGCGGGTTGAGCAACAGGTTGGCATGCGGAGCCCCGGAGGGGCGTAGCGTGCCAGCCTGTTGCA
>CANJMQ010000049.1 GCA_947475225.1 Bradyrhizobiaceae bacterium
CCTCTACATCAACATGGATGAGTTCAAGGAATGGCTTATGAAGCGAAGCGAGAGTGACGCTGTCAGCAACGTCGTGGCAATGTCGTTGTAATCATGCCGTCATCAACCGAGCCAAGTGGAATTTACAGCAACTTTCGGACTTGACCTTTGCCGAACTTGTCGATTGGTGAAAACAACTAAAAGAGAGAAAACAGCATCATTCTATTCAGACGCTGGAAGGAAGCAGTAACAACAGAGGTCATGGCAACACGCTAGAGCGCTTGGGTGCTTCCCCTATCGAGCATCAAGTGTACGATTGCTCTGATCTAACAAGCATAATTTCGCCTTACCAAACAGGACGACGCTGACCAAGTTGATGCCCAGAAGGGCCATAGCCCACAGCACAAGGACGTCCTTTATGAAAGTTGGCGCATCAACTTTGCAAGCAAAGCGAGCCTACCGTCTGGTTGAGTGTAGCCGCAGGCCCGGCATCGTTGGGGTGACAGATTGGACGCTGGGAACGTCCGCGAAGCGTTCGATTGGCCGCCGTTGGAATTCTATTAGTCACCTACGAACTCTGCGAAGTCCGCCACGGCACTCACAAGGTCCATATCCCGAACGAACCCAAAACGAGGGGCGATCAGTCAGGCGTGACTGAACCTTTTCATTATTCTCAATTCGCATTTAGGAATTAACTTGCGGAAGTGTCCCACCAGGACACTACCAGTGTCCCACCACTATTTTGTTCATTAAAATCAACAAATTATGGGGAAGATGGTGGGCGATACTGGACTCGAACCAGTGACCCCTGCGATGTGAACACAGTGCTCTACCAACTGAGCTAATCGCCCGTGCCTTTTAGGGTGGGCTGCGTATAGGCGGAAGGCTGGCCGCAAGTCAAGGCGAGGTTCAGGCTTCGGCGAAAAGCTCCTGGATGGCGGCATAGGCCTCGTCGAAATGGGCGATCATCCGGTCCGGGCCGAACTCCGCCACCGGGCGCGGGGTATAGCCGAAGGGCACGGCGATCACCGGCACGCCGGCGTTGCGGGCCGTCAGGATGTCGGTTTCGCTGTCGCCCACCATCAGGGCGCGCGGGCTGTCGAGGTTCAGCCGCTTCACCGCCTCGAAGAAGGGCTTGGGGTCCGGCTTGGCGATCCCCAGCGTGTCCGGACCCACCACCGAGCCGAAGAAGCGGGACAGGTCGAGGGCGTCGAGCAGCTGCACCGAAAGCCCTTCCAGCTTGTTGGTGCAAACGCCCAGCCCGAAGCCCTCATCCTTGAGGCGCTCCAGCAGCCGGACGAGGCCGGGGAAGGGGGTGCTGCCATGGGCGATGTTGGCGGCATAGAAGTCGACGAAACGCTGGTAGTCCACCTCGACATCATAGGCGTCGGGCAGGCCTCCCGTGGCGGCAAGGCCGCGCGTCAGCAGCGCCCGGGCGCCGTGGCCCACGAAACTCCGGACTTCCTCGACGGCCAGTTCCCGCCGCCCTATGCCGGTCAGCACGAAATTGGTGGCCCGCATCAGGTCCGGGGCCGTGTCCACCAGGGTGCCGTCAAGGTCGAAAATCACTGCACGATCGGGCAATACTGCCTCCATAAACTCGCATTTGGTTTCGGGCCGGACCCCGTGCTAAGAGGCCGCCACCCGAATGACAGGAGATCTCAATGGATATCCGCAAGACCCAGGCGCTGCGCGATTTACTGAAGGACAAGTCGCTCCTCAAGGAGAAATGCTACATCGACGGCAAGTGGGTCGGGGGCTCCGCCACCATCAACGTCACCAACCCGGTTGACGAGAGCGTCATCGGCACCGTGCCGAAGCTCGGTGCTGCTGAAACCCGCGTGGCCATCGAAGCCGCCCAGCGCGCCCAGAAGGAGTGGGCGAAGAAGACCGCCAAGGAACGCGCCGCCATTCTCCGCAAGTGGTTCAACCTGATGCTGGAGAACCAGGAGGACCTGGCCCAGATCATGACTGCCGAGCAGGGCAAGCCGCTGGCTGAGTCGCGCGGCGAGGTGGCCTATGGCGCCTCCTTCATCGAATTCTTCGCCGAAGAGGGCAAGCGTATCTATGGCGAGACAATCCCCTCGCCGTGGCCCGCCGCCCGCATGGTGGTGATCAAGCAGCCGGTCGGTGTCGTCGCCGCCATCACGCCGTGGAACTTTCCCAATGCGATGATCACCCGCAAGGCGGGTCCCGCTCTCGCCGCCGGCTGCGCCTTCGTCTGCAAGCCCGCAAACGAGACGCCCTATTCGGCACTCGCCCTGTGCGAACTCGCTGAGCGTGCCGGCATTCCGGCGGGAGTGTTCTCGGTCCTGACCGGCGTCTCGCGCGAGATCGGCGCCGAGATGACCTCGAGCCCCATCGTCCGTGCGCTGACCTTCACCGGTTCGACGGAAGTGGGCCGCGTGCTTATGGCGCAATGCGCGCCCACCATCAAGAAGGTCGGCCTCGAGCTGGGCGGCAACGCGCCCTTCATCGTGTTCGATGATGCCGACCTCGATGCCGCCGTTCAGGGCGCCATGCTGTCAAAGTATCGCAATGCCGGCCAGACCTGCGTCTGCGCCAATCGCATGCTGGTGCAGGAAGGCGTCTATGATGCCTTCGCCGAGAAGCTCGCCGAGGCCGTGAAGAAGCTCAAGGTGGGCGACGGCACGGAGCAGGGCGTCACCACAGGCCCGCTCATCAACAAGGCCGCCATCGCCAAGGTGCAGGAGCACATCGATGACGCCGTCAAGAAGGGCGCCAAGGTCATTGTCGGCGGCAAATCGCTGGGCGGCAACTTCTTCGAGCCGACGCTGATCCGCGACGTCACCGCCGACATGGCGGTGGCGCGCGAGGAGACCTTCGGTCCCGTCGCTCCGCTCTTCCGGTTCAAGACCGAGGAGCAGGCCATCGAGATGGCCAATGCCACCGAGTTCGGACTTGCCTGCTATTTCTATTCGCGTGACATCGGCCGCGTCTGGCGCGTTGCCGAGGGCCTCGAATATGGCATGGTCGGCATCAACGAGGGCATCATCTCGACGGCCGAGGCGCCGTTCGGCGGTGTCAAGGAATCGGGCCTTGGCCGCGAGGGATCGCACCATGGCGTCGAGGAATATCTGGAAATGAAATACATGCTGATGGGTGGGCTCAACAAGTGACTGCAGACGAACAGAAGAAAGCAGCGGCCGTCGCCGCACTCGAATATGTCAAGGCCGGCAACAAGGTCGGTCTCGGCACCGGCTCCACGGCCAACCACTTCATCACGGCACTGGCCGAGAAGGTGCGCGGCGGCTTCGATGTGGAGTGCGTGGCCACCTCGCGTTCCAGCTTCCAGCTGGCGCAGAGCCTCGGCGTCAACATGACCACGCTCGAGAAGCAGCCGCATCTCGACGTGACGGTTGATGGCGCGGACGAGTTCGACGGCAACTACCAGCTCATCAAGGGCGGCGGCGGCGCGCTGCTGGTCGAGAAGATCGTTGCCACCTCGTCGCGCTACATGGTGGTGATCGCCGACCAGTCGAAGAAGGTCAACGCGCTGGGCCGCTTCCCGCTGCCTGTCGAGGTCGTGCCCTTCGGCGTCAACGCGACCTCATGGAAGATCGACCGGGCGCTCCGCATCTGCGACTTGAAGGCCAAGCAGGTGCTGCGCCTCAAGGATGGCAAGCCCTTCGTCACCGACAGCGGCAACGCCATCATCGATATCACCATCGGCCACATTCCGGAGCCGCGCCGCCTGGACCAGATGTTGAAGTCCATTCCCGGCGTCGTCGACCACGGCCTGTTCATCGACATCTGCGGCATCATCCTGATGGGCACAGATGACGGGGTGCAGACGTTCCGCAAGGCATGAGCGGATTCGACTACGATCTCATCGTGATCGGCGCGGGCTCCGGCGGGGTTCGCGCCGCGCGCATCGCTGCGCGCCATGGCGCCAGGGTCGCGGTGGCCGAAGAGTATCGGGTCGGTGGCACCTGCGTGATCCGCGGCTGTGTTCCGAAGAAGCTCTTCGTCTATGCCTCCAAGTTTGCCGAAGAGTTCGAGGACGCGGTGGGCTTCGGCTGGACCACCGACAAGGTCTCCTTCGACTGGGCCACACTGGTCGAGAACAAGGATCGTGAGATCGACCGCCTCAACAAGGCCTACATCCGAAACCTCGAGGGAGCCGGCGCCGAACTGATCCTCGAACGCGCCACGGTGGAGGACGCCAACACGGTGCGCCTCGCCTCGGGCCGCAAGGTGACGGCGCGCTATATCCTGATCGCCACCGGCGCCACGCCCTTCGTGCCGCGCCATCTGCCGGGCCATGAGCTTGCCATCACCTCCAACGAGGCCTTCCACCTCGAGCGGCTTCCCTCGCGCATCGTCATCGTCGGCGGTGGCTACATCGCGGTGGAATTCGCCGGCATCTTCTCCGGCCTCGGCGTCGAGACGGTGCTGGTCTATCGCGGCGAACAGATCCTGCGCGGCTTCGACGACGACATCCGCAACCACCTCGCCGGCGAGATGAAGAAGAAAGGCATCGAGATCCGCACCCAGGCCGATGTCTCGGCCATCGAACGCTCCGGCACCGGCGTGCGTGTCACCCTCAATGATGGCACCGGTTTCGGCGCGGGCCAGATCATGTTCGCCACCGGCCGCATTCCCAATGTCATGGATCTTGGCCTCGAAAGGGCGGGCGTCGAACTGACGCCGCACTACGCCGTCAAGGTCGATGATCATAGCCGCACATCCGTGCCTTCGATCTATGCCGTGGGTGACGTCACCAACCGCATCAACCTCACCCCCGTCGCCATCCGCGAAGGCCACGCCTTCGCCGACACGGTGTTCGGCGGCAAGGACGTGAAGGTCGATTATTCGCTGATTCCCACCGCCGTCTTCTCGCAGCCGGAGATCGGCACGGTGGGCCTCACCGAGGCAGAGGCCCGGCACAAGTTCCGCGCGGTGGACATCTACAAGACCAGCTTCCGCCCCATGAAGCACACGCTGTCGGGCCGCGACGAGCGCATGCTGATGAAACTCGTCGTGGATGGTGAGACCGACCGCGTGCTCGGCTGCCACATCTGCGGGCCTGACGCCGGCGAGATGGCGCAGCTCTTGGGCATTTCACTGCGGCTGGGGGCGAAGAAGTCCGACTTTGACGCCACCATGGCCGTTCACCCCACTGCCGCCGAGGAACTGGTGACACTGCGGGACAAGTGGACGGGCTAGGGGCGACCTGCGCGCCCTCTTTATTGCCGTCGTCCTCGCGTGCCGACATCGAAGCTGGGCCCCGGCTTCCGCCGGGCTGACGCCGGTCTGGTGCATGGAATAACGGCCCTCGTGCCGGCGTAATCTCCTGCAAAAGGGACATTCATGGACTTTCGCCGCCAGCTTTCCGCTGAAATCCCCGTGCTCCGCCGCTTCGCCCGGGCGCTGACGGGCGACCCGGCGCTGGCCGATGACCTGGTGCAGGACTGCCTCGAGCGGGCGATGCTCAAGAGCCACATTTACGATCCCTCCCGGCCGCTGCGCGCCTGGCTCTTCACCATGCTGCGCAACCTCCATATCAGTGGCCTGCGCCGCAATGGCCGAACCACCGTTGTGAAGACCGTGGACGACCTGGTGAACGGCGAGGGTGCAGTTGCGCCGGAGCAGGAGAACCGCCTGGCCGTCGGATCCGTATCCGAGGCGTTGAACCGTCTCTCGCCCCAGCATCGCGAGGTGATCGTGCTGGTTGGTCTCGAGGAGATGAGCTACCGCGACGTCTCCGAAATCTTGGGCGTGCCGGTTGGCACGATCATGTCGCGCCTGTCGCGGGCGCGGGAACAGATGCGGCAACTGCTCGAGGACCGCGGGCACACTGGCCTGAGGCGCGTGAAATGACCAACGAACAGAACGAACACATGGATGAATGGGCGCTCCACGCCTATGCCGACGGCGAACTCTCGCCTGAGCAGCGCGCCGAGGTTGAGGCGCTCATGGCGCGCGACCCGGAGGCCGCCCGCAAGGTGGCGGACTGGAAGCGCCAGCGCGAATTGCTGAGGACCGCCTTCGACGTCGTGCTCGACGAACCTGTGCCGCAGCAACTCGCAGCCGCGCTGCGTGGACGTGCTGCGCCGTCGCGCGTCACACCGTGGCTCGCCATGGCCGCCGCCGTGTTGCTCCTGCTGTTCGGCGGGCTGGGCGGCTGGTTCCTCAAGGGCGAGTCTGCGGCCACCACAGTTGTCGATCTCGGCCGCCAGGCGCTGGACGCCCACACCGTCTATGCCGTGGAGGTTCGCCATCCGGTCGAGGTGCCCGGCACCGACAAGGATCACCTGCAGGCCTGGCTCACCAAGCGTGTCGGCACCGCCTTCACGGTGCCGGACCTGACGGATCAGGGCTATGCGCTGCTCGGCGGGCGGCTTCTCTCGGGCGACGAAGGCCCCGCCGCCATGCTGATGTACGAGGACAAGGCTGGCCAGCGCGTCTCCGTCGTGCTCGCCGCCCCGGGCACCGATACGGAAACCGCCCTCAAGGTGCAGGAAAAGGGCAAGCTCATAGCCTGCACATGGCAGGATGGCAAGCTCTCGGTGGCCGTCGCCGGCGACATGGCGCGAGACCCGATGATGGTGCTGGCCAAGGCGGTATACGACAAGCTGGAGGGCTGAGATCGTCCTCTCCCGCAAGGCGGGAGAGGAGAGGGCACGTCAGACGAAATATTCCCTCTCGTCCCTCATCTCGCCGTTGCGTTCCGCAACGGGTCCCTTCTTCTCCCGCTGAAGAAGCGGGAGAAGACGTTACTGGTCCAGCACCTCGAAATGCGCTTCCACCGTCACTCCGTTGTTGATCGGCAGCATGTCCTGCGGGCAGGCGGAGAACACCACGATGGCGTCCATCTCGGCGCGGAAGACCACATAGTCGCCGGGCTTGCAGAGGCAGTTGCCCCATTCGAGGTCGCCGTTGGGCTTCCACGGAATGTTCATGAACAGGTTGAGTGAATCCGGCGTGTAGGGAATGTGGAAGCCGAGCTCGGCCAGCCCCGCGTGCATGTTGTCGCGGCAGTTGTCGTGGTAGTGCGTGCAGCCCAGCAGGCCGTAGCGCTCGTTGTCGCAGGGCGCGATCAGCGTGTCGTGGCGGCCGGGGCTCGCATCCTTCGTCATGGTCAGGATCGGGCGGCGGCGGTTGGTGATCATCTTGTCGCCCTCCACCGGGAAGAGCCTGGTCCAGAAGGCCCGGCAATGCTCCATCCCAAGGTACTCGCGCAAATCCCCGGCGTTGAATGCCCAGAAATCCACCACCTGGTTGCCATGGGTGTTGATCACCTTCACGGATTGCCCCTTGTTGAGGCGAACGGCCTTGCCGCGGCGGGCCGGAATGGTCTGTAGTGTGGTGGTCACGAGATCGTCCTCCTGCAATTGCAAAGGTATCAATAATGAAGAAAGACCCGCGCTTCCAGCCCGTCGATGCCGCCACCACCCCCCGCTTTGCAGGAATCGCAACCTTCATGCGCACGCAGCGCCATGATGTGTCGCCCGACCTCGACATCGCGCTCGTCGGTGTCCCCTTTGACCTCGGCGTCAATTACCGGTCCGGGTCAAGGCAGGGACCCGCGGCGGTGCGCGAGGCCTCGCGGCTCATCCGCCGCGTTCATAATGTCTCCGGCATCGCCCCCTATGACATCTGCAACGTGGCGGACGTGGGTGATGCGCCGGTGAATCCCATCGACCTGTTGCGCTCGATCGACATGATCGAGGACTTCTTCGCCAAGATCCACGCGGCAGGCGCATTGCCACTGACCATCGGCGGCGACCACACCGTGCCGCTGCCAATCCTCCGCGCGGTGGCGAAGCACCGCCCGGTCGGCATCTTCCACATCGACAGCCACGCCGACACGCTCGATACGCTGGCGGACACGAAAATCAACCACGCCACCACCTTCCGCCGCGGTGTTGAGGAGGGGCTGATCGACCCCAGGCGCACCATCCAGATCGGCTTGCGCGGCTCGCGCTTCTCGCCTGATGACATCAAGTGGGGCGAGGATGCAGGCTTTACCTGCATCACCTTCGAGGATTACGAGCGCATGGGCCGCGAGGCGGTCATCAGAAAGATCCATGAGGTGCTGGGCAGCGGCCCCACCTACATGACCATCGACATCGACGGCATCGACCCCGCCTGGGCGCCGGGCACCGGTGTTCCCGAAATCGGCGGCCTCACCCCGCGCGAGGTGCAGGTCATGGTGCGCAGCCTGCAGGGCAAGGACCTCGTCGGCGGCGACATCTGTGAGGTGGCTCCGTGCTTCGACCCCACCGGCATCACGGCGGTGACGGCCGCCAACCTCATGTGGGAAATGCTCTGCGTGCTGGCGGATTCGAAGGCAAAGCGCGGGTAGGACCCCCTGGCTTCCCCCCTCTCCTCCCATATGCGTGGGGGGCGAGGGGGTCGGAAACCACAGCGCTTTATCCCAGCCAAAAACCTGCTAGAAACCGCCCAAACCCTTGATTTGGACCACCGACCCCATGTCCGACGACAAGCCGCAAAAGACTGACCGCTACCGGGACACCGTGTTCCTGCCCAAGACCTCCTTTGCGATGAAGGCAGGGCTCCCGCAGCGCGAACCGGAACTGCTGACGCGCTGGGAGGGGATGGACCTCTACGGCACGCTGCGCCAGCAGTCCGCCGGCCGCCCGAAATACGTGCTGCACGACGGCCCGCCCTATGCCAACGGCCACCTCCACATCGGCCATGCACTCAACAAGATCCTCAAGGACATCGTCACCCGCTCGCGCCAGATGCAGGGCTTCGATTCCAATTACGTGCCGGGCTGGGACTGCCACGGCCTGCCCATCGAGTGGAAGATCGAGGAACAGTACCGCGAGAAGGGCAAGAACAAGGACGAAGTTCCGATCAACGACTTCCGCAAGGAATGCCGCGCCTTCGCCGCGCACTGGATCGACGTGCAGCGCGAGGAGTTCAAGCGGCTGGGCGTCACGGGTGACTGGGGCAACCCCTACCTCACCATGAACTTCCGTGCCGAGGCGCTGATCGCCAACGAACTCCTGAAGTTCGCCGAGTCGGGCCAGCTCTATCGCGGTTCGAAGCCTGTCATGTGGTCGGTCGTCGAGAAGACCGCGCTCGCCGAAGCGGAAGTCGAGTACCAGGACTATCAGTCGGACACCATCTTCGTGAAGTTCCCGGTGCGCGAAGCGTCCTCGAACAATCTGCTCGGCGCCTCCGTGGTCATCTGGACCACCACGCCGTGGACCATTCCCGGCAATCGCGCCGTCAGCTTCTCGTCCAAGATCAGCTATGGCCTTTATGAAGTGAAGACCGCTCCCGAAGGCAATTGGGCCAAGGTGGGAGACAAGTATATCCTCGCTGATCGACTCGCCGAAGAGGTGATGAAGGCGGCGAAGGTCGAAAGCTTCGAGCGCCTCGGAGATGCCGATCCGACGGGCATGATCCTCGGCCATCCGCTCGCGCACCTCGGTTATGATTTCGCCGTGCCGATGCTCGACGGTGACCACGTGACGGATGACACCGGTACGGGCTTTGTCCACACCGCACCCAGCCATGGTGCAGATGACTACAACATTTGGGTTGCTAACGAGCTTCTGCTCAGGGAAAGAGGCATCCCGCACGCCATCCCCTTCACGGTCGATGCCGACGGCTTCTACACCAAGGATGCGCCGGGCTTCACGGGCAAGCGCGTGATCACCGACAAGGGCGAGAAGGGCGACGCCAATGACACGGTCATCCGTGCACTGAGCGAAGCCGGTGCCCTGATCTCGCGTGGCCGCCTCAAGCACCAGTATCCGCATAGCTGGCGTTCGAAGAAGCCGATCATCTTCCGCAACACGCCGCAGTGGTTCATCTCCATGTCGAGCCATGGCCTGCGCGACGTGGCGCTGAAGGCCATCGACGAGACGAAGTTCTATCCGCCCGGCGGCCAGAACCGCCTGCGCGCCATGATCGAGCAGCGGCCGGACTGGGTCATCTCGCGCCAGCGCGCCTGGGGCGTTCCCATCGCCGTCTTCGTCAATCGCGAGACGGGCGCGATCCTCAATGACCCGAAGGTGAATGCGCGCATCGTCGAGGCCTTCACTGCGGAAGGTGCGGATGCCTGGTTCGCGGAAGGAGCTGCCCAGCGCTTTCTCGGGCCCGACCATTCGGTCCTCGAATGGGAGCAGGTGCGCGACATTCTCGACGTCTGGTTCGACTCCGGCTCCACCCACGCCTTCGTGCTGGAGCAACGGCCTGACCTCAAGTGGCCGGCCGACATCTATCTCGAAGGCTCCGACCAGCATCGCGGCTGGTTCCATTCCTCGCTGCTCGAAGCCTGCGGCACGCGCGGCCGCGCGCCCTATGACGCGGTGCTGACGCACGGCTTCGTGGTGGCCGAGGACGGTCGCAAGATGTCGAAGTCCATGGGCAACATCGTCAGCCCGCAGGACGTCATCAAGCAGTCAGGTGCCGACATCCTGCGCCTGTGGGTGGCGTCTGCCGATTATGCCGAGGACCTCCGCCTTGGGCCGGAAATCCTCAAGACCAACATCGAGGCCTATCGCAAGCTGCGCAACACCATGCGCTACATCCTCGGCGCCGTGGACGATCTCCAGGACTGGGAGTTCGTGCAGGCCAAGGACATGCCGGAACTTGACCGCTACATCCTCCATCGCCTGCACGAACTGGAAGCCCAGGTGCGCCAGGCCTATGAGGTGTTCGACTACAAGCGCCTCTTCGCGCTGCTCACCAACTTCATGACGGTCGATCTCTCGGCCTTCTATTTCGATATCCGCAAGGACTCGCTCTATTGCGACGCCTGGTCGAGCCTGCGCCGCCGCTCCTGCCGCACCGTGCTGGACCAGCTGTTCCACTGCCTCACCACCTGGTGGGCACCGGTGCTGGCCTTCACCATGGACGAGGTCTGGCTGTCGCGCTTCCCCGGCGAGGGCTCCTCCGTCCACCTCATGCAGTTTGCCCGCTGCCCGGATGAATGGGCCGCCCCTGAGCTTGCCGCCAAATGGGATAAGATCCGTGACGTCCGCTCGGTGGTCACCGGTGCGCTTGAAATCGAGCGCCAGGTCAAGAAGACCATCGGCTCGGCACTCGAGGCCGCACCCGAGGTCTATGTATCGAGCCCCGACCTGCTGGCAGCGCTGGACGGCGTCGACCTTGCCGAAATCTCCATCACCTCGGGCGCCAAGCTCATCGCGGGCGAGGGACCGGCGGATGCGTTCCGGCTCGACACCGTGAAGGGCATCGCGGTGGTCTTCAAGCCCGCCGAGGGCCGCAAGTGTGCCAGGTCCTGGAAGATCTCCCCCGAGGTCGGCAGCGATTCCGAATTCCCCGATATCACGCCGCGTGATGCCGAGGCGGTGCGCGAGTGGCAGGTCCGCTTCGAAAAGACGGTGTGATGAAGCTGAAGCTCTGGGGTCCGCTCGCACCGCTGACGCTGGCGCTGGCGGCCCTCGTCTTCGGCATCGACCAGTTGCACAAATACTGGATGCTGGATGTCTACGGCATCAACGAAAAAGCACCGGTCCACATCACCAAATTCTTCGATCTGGTGATGGTCTGGAACACCGGTGTCTCCTACGGGTTGTTCTCCACCCACGTCCAGGAATGGCTGGTTGCACTCTCCGTCTTCATCGCCGTGCTGCTATGGATCTGGGCCTGCGGTGCCAGGCGTGCGATTGCCGCAGCCGCCCTGGGAATGGTCATCGGCGGGGCCCTCGGCAATGCCCTGGACCGGCTGTCCCGAGGGGCCGTTGCGGACTTTTTCCTCTTTCATTATCAATCTTTTAGTTGGTATGTGTTCAACGTCGCCGATATCGCCATCGTTGCCGGGGTGGCGTTGCTGATGTATGACTCCGTTGTAATGGGCGAGCACGAGAGTCGCCGCGGAAAAGCCTGATTTCGAGGGCATTCGAATGGCCGGTCTGACAAGGGTATATGGATGAATCGTGCCGGTGTGACAGTGCTGCTCTGCTGCATGGGCCTGAGCCTTGCCGGCTGTGCCAACCCGATGCGAGGCTACCTCGAAAAGGAAACGCCCACCCAGAACCTCAGCGCGCGCCAGGACCTCACCATGCCGCCGGACCTGCGCCTGCCGCCGCCCGGCACCACCAGCCCCGCGCCTGACCCGGGTGCTGTCAATGCCGCACCCGCCGCGACCCAGACAGCGGCCCTCACCACGCCGCCCACGACGCCTGTCTACACCGCCCCCAAGACCGCTGCCCCTGCCGTGAAGACCGCCGCCGTGACCACCCAGCCGGCCGACGGCAAGGATGCGATTTACACCAACGCCGGTATCTCGGTTTACAACCCCGATGGCACGCGCAAGACCGACCAGCAGCTGCGCGAGGAATTGCAGGCCTATTACATTGCCCAGAAGAAGACCAAGAACCCGAGCTACGGGACCTTCATGAACATCGGCAACATCTTCAAGGACGAATAGACGTCCTTCGACTGCGCCCTTCGGTGCGCCCGTAACCCCCTGAGGAGCTCCATGACACTTTTCAAGCGACTGGCGCCCGTCGTCTTCGCCGTGCTGGCTGCCGCCGGCCCGGCGCGCGCCCTCGACATCGACGTCACCTCCTTCAAGCTGGACAATGGCATGCAGGTCGTGGTGATCCCCGATCATCGCGCGCCTGTCGTCACCCACATGGTCTGGTACAAGACTGGTGCAGCGGATGAGACGCAGGGCAAGGCTGGTGTCGCGCACCTCCTCGAGCACCTGATGTTCAAAGGCACCCCCAAGCATCCCGACGGTGCATTCAGCCGCATCGTGCGTGCCAATGGCGGTGACGAGAACGCCTTCACCACGCAGGACTACACCGCCTATTTCCAGAAGGTGATGAAGGACCGCCTGCCTCTGGTGATGGAACTCGAAGCGGACCGCATGCAGAATCTCGAGCTCACGGATGAGACCGTGCTGCCGGAGCGTTCCGTGGTGCTGGAAGAGCGCCGCCAGCGCACTGACAACGAGCCCGCAGGCCTGCTCAACGAGCAGATGGATGCTGCCATGTACACGGCGCACCCCTATGGCAAGCCGGTCATTGGCTGGATGTCGCAGGTCTCGAAGCTCACCCGCCAGGATGCCATGGACTTCTACGCCGCGCATTATGAGCCGGAGAACGCCATCCTCATCGTGGCGGGCGACGTGACGCCGGACGAGGTGAAGACGCTGGCCGAGCGCTATTACGGACCACTCAAGAACAAGCGTCCGACCCCGGAGCGCCTGCGCGCCGAGGAGCCGCCACCCAATGCCGAGCGCCGCATCACGATGTCCGACCCGCGGGTGAGTTCGCCAAACTGGCAGCGCCAGTACCTCACGCCGTCTGCCCGCCAACTGTCACAGCGCGAGGAACTCGCCATGTCGATCCTCGCCGAGATCGTCGGCGGCAGCAACCAGAGCCGCTTCTTCCAGACGCTCAACATCGACAAGAAGCTCGCCGCCTATTCCGGTGCCTGGTTCGATGCCGACCAGCTCGACTACGGCAGTTTCGGCGTCTATGCCTCGCCCAACCCCGGCGTCACAATCGAGACCGCGGAAAAGGAAGTTGATGCCATCCTCAGTGATGTCGCAACCAAGGGCGTGACCCAGGCGGAACTTGATCGCAGCCGCAACAACATGATCGCCAGCGCTGTCTATGTCCTGGACTCGCAGGATAAGCTGGCACGCCTCTTCGGCGTGGCGCTCGCCACCGGTCAGACCATCGACGACGTCAAGAATTGGGACAGGGATCTTTCCTTGGTGACCGTTGACGATGTCAACAAGGCCGCCCGTACCATACTTGACCGCAAGGCTTCAGTCACCGGCGTGCTGCTGCCGGAAGCGAAGAGCCAGTGAAGGGTAAGATGATGACCATGCCGAAATCTCTCCGCACCCTGCTGCTTTTCATCGGTCTTTTCGTGGGCAGCGCCGCCAGCGCGAATGCCTTCACCATTCAGGAGGTGACCAGCCCTGGCGGCATCAAGGCCTGGCTTGTCGAGGAACACGCCATTCCGCTGATGGCCATGAATTATTCCTTCAAGGGGGGGACGGAACTCGAGCCAGCAGGCAAGGAGGGCGTCTCCAGTTTCCTCACCGGCATGATGGACGAGGGCGCGGGCGACATGCTCTCCGCCGAGTTCCAGAAGAAACGCGACGAGCTTGCATTCCGCATGTCGTTTGATGCGGGCAGCGATTTCTTCGAGGGTGGTTTCCAGACCTTGACGAAGAATCGCGATGCCTCCACGGATCTCCTGAGGCTCGCCATCACCGCCCCGCGTTTCGATGCGGAACCGCTGGACCGCGTTCGCCAGCAGTTCCTCTTGAACGTCAAGGACAAGGAGCAGGATCCGCCAACCATGGCCTGGCAGGCCTGGATGGACGAGATACTCCCGGGCGATCCCTATTCGCGCCCTGACGACGGCACCGAGGCCACCATCGCCGCGATCACGGCTGATGATCTCAAGAACGCGCACCGCCACATCTTCAATCGTGATACGCTGCAGGTCGCGGTGGTGGGTGACATCACGGCGAAGGAACTCGGTCCCTTGCTCGACAAGGTGTTCGGCGGACTTCCGGAAAAGGCGCCGGAGCAGCCAAGGCTGCCCGAGGCCAAGCCCGCAATGGGCCCCAAGCTCAAGGTCATCGAGCGTGACATGCCGCAGAGCGTCATCGCCTTCGGCACCGAAGGCATCAAGCGTGATGATCCGGATTTCATCCCGGCTTTCGTCATGTCGGAAATTCTCGGCTCCGGCGGCCTCACCTCGCTGTTGTCCGAGGAGATCCGTGAAAAGCGCGGACTCACCTATGGCGTCAGCTACGGCCTGTCGCCCATGGACCGTGTCGGCCTCTATGCCGGCTCGCTGCAGACCAAGAACGAGTCAGCTGGCGAGGCGCTCGATGCCGCCCGCGAAGTGATCAAGAAATACGCCGAGGAGGGACCGACCCAGAAGGACCTCGATGAGGCCAAGACATTCCTCACCGGCTCCTATGCGCTGCGCTTCTCCTCCAATGGCGCAATCGCCAACCAGCTGCTCGGCATCCAGCAGCAGAACCTTGGCATCGACTATGTCCAGAAGCGGAATGCGCTTGTGGAGGCCGTGACTCTGGACCAGGTCAAGGCCCAGGCCAGGCGCCTGCTCCATCCGGACCGGCTGATCGTCACCGTGGTGGGCAGGCCGCAGGGCGTGAAGTAGCCGCTGGTTTTCCTCTTTTCCATCCGCGCGAGAGGAAACACCGGGCCGGGCAGGGGGATAACTTCCCTGCGCTGTTTCGTCGGGGGCTACTCTCGCGCTAAGCTCAACCGATGCGAATCCGGCGGCTTTCAGAAGGAATGGTGAACCGCATCGCGGCGGGCGAGGTGATCGAGCGTCCCGCGAGCGTGGTGAAGGAGCTTGTCGAGAACGCCATCGATGCCGGGGCAAGCCAAATTGATGTGGCGTTCCGGGGCGGAGGCAAGAGCCTCATCCGGGTCTCCGATGATGGCATGGGCATGGGCCCGGAAGATCTGGCGCTGGCGGTTGAGCGCCATGCCACCTCGAAGCTCGCCGACGACGACCTGATCGACATTCGCTTCCTCGGCTTCCGGGGTGAGGCTTTGCCGTCGATCGGCGCTGTCAGCCGGCTTGCCATTTCCTCGAAGCCGCGCAGTGGCGGCGATGCGCATGTCATCACCGTGGAAGGCGGTCACCTCACGCCGCCGCGCCCGGCGGCGCTCAACCGCGGCACCGAGATCGACGTCAAGGACCTGTTCTTCGCCACGCCCGCCCGGCTCAAGTTCCTGAAGGCGGACCGCACTGAAACGGTGGAGGCAGCCGAGGTCGTCCGCCGCATGGCGCTGGCGCATCCGGACATCGGCTTTGCCTTCGTCACCGAGGAGCGCCGCCTCGTCGACGTGCCGAAGGAGGAGGGCGAGGAGGCCCGCATCCGCCGCATCCTCGGCGCGGAGTTCATGGAGAATGCCGTGCTCTTCGAACTTGAACGCGAGGCCGTTCGCGTGCGGGGTTATGCCGCGCTTCCCACCTGGTCGCGCAACAATTCCGCCCAGCAATACATGTTTGTTAACGGCCGCAGTGTGCGCGACAAGCTGATCTCCGGCGCCATCCGAGGCGCCTATGCCGATGTGCTGCCATCCGGGCGTTTCCCGGCGCTTGTGCTTTTCCTCGACTGCCCGCCGGAGCGGGTTGATGTGAACGTGCACCCTGCCAAGGCGGAAGTCCGTTTTCGCGACGGCGGCCTCGTGCGCGGCCTCATCGTCAGCTCCATCCGCGATGCGCTGGGGCGAAAGCGGGCGCCTGACACGGGTCTTTCGCGGCAGACTGTTTCCTCTTTCCGGCCGGTCATGCCGCGCCCCTTCAACCACCGCGGCTTCGACGAGGAGGAGAAGCAGGCGGCGCTCGCCATGAACATGCCACCCGCCTCGGCACCTGTCGCAGAGCCGCCGCTGGCCCAGCCCGATTATCCCCTTGGCAATGCGCGTGCCCAGATTCACGATAACTACATTGTCGCCCAGACGAAGGACGGCTTTATCCTTGTTGACCAGCACGCAGCCCATGAACGCCTTGTCTATGAGCGGCTGAAACGCGAGCACGCTGATCGTGGTGTTGAAACCCAGCCATTGCTTGTGCCCGAAGTGGTTGACCTCGACCCGGTGCAAGTGGAACGCCTCGCTGGCGCGGCAGACCTGCTGGCGCAAGGGGGACTCGTGCTCGAAGGCTTTGGTGACGGCGCCGTCATCATCCGTGAAGTGCCGGCTGCCGTCGGCAAGGGAGACATCTCTGGTATCGTGCGCGACGTGGCGGATGAACTCAGTGAACTGGGCGTTACCACCAGCGTTGAAGATCGCATCAACCACGTGCTCGCCACCATGGCCTGCCACAACTCCGTCCGCTCCGGGCGGAAGCTCCGTCCCGAGGAGATGAATGCGCTGTTGCGTGAAATGGAAGTGACGCCGAACTCCGGCCAATGCAACCACGGGCGGCCGACATTCATCGAACTGAAACTCGCTGATATCGAGAAGTTGTTCGGGAGACGGTAGTTTGGACGCTGGTCCATCTCCCCATTTCACTTCCCCCGGGCTTGCCCCTGGGGCCCTTTTTACGCTGCAGAAAAGGATGCGCGGATCAAGTCCGCGCAAGGTGAAAGTCGACAACCGAACGAGAGCATGATGAAGGAGAGGCCGAACTAGGCCTCGCTCACCTTGTACTGCGCCTTATCGAGCCATGCCGGGTTGATCTCCACGCCCCAGCCAGGCGCGTCCGTCACCGTCGCCTTGCCGTCTTCGATGCGATACGGTTCACCGAGGAAAATGTCATACTGCCAGGGATAGTAATCCTCCTCCTCAATCGAGAATTCGAGATACTTGCCCGCATTTGGAATGGCCCGCAGCAGGTGCATGGTGCACATGGTGACAAGCGACAGGTTGGCCGCATGCGGCGTCACCGGCAGGCCGGCCTTCTCGGCCATCTTGCACACATGCAGCGTGCGCAGCATGCCACCCAGATACATCACATCCGGCTGGACAACGTCCACGGCGCGCATGTCGATCATGGTTTGCCATGCCGTGAACTCGCAATCCTGTTCACCGCCGGTGACATCGATGGACAGCGCATCCGTCACTTCCTTGGTCCAGGCGAATTCCCAGTAGGGGCAGGGTTCCTCGAAGTGGCCGATGCCCTCGGCCTCGAGCAGGCGGCCGACCTCGATCGCCCGCTTCGGCGTGTAGCAGGAGTTGGCATCGACAAGCTTCGCCACGCCATCGCCCAGCGCGCGCGACACCGTCGGCACGATCTCCTCGGTGCGGCCCGGCCACTCATCCTTGTCGCGCCCGCATTCGGCGCCCACGCGCCACTTGAAGGCATCGAAGCCCTTCTCGTCCCTCAGCTTGCGCAACCGCTTCGCCTCATCCTTCGGCGTGATGTCACGCTTCATCGAGGAGGCATAGGCGCGCAGCTTGCCGGGCGTACCGCCGAGCAGCACCGTCACCGGCTTTTCCTCCAGCTTGCCGCGCAGGTCGAGCAGCGCGGTGTCGAGCCCCGTCATGGCACGCCGCAGGTAGGAGCCCGGATACTTGTGTTCACGTTCGCCGATGATCTCAAGGGTGTCGGCAAAATCCAGCGCATCGGTGCCCAGCGCATGCCGTGCCACCTGGCGGTGGAAGATCTCGCAGGTGATGTCGGCGTTGTAGGTCGAGACCTGGCCCCACCCCTGGTGCCCCGTATCGCTCGTTGCCCGCACGAAGCCGACGAACTCGTTGCAGAAGGTCTCAAGCTTCTTGATCTTCACGAAGGTCCTCCTCGGTAGAAACGAATTCTGGTGTCGCCGTAGTCCCGCTCATCAATTAGCGCAAGTCCTGCAATGTCCTTGATCTCGGCCTTTTGTGTCTCTTCCAAGACAACGATGCCACCCGGGTTCAGCCATTCTCCAGCCATGAGTGACTTGAGTGCCTTCTCGCCCAGCCCCTTGCCATAGGGCGGGTCGGCAAACACCAGGTCAAAGCGCGGCTGCGGCGAACAGAAGCCAAGATCCGTCGCATCGCGCCGCCAGATCTTCACAAGCCCGATTACCCCCAGCCCATCGGCATTCTTGCGGATCAATCCGCGTGCCTCGGCACTCTCTTCGACGAACTGGCAGAAGCGGCCCCCGCGTGACACGGCCTCGAGGCCCATCGCGCCGGTGCCCGCAAACAGGTCCAGCACCCGCGCTCCGTCCAGCGCCAGCCCATCGATGCCATGCGCCAGGATGTTGAACACCGATTCCCGCACCCGGTCGCTGGTGGGCCTGGTCGCCGAGCCAAGCGGCGGCGCGATGCTATGGCCTTTGTACTTTCCACCGACGATGCGCATCATCTTCCTTCTTGAAGAACTTGTCTCCGATCGACGACTTCATCGCCCGCGCCGGCACTTCCTCGATGCCGCCGCGTGCGAGCTCGCCCAACTGGAACGGCCCGAAGGCCGTGCGGATCAGCCGGTTCACCTGCAGCCCCAGGTGCTCGCAGATGCGCTTCACCTCACGGTTCTTGCCTTCCTTGATGGCGATGGTCAGCCATGTATTGTCACCCTGCACACGCTCGATCTGCGCCTCGATGGGCCCGTAGCGCACGCCCTCGACTTCGACACCCTTCTCAAGCTTCTTGAGGGAGGCCTCGTCGATGTGCCCGAAGGCCCGCACGCGATACTTCCGGATCCAGCCGGTCGCAGGCAGTTCGAGGAAGCGCGCCAACTCGCCGTCATTGGTCAGCAGCAGCAGCCCCTCGGTATTGATGTCCAGACGCCCGATCGACACGACGCGCGGCAACTGGGACCTGAGTTTCTCGAATACCGTGGGCCGTCCCTCGGGGTCATGGTTCGACACCACCAGCCCGCCTGGCTTGTGATAGCGCCATAGCTTGGTTGTTTCCTTCTGCGGCAGCGGCTGGCCGTCGATCAGGATCACGTCCCTGGCCGTCACATTGGTGGCGGCAGAGGTCAGAACCTTGCCGTTCATCTTCACCCGGCCTTCGCCGATCAGCCGTTCGGCATCGCGCCTGGAGCAGATGCCTGCCCGGGCGATCACCTTGGCGATGCGTTCTCCCTCGAATTCGCTCATCTTGACCCGTCACCCATGAATGCCTCAATTGGCACGATGCGACTGAATCTGCCAGCCCCCCTTGAGATCGCCTTTGAAGAGGCCGAAGCCGCCGTCGTCCGCGGCGAGGTGCCTGTGGGCGCCGTGCTGGCCAATAAGGCAGGCAATGTCATTGCTCGGGCGGGCAACCGCACGCTGGAATTGCGGGACCCCACCGCCCACGCCGAGATGCTGGTGATCCGCGCGGCGGCCGAAACCCTGGGCTCGGAGCGCCTCGTCGACTGCGATCTCTTCGTCACGCTGGAGCCCTGCGCCATGTGCGCCGCCGCCATTTCCTTCGCCCGCATTCGCCGTCTCTATTACGCGGCGGCGGACGAGAAGATGGGGGCGGTGGAGCACGGCCCCCGCTTCTATTCGCAAGCCACCTGCCACCACGCTCCCGATATCTACAGCGGCCTCGGCGAGGAGCACGCCAAACGCCTGCTCAAGGATTTCTTCAAGTCCCGCCGTTCGTGAGCGCGGTCAGCCGTTTTTCCAACTCCCGCTTCAACTGGTCCTTGGCGGGCTGCGCCTGCTCGATCACTTCCTTGATGCGGAAGAAATCACCGCCCGAGAAGGAATCGATGGCCGGGCGCAGATAGATATCCGGCGGGCTGATCACCCGGCGCAGGCTGGCCACCTGGTTGAACAGGATGAGCAGCGCCCCGACGGCCAGTTCCATGTTGGACCGGTTTGTTCCATTGGCCTCGCGCGGCCTTCCCGACACATCCACAGCGATGACGATGTCCATGCCCTCGCGCACATGGTTGAACGGCACCGGGTTGGTGACGCAACCATCAACATAGCTGTGCCCGTCATATTGCGTGCCGTGGATCACGCCGGGAATGGCGATCGAGGCCCCCACGGCCTTCACCAGCGAGCCGCTCTCGATGACCCGCTCTTCCATCATGTCGAAGTCGGTGGCGATCACCTTGAAGGGAATTGGCAGGTCCTCGATGAGGCTGGGCAGGGTGTCCGGCAGCACCAGCCCCGCAAGCTTTTCGCCATGTACCTGCAGCGATGCGAGGCCCCTTAGCGCCAGCAGTTCGAACGGGTTGATGCGTTTCTGCCCGAAGGCAAATTTCAGCGCGCCGATGCGGTCCGACAGCAACAGTTCTGCCCGCTCACGGATGTCCCTCGCACTCATGCCTCCGGCATAGGCGGCCCCCAGCAATGAGCCGATGGAGCAACCCGCGATGAGCTTTGGCTTGATCCCAAGCTCGTCGAACACTTCGAGCACCGGAATATGCGCCAGCCCGCGTGCGCTGCCGCCGCCGAGCGCCAGCCCGATCGAGGGCTCGCTCATGCCCCCGCCCTTTGCGCGAAGGACCACGCCGTCTCGGCCAGTGGCCGCACCTGCCGAGCCATCGCCGCCGCCTCTGCGTTGGCCGCCGTGCCGTCCCGCACCCGGCCGAGGATACCCTGCAGGATCGCCGCCAGCCGGAAGAAGTTGTAGGCCATGTAGACCGGGAGATCTGGGATGCTGCTCCGCCCGGTGCGCCGGCAATAATCCGCGATGTAGTCCTCGATGGCGGGAACGCCCGGATCACGCTCGTGCCCCAGCAGAGAGCCGACACCGG
Source organism: Bradyrhizobiaceae bacterium (assembly GCA_947475225.1). Taxonomy (GTDB): domain Bacteria; phylum Pseudomonadota; class Alphaproteobacteria; order Rhizobiales; family Aestuariivirgaceae; genus Aestuariivirga. The sequence continues at coordinate 21,100 of CANJMQ010000049.1, forward strand.
CACCCGTTTCCGAAACCGGCATGAACCACTGCATCAGGTGGTAGGTGAAATCGGCCAGTGGGTCGCCCAGCGTCGAAAGTTCCCAGTCGAGCACCGCGATGACGCGCGGCTCCGTCGGGTCGATGATGCAGTTGTCCAGCCGGAAATCTCCATGCACGATGGCAGCACCTGAGTCCGCGGGGCAGACGCCGGGAAGCCATGCGATGAGTCGGTCCATCTCGGGAATCGTCTCGGTCTCGGACGCGCGATACTGCTCGCTCCAGCGCTTGATCTGCCGCGCCACATAGCCCTGCGGCTTGCCGTAGCCGCCGAGACCCAAAGCTTCTGGATCGAGCGTGTGCAATTGCGCGATGGTGGCGTTGAGCGAGTCGAAGAGTGCAGCGCGCTCTGGCCCCGGGAGCCCCGGCGCATGCGGATCCCAGAACACCCTACCCTCGGCATGTTCCATCACATAGAATGCCGCTCCAATGATGCTGTCGTCTGCACAGAGATGCAGCGGCCTGGCCACGGGAAAGCCAGCGCGTGCCAGTGCTTCCGTCACCCGGCATTCGCGCTCGATGGCATGGGCCGAGGGCAACAGCTTGCCGAAGGGCTTGCGCCGCAGCACGTAGGACCACGCAGGGGTCGAGAGCTTGTAGGTCGGGTTCGACTGCCCGCCCTTGAAGCGCACCAGGGTCAGCGGCCCAGAGAGGCCTTCGACATGCTGCGCGAGATAAGCTTGCAACGCTGCAGCATCGATGTCGGAGGCAGTCGTGCCGGAAAAGGACTGTTGCCGGTCAATGCGCATGGCGTTCCAGGAATGGGATGAGCGTGTCAAGCGTTGCCTGCGGATTTTCCTCGGCGATGAAATGGCCCGAGTCGATGCCGTGGCCCTCCACGCTCTCGCACCATTCATGCCAGGTTTCGAGCGGTCCTTCCGTCTCGCTGGGAATGCCCGCCGTGCCCCATAGCGCCAGCGTGGGGCAGGTGATCTTGCGGCCCGCGGCATGGTCGACCACATCAGCGGCAAGGTCATAGGTGGCGCCGGCGCGATAGTCGTTGCAGGTGGCGTGGATATGCTCGGGCGTTGCGTAATGCATCCGGTAGTCGGACAGTGCGTCCTCGCTGAAGGCCGAGAGGTCCTTGGACTTGCTCCAGCTGGCGATGGTGTAGTCGAGATAGCCCACGGGGTTCGGCTCGATCAGCATCTCGGGCAGCGGGTGCGGCTGGGCGAGCATCAGCCAGTGATAGGTTTTCATTGCCAGCCTGACCGTGAAGTTATGCCACATGGCGTGAGTCGGTACGATGTCGAGTACGGTGAGGCACGAGACGGTGTCGGGTAAGTCCAGCGCCATGCGGTAGCCAACGCGCGCGCCGCGGTCATGGCCCACCACGGAAAAGCGGTCGTGACCGAGGCTCGTCATCAGTGCGACCAGGTCCTGTGCCATGGCGCGCTTGGAATAGGCCTCGTTCTTGGCGTCGTTTACCGGGCAGGAGGAATAGCCATAGCCGCGCAGGTCAGGCATCACGCAGGTAAAGCGCCGCATCAGGTCCGGCGCCACCTTGTGCCACATGGCATGGGTCTGCGGAAATCCGTGGATCAGCAGCAGCGGTGGGCCAGAGCCACCGATGCGTGCGAAAATTTCGACTCCGGCGTGCCTGTGCCGGTATTCCTGCGTGCCGGGGAAGAGCGTGCTCATGGCGGGAGTTTACACCGGCGCCTGAGTTCCGCAAAGTTCAGCGATTTTCCTCGCGTGCCAGTGCCCGCCAGGCGATGTCGCGGCGGCAGAAGCCTTCTGGCCAGTCGATGCGGTCGACCGCGGCATAGGCGCGGTCGCGCGCCTCGCGCACGGTTGCGCCGCGCGCCGTTATGTTCAGAACGCGCCCACCATTGGCGATGATCCGCCCGTCCTTTGTGGTGGTGCCTGCATGAAAGATCTCGACGCCTTCCATCGCGGAGGCACCTTCGAGGCCACGGATTTCGCTGCCCTTCATCACGTCGCCCGGATAGCCTTTGGCGCACATCACGACGGTCAGCGCCACGTCGTCCAGCCAGCGGACGGACAGCTTGTCGAGCGCGCCGTCGCAGCAGGCGAGCAGCAGGGTGACGAGATCATCCTTCAGCCGCATCATCAGGACTTGGGCCTCCGGATCGCCGAAGCGGCAATTGTATTCAATCAGCTTCGGGCCGTTCTTCGTCAGGATGAGCCCCGCGAAGAGCACGCCGACATAAGGGTGCTCCATGTCCCGCAGCGCACGGATCGTCGGCTTGACGATCGTCTCCAGCGCCTCGGTGCACAGCGCTGGCGTCATGCAGGGCGCAGGGGAATAGGCGCCCATGCCGCCGGTGTTGGGGCCGGAGTCGCCGTCGCCCACCCGTTTGTGGTCCTGCGCGGTGGCCAGTGGCAGGGCGTTCCGGCCATCGGTGAGCACGAAGAAGCTCGCCTCCTCGCCTTCGAGGAATTCCTCGATCACGCATTCCGCACTGCCGAACTTGGCCGCGAAGATGTCCTCCACGGCCGCACGCGCGGTGTTCATGTCCATCGCCACCGTCACGCCCTTGCCGGCGGCAAGCCCGTCCGCCTTGATGACGATGGGCGCGCCGTGGGCATCGAGATAGGCCAGTGCCGCCGCCTTGTCCCGAAACCGGCCATAGGCGGCAGTCGGGATATTGTACTTGGCGCATATGTCCTTGGTAAAGCCCTTGGAGCCTTCGAGCTGGGCGGGAAATTTCGTCGGGCCGAAGCACTTGATCCCTGCAGTGGCGAGGTCATCTGCCAGCCCCGCCACCAGCGGCGCCTCGGGGCCCACCACCACGAACCCGATATTCTCATCCCGGCAGAAGGCGATCACTGCGGCGTGGTCGGTCACCTTGAGGTCCACGTTGCGGGCAATCTGGGCGATGCCGGGGTTGCCGGGGGCGACGAACAGCCTGTCGCACAGCGGGCTTGCTGAAATTGCCCAGGCCAATGCATGCTCGCGGCCGCCGGAACCGATCAGAAGAATGTTCATGACTGCACCCTCGACTGTGCGCTTCATGGCGCCCCGGGCGCCAATCCTTGCTTTCGCCCGCCTTCTCGCATTTGATACTACGGAATCAAAGCGCGGAATTTGCCATGTCCAGCATCTGGGACCATGACCCGGAAACCGGCGAAGTCATCGAAGGCGGCGGCTCCAATACCGGGGAATACTCGGTCTCGGAGATCGCCCAGGCGCTCAAGCGTACGCTGGAGGACACCTTTGGCCATGTGCGGGTCAGGGGTGAGATTTCAGGCTATCGTGGCCCCCATTCCTCGGGCCACTGCTATTTCTCGATTAAGGACGAGGGCGCAAAGCTCGACGCCGTGATCTGGCGCGGCAGCTTCGGGCGGCTGCGCGCCAAGATGCAGGAGGGGCTGGAGGTCATCGCCACCGGCAAGATTACCTCCTACCCGATGAAGTCCGGCTACCAGATCGTCATTGAGAGCATCGAGCCTGCTGGTGTCGGTGCGCTGATGGCGCTGCTGGAGGAGCGCAAGAAGAAGCTCACCGCCGAGGGCCTGTTCGATCCCGCGCGCAAGCGCCCAATCCCCTATCTGCCAAAGGTGATCGGCGTCGTTACCTCGCCAACGGGTGCCGTGATCCGCGACATCCTGCACCGCCTGAATGACCGCTTTCCGCGCCACGTCATGGTCTGGCCGGTGCGGGTGCAGGGTGAAACCTGCGCGGCCGAGGTGGCTGCCGCCATCGCCGGCTTCAACGATATGCTTCGCAAGCCTGATGTCATCATCGTCGCCCGCGGCGGCGGCTCGCTCGAGGACCTGTGGGGCTTCAACGAGGAGATCGTGGTGCGCGCCGCGGCCGCGAGCGCCATTCCCGTGATCTCCGCTGTTGGCCATGAAACCGATACGACGCTGATCGACTACGCCGCCGACTTGCGCGCCCCTACGCCCACCGCAGCTGCCGAGAAGGCCGTTCCCGTGCGTGCTGATCTTGTAGCCGAGGTGGCCCGGCTTGATGCCCGGCTGCAGGGCGGACTTCGTCGCGGCATGGAAGAACGCCAGACCCGCGTGCGCTCCGCCGCGCGCGCTCTGCCGCGGCCTGATGAACTTCTCGCCCTCGTGCGGCAGCGCTTCGATTCCGCCTCGGGCCGTCTCGTGCAGGCGCTCAAGGCCAATACCCGTGAACATGGTGCGCGCCTGCAGCGCGTGGCCCCGCGCCTCACGCTGGCGCCGATGCGCACACTGATCGTCAATGAACGCCGCTCGCTCGACCTCTCGGGGCGGCGTGCCGCTCAGGCGTTGTCGCGCCTCGTTGCCTTCCAGCGCCAGCGCTTCGATGGTGTCGCAAAACTCGTCGACACACTGTCCTATAAATCGGTGCTGCGCCGCGGCTTCGCGCTGGTGCGGGATGAGAAGGGCAGGCCCGTGCACCATGCTGGCGACGTCAGGTCGGGTGCGGCACTGCGCCTCGAATTCGCCGATGGCGAAGTGAAGGTCCGGGAGGACAGCCCCAAGCAGGGCCGCCTCCTCTAGCGCGTCAGATCGCCCACTCGCCCTTGCGCATCAACGGCTCGGCAGAGCCATCCGCCAGGATGCCGTCGACGTCGAGTTCGCCCGAGCCGATCATCCAGTCGACATGCACCAGGCTGGTGTTGGCGCCCAGCGCTGCCAGTTCTTCCTTCGAGCGCTTCGATCCATCGCGGATGTTCTCGGTATAGGACTGGCCCACGGCGATGTGGCTCGCGGCATTCTCGTCGAACAGCGTGTTGTTGAATATGATGCCGCTCGTGGAAATGGGCGAGGAATGCGGCACCAGCGCCACTTCGCCCAGGCGCGCCGCACCCTCGTCGGTGTCGATGAGGTTGCGGAATGCCTCTTGGCCCTTGTCCGCCGACATTTCCACGATGCGGCCGTGCTCGAAGCGCACCCGGATGCCGTCGATCAGCGAGCCCTGGTAAGAGAGTGGTTTCGATGAACACACGATGCCGTCCACCATGTCCTTGTTGGGCGCGGTGAACACCTCCTCGGTCGGGATGTTGGCATTGCAGAACACGCCGTTCAGCGCCTTGCCACCGCCGCCTTTCCAGCAGTGCTCCTCGGCGAGTCCGAGCATGAGATCGGTTCCGGGCCCCTTGTACTTCAGCGCCCGGTAGCGCCGCTGGTTGAGGAACTCGGTACGGCGGCGAAGATCGGCATTGTGCTGTTCCCAGGCCGCGATCGGATCCGGCAGGTCCGCCTTGGTGCAGGCGAAGATCGCCTTCCACAGCCTATCGACTGCCTCAGCCTCGGGGAGGCCAGGGAACACTGACTTGGCCCAGGCGGGCGTTGCCGCCGCGATGACGCACCAGTTGATGGCGAAGCCGGTGATCAGTTCGAGGGCAGGGCGATAGGCCCTCGACCGCGCCTTGTTGGCACGCGACAGCTTATCGGGATCCTGGCCCGCCAGCAGGGCAGGATTTTCGCCGGCAATCGCCAGCCGGGCAGCCCCGCCCCGGAAAGCCTCGGCCATGCCATTGAACAGCCAGTCGGAGGCGGTGCCGAAGGCCTCGCCTGGTGCATGCTGATAGCGGGCAAGCGTCGTCTCGTCATCGGCGTACAAGGTCGTGACAAGGCTCGCGCCCGCCCGGTAGGCATGCTCGGTGATACGCCGGACCAGTGGCACCGCGTCGAGCGGCGCGGTCATCACCAGCTGCTGGCCCTTCTGGAGGTTCAGGCCGGTGCGAACGGCCAGTTTTGCATAGGTATCAAGGAGCATTTCGTGGGTCATGACGCGGAATCTACACGCAACCGGGCGACAATGTCCAAAGTTTCGGCACCTTCAAAATGACGCAAAAGGGGCTAGGCTGAAGTCCATGAATGTCCTTGATCCGCACCAAACCCGCCGCGAGGCCGTGATCCGTTACCTGGATGCAGATTTCCAGATCGTCCGTGAGGGCGATCATGTGCGCTGCGCATCCTCCGGCAAGGCGATCCCGTTGACTGACCTGCGCTACTGGAATGTCAGCCTCCAGCAGCCCTATGGATCGGCCGAGGCGGCCTTCAGGGAGCGCGTCAGAAGCGGTTCATGAGGCGCAGCAGATAGTTCTCGACCTGCGGCTGGAAGAGGACCAGCAGGTTGGCCCCCAGAACCGCCAATTGCACGAGAAGGGCCATTCCTGCCGACAGGGGCCTGGCGCCGGTGGACTTCCGGACGGCATAAAGGACCAGAAACAGGGCATTCAGGGCCAGGAGACGGACCAACATCGGTGGGCTGCCGGACACCAGGAAGCTATACGTCTGGTCCCATCGCGCGAGGTAGAGATATTCCAGCATGCTGACCCAGCCTGTTCGCCCGGGCTGGAAACCTACTGCCAAGCCGTGTATAGGCCAAGCCGATTTCATCGAAAGTACGGGGTTGATCCCCCATCGGAGTAGGAAAATGACGACGAACTGGACACCTGACAGCTGGCGGAACTTTCCGGTCGTGCAGGTGCCGGACTACGGGGATCAGGCCAAGCTGCACTCGGTCGAGGAGCAACTCGCCGGCTATCCGCCGTTGGTCTTCGCCGGTGAGGCCCGGAAACTGAAGCGCAAGCTCGCCCGCGTTGCCGAGGGCAAGGGTTTCCTGCTGCAGGGCGGCGACTGTGCTGAAAGCTTCGCCGAACATTCGGCGGACAACATCCGCGACTTTTTCCGTGTCTTCCTGCAGATGTCCGTCGTCCTGACCTTCGCAGGCGGACAACCGGTGGTGAAGGTCGGCCGCATCGCCGGCCAGTTCGCCAAGCCCCGTTCCTCGCCAACCGAGACCATCGGCGGCGTCGAGCTGCCGATCTACCGTGGTGACATCGTCAACGGCGCCGAAGCGACGATCGAGGCCCGCCGGCCGGATCCCGAGCGCCAGATCATGGCCTATCGGCAGTCGGCGGCGACCCTCAACCTGCTGCGCGCCTTCGCACAGGGCGGCTATGCGAACCTCGAGCATGTCCACAAGTGGACGCTCGACTTCCTCAAGGATTCGCCCGCCTACGAGCGCTACCAGGAAATCTCGGACCGCATCACCGAAGCCGTCGGCTTCATGCGCGCCTGCGGCATCAATGCCGACACCGCCCCGCAGCTGCGCACCACCGATTTCTTCACCAGCCATGAGGCATTGCTGCTGGGCTACGAGCAGGCGCTGACCCGCGTCGATTCGACGAGCGGTGACTGGTACGCCACATCGGGCCACATGCTGTGGATCGGCGACCGTACCCGCCAGCCGGACCATGCCCATGTCGAGTTCATGCGCGGCGTGAAGAATCCGATCGGCCTGAAGTGCGGCCCATCACTGAAGCCGGATGAACTCATCCGTCTCATCGACCTCCTGAACCCCGAGAACGAGCCGGGCCGCCTTACGCTTATTGCGCGCTTCGGCGCCGACAAGGTGGAAAAGCACCTGCCAGACCTCATCCGTGCGGTGAAGCGCGAGGGCAAGGTCGTCGTCTGGTCCTGCGACCCGATGCATGGCAACACGGTGAAGTCGACGAGTGGCTACAAAACCCGCCCCTTCGAGGCAGTGCTGGGCGAAGTGCGCCGCTTCATGGGCGTGCACCAGGCCGAAGGCACCCATGCTGGCGGCATCCACGTCGAGATGACCGGCAAGGATGTCACCGAATGCACCGGCGGTTTGCGCGCTCTGCGTGACGAGGACCTGAACGACCGCTACCACACCTTCTGCGACCCGCGCCTCAACGCGGCCCAGGCGCTGGAACTGGCCTTCCTCGTCGCGGAGGAGATCAAGAAGGAAATGGCCTCGCGCCCCAAGACGGACGATGACGACATCGTCGAAGCTGCGGAATAACCCTTCGAAACCCTCTGAACGTCATCATGGCCGGGCTCGACCCGGCCATCCTTTTTGGTGATCGTGATTTCCGGGGGTTGAAACCCTTCCGCGCCCGGCCTAGCTGTCACGCTCACAGTTACGGAATGAGCGGAGCGGACATGATCGAGCTTTACCACTGGCCCACGCCCAACGGGCACAAGATCACCATCTTCCTTGAAGAAGCAGGCCTCGCCTATAACCTCCACCCGGTCGACATCGGCAAGGGCGACCAGTTCAAGCCTGAGTTCCTGGCGATTGCCCCCAACAACCGCATCCCGGCCATCGTCGACACGGCCCCCGCCGATGGCGGCAAGCCGGGATCGGTGTTCGAATCTGGCGCCATCCTCCTGTATCTCGCCGAGAAGACTGGCCGGTTCGTTCCGCAGGACCTGCGCGGCCGCGCAGACGTGCTGCAGTGGCTGTTCTGGCAGATGGGCGGGCTTGGCCCCATGTCCGGCCAGGCCGGACACTTTGCGATCTACGCGCCGGAAAAGATTCAGTACGGCATTGACCGCTACACCAAGGAGGTGAACCGCCTCTACGGTGTCATGAACAAGCGGCTCGCCGACCGGCCCTACCTTGCGGGCGATTATTCGATTGCCGACATGGCGTCCTACCCCTGGGTGGTGCCTTACGAGCGCTATAGCCAGAACCTTGACGACTTCCCGCATTTGAAGCGCTGGTTCGAGGCAATCAAGGCACGGCCCGCCGTGACCAAGGTCTATGCCACAGTGGGTCCATCCCCTGCGAAGCCGATGACGGACGAGGAAAAGAAGATTCTCTTCGGCCAGACGGCCCGCGCCTAAAGCGGCATCGCCATCGCCGCAGGCCTGCGGCGGAACTCGAATACGATGTGCAAGAACAGGGCGGCGAGCACGATGCCGCCGCCCACCAGCGTCTGGATCGACGGCGTCTCGCCGAGGAACATGAACACCCACAGCGGCGTGAAAGGCACCTCGAGCGCTGCCAGCAGCGTCGCCTCCGCCGCGGGGATGCGCTTCGAGGCGAAGGTGTAGAGCGCCAGTCCCGAGGCGTTCTGCACGATGCCGAAGGCCGCGCAGAGCAGGAAGTCGTGGGTGCTGACCGACAGTGGTGCGGCGAACCAGACGCAGATGAACGAGCAGATCCAGGCCGAGAGTGCCATCGCCGGCAGCATCGGCACGTCGCGGTGCTTGCGCATGATGGTGCTGAACCCGGCCATGCCCAGCGTCATCAGCACGGCGAAGAACTGGCCCAGCAGGCTGCCGCCCAGCTTCGCACCCCATAGCATCACGCCCACGCCGAACAGCGCCACCGTGCTGCCCACAAGTGTTGAGCGCGAGGGCTTCTCGCCGATGACGACATAGGCGAGCGCTGCAGTGACGAAGGGCACGGTGGCATAGATGACCATGGCGTCGGCAACCGTTGTGAAGCGCAAGGCGCTGATCCCCGCGATCATTGCCATGGCGGAGAGCAGCGCTACGCCCAGTGTCGGCCAGCCCAGCGCACGCAGCACGGTGAAGCTGCGCCCTCGCTCGATCAGGAAAAACAGCATGAAAACTGCGCTCCCCGAGAAGATGCCGCGCCAGAACAGCATGGTCATCAGGTCGGCGCTGATGCCGCGCACGAACAGGCCGGAGGTTGACCAGCACAGCGCGGCACCCGCCGCAAGCAGCAGGCCGATGCGGTGTTGCCGGTGCTGTTCGGGGGTCATCATGCCCGGCTGGCCTTCACGATGTTGATGGTGTTGGCAACGAGGATCATCGCGCCGCCCGCCAGCGACCAGGCGTCGAGCCCTTCATTGTAGAGCCAGTATCCCAGCAGCGCGCTCAATGGCAGCCGCAGGAAGTCCATGGGCATCACCACTGTGGCGTCTGCGAGCGAGATCGCCTTGGAGAGGCAGTAGTGCGAACCCGTTCCCGCCAGCGCCACGACGGCGACGAAGGGCAGGGCGTGCACCGGTGGCCATACCCATGTCAGCCACGCCGGCACCGCGCCGATCACCGTCTGCATGGTGAACATGAAGAAGATCACGGTGAGTGCGGTGTCGCGCCGCGTGATGTACTTGGTCAGCGTCACCGACACGGCGAAGAGCAGGGCAGCGGCGAGCGCCACCACATGCCCCACATTCAGCGTCAGCCCGGGCTTCACGATCATCAGCACGCCGCCAAAGCCAACGATGAGGGCTGCCACCTTCCAGCCATAGAGCCGCTCCCCGAGGAAGGCGGCAGCCAGGATGGCAATCCACAAGGGCATGGTGAACTCGATGGCGATCACCTCGGCAAGCGGGATCAGCAGCAGCGCGGAAAACCAGGCATATTGCCCGGCATAGTGGACCACGTTGCGCGCGCCATGCAGTTTCAGCTGCGACACCCGGTCCTTCAGGCCGCCGTTCAGCATCACGATGGGGGTGAGGATGATGGTGGCGATGACGCTTCGCAGCAGCATCACCTCGAAGACCGAAACCTCCTGCGCCAGTTGCCGCCCGGCCACCGTCATGCCCAGCGTGGCCGTCAGCCAGCCCGCCATCCACAACCCCGCCTGACCGACCTTCTGCTGTGCCACGCCCCGGCCCCGATTCTGGGGCGGAGCATTAACCATGAGCGTCCTGCGCCGATAGGGCGCAAACGGCATGGCACGCCCGCAAAATGCCCAAACCCTTGACCTTGGAGCCCTCCTGACGCATGGTGCGCCTCGAAATGACCCTTCAGCCCGCCATCGCCGCCATTTGCGGCATTATTTGCAGCTAGCTCACATCCGCTGGCAGGGCGCCCTTTGACCTAAATCCAAGACAAAGCGTACCCGGGCCGGCAAGCCTGAGGATCGACATGTCTTTGCGCCTCTACAACACGCTGACCC
>CANJMQ010000050.1 GCA_947475225.1 Bradyrhizobiaceae bacterium
ACGTTAACATCATACCCAGCCATCGCTTCGCTCCTTCGGTGAAAAACGTCTCAGAATCGTCTTCTACCGAGCCGAAGCGGTGGCTGCCCACCTCCGAATTTACAGCACTTTACGGACGTAACCTGACGTAACAGTATTCCCGCGACGAGGATGGAAATCGTTTGTGGGGGTGTAGATTGTTTTTTAAAACAGAGTGCTGGCTGGAAACGCGAATTAGTTCCTTAGGAGTTCTGGCTCTGGGATTGGCAGGATGCGCCTCGTCCGCAGACGATATCGGAGCATCGTATGTCTCGCCTGTTGCGTATGAAAACTACAGTTGCCAGCAATTGGCGCGTGAAGCCCAAGCGGTGTCCACAAGAGCCGCTCAGGCCGCTGGAGTTCAGAACAAGGCCCACACAACTGATGCTGTTGTGACCACTGTCGGATTGGTTGTTTTCTGGCCTTCGCTATTCTTCCTCAAGGGTGATGGTCAGCAAACTGCCGAACTGGCAAATCTCAAGGGACAGATGAATGCAATCGAGCAAGCGTCCATCCAGAAAAACTGTGGCATTCAGTTCCAAAGGGAAACCCCGCCATCAGGCTCATCGTCGGCACCCGTTCCAAACAAACAGCGTTAGCTCCAGTCGTATGATTTAGCCAAATCAGAAGGCGACGATGGCAAAGAAACCTGCAAACAAAACTGTGGCAGCGTCCTCTCGTAAGGTGGGAGCAAAACGACCAGTCTCGAAGATTCCAACAAGCCCAACGGCGAGCAAGTCAGCTAGCGCCAACAATGAACGCACCATCCGATCCAAAGTAAATTTCGCTCATAAGCGCCGGGCCAAGATTTGGATGGAAGGCGATGCCGAGGGATACCTATCCTATTATTGGGATGAAGCTATTCTGGTCGTGGACGGGGGTACAATAACCATTCCAGAATTCCGCCATTGGCTTCATGCTACACTCGAAGCTGGCGGTGGTTCGCTGGCAATGCACCTTCCTCCCTTGAAAGACGTTGCAATCAGTCCACTCGGCGACGCCGCCACGACAATCTTCAGATGGAGCCAAAGGTTTCGAACTGCAGAGGGGGAGGTATCAGACCGAACCTGCTTCGAAACTAACGTCTGGTATCAAAGAAATGGTGTTTGGAAGATTGTTCGGCTGCATCTCACCACCATCACGAAGGACGTAATCAAGGTATAAAGTGAACTGGACGAAGATGGTCTCGTTAGCTCCTGCCCGTTCCTCTTGTTGAACTCGTTGAGGACATAATGTCCAGTCGATTGCTGCCAAGTCCATGCTAGTCTTAATCACAAAGGGACTGAGGCAACATTTCGACTCCTCTGAACGTGACCTGACCGGCATTTTCTGAACCAGGCGAACTGAGAGAAGATAGTCTGGAAAGGAGAAAGCCTATGCCGAAGAAGAGGTTGGGAGCCGAGCAGATCGTCGCGAAGCTGCGACAGGTCGAGGTGCTGCAAAGTCAGGGCAAGAGCATTGCGGCAGCCTGCAAGGAAGCTGGTCTGACCGAGCAGTGCGACTACCGGTACCGGAAGGGATACGGTTGTCTGAACGTCGAACAGGCCCGGAAGCTGACGCAACTCGAGCTTGAGAACGGCCGGCTGAAGACGCTGGTTGCCGATCTTGCACTCGAAAAGCAGGTTCCGAAGGACATTGCGGAGGGAAACTGCCCTCCTGCCACTCACTCACACCCGCGATAGAGACAGAGCTGAGGGGAGCGTGGCCGAGGCGGTAAAGGGCCTTGGCGCTTCCCGATGCCCCGCACTGGCGCCCCGCGCACCCGTGGGGTAATCATTGATCAGCGAAATCAAATGATCAGTTCATGAATCCATACCAAATCCTTCCAGAGCAGGCGTTCTGGTCGCCCGCCGTTGCCAGGAAGCACATGCTGGATATTGCCGGTTTGTGGAAGGCTCCCTTCCGCATCGACCGGCAGACGCAGGTGGCGACCTATGGCTCGTGCTTCGCGCAGCACTTCAGCAGGTCGCTGGTGGAACGAGGTTACAGCTGGCTCAATGCAGAAACCGGCATGCCCGGGATGCCTGCTGAGCTGCAGAGGGAATTCAGCTACGGGGTGTTTTCCGCACGCACGGGCAATATCTATACGGCCTCGTTGTTTCGCCAGTGGGTTGGCTGGGCGCTGGAGGGAATTTCGCCTCCGCCGCTCCATTGGGAGAAGGACGGCAGGATCCATGATCCCTTCCGCCCCACGGTGGAGCCCGGCGGTTTTGGCTCTGTGGCGGAAATGGAGCAATCGCGTGCCCACTCCATCGGCGCCTTCCGTCAATCGCTCGTCGATTGCGACCTGTTGGTGTTCACACTCGGCCTGACCGAGAGTTGGTGGGACGCCCAGGCCGGCGTCGAATATCCAATGTGCCCCGGCACCCATGCGGGCGAATTCGACCCGGCTCGGCACGTCTTCCGAAACCAGGATTACGGCTTTGTGCGCGACAACATCGTCGACGCCATCACGACCATCCGCAAGCACAGGCGGGAAGGCCCGAAGGTTCTGCTGACCGTCTCGCCCGTCCCGCTGACTGCCACCAATTCCGGCAAGCACGTGCTGGTCGCTACGATGGAATCCAAATCTGTGCTCCGAGCCGTGGTGGGAAGCGTCGCCGCGAGCATGGCGGACGTCAGCTATTTCCCCTCCTATGAGCTTATCAATTCACCGGTTTTCCGCGGCGCGTTCTTCGAGCCCAACCTGCGCAGCGTGAGCCGGCAAGGCGTTGCCCATGTCATGAACTGCTTCTTCGCGGGGTTGGACGAGGACGCCACAACGGCCGCGCGCCAGCCGGCTGTTGCGAATCCCAACGAGGCTCCGGCATCGGATGACGTGATGTGCGATGAGGAACTCCTCTCTGCCTTTGGTGAGAACACGTGATCCCACTGCTTGTCACCGGAGAGTCCCACATCGGACCAATCAGGCGCGGACTCGATCTCATGCCAGAATCCAGCCGGGGCTAGTTCGTGTTCTGGCCGCTCGGCGGCGGCGGCGCGCTGCGGCAGCCCTGCCACAGTTACGATGCGGACAGCCTGGTACTCACCATCACCTCGCCTGTTTGGCAACGCCACATATACTCGCGCGAGACGATCGGCTCAGTGGGTGCAGGCACCATCGTCTTTCTCTCTATGCCCCTGAACACCTCGCGCATTCTCCGGGACTTTGCCTGGGACCGGTTTGCCCCTGGCCCCGTTGCGCGTGATGAAACGCCGTTCTCCGAGAAGTTGGTGGACGGCCTGATCGACATGGATTCGACCCACGCAGTGAGGCTCGCCCAGGACCTTTCGAAGATCTGGCCGAACCTTGTGGTGGTCGAGGCGCCGCGGTTCTTTGCCAATGCCGGCTATCTCGGGAAGCACCGTTTCGAAATCTGCCAACATGTTGACGACGTCTACCGCAAGAGGGTTAGAGGCCAGTTGTCCGCGTCGGGCATTGCGATCCTCGATCAACCGGCCAACACCATCACCGAGGCCGGAACGACTGACCTCTTCTACGACAACGAGAATCCGCTCGACGATCACCACGCCAGTGCCGCCTATGGCAGGCTGGTGCTGGAACAGATGATGACCTACGCCGCGTCTCGGTGAGGGCGTTCCGCTCAAATCTGCGTGTCCCCGCAGTGGCCCATGACCAAGCTTTTCGGATTTCTGTTCATTGCACGAGGGCTTCGCCCGTGAGTAACTTTCCCTCATGACGACGCCGACGTTCGACTGCGAGGCGCTGGTTCTAGGCGCCAGTCCCGTCAGCCTCGCGACGGGCCCTGTCCTTGGCGGTGCAGGGCGTCGACGGGCACATCACCGAGACTGAGCGAAGCACACCAAGCAAGAGACGCGTGCCGTGGGCTTGATCCCCGCAACGTTCTCACGATCGTTAAGTGCAAAGGCGGCAAGAAGATCGAGGTTTTCGGCTGATTCAGTCTTGGACTGGCTGCTGACACTGGTTCCGCGCGATGCGGCGGGTCGGGCCTATGCCGCCTATGGGCGGCATCTGCATCGTGGGATCGATCCTCTGGCTGTTGCTGGCCCAGGGGCAGCGGCCAGACCGCTGTGGTGTGATGGGCATGGCGCCCCCCGTGTGCCTCACAGGCAGCGCCATCATCCTGCTGCCGCAGGCGCGGTTGAGCAGGCCTTGAAACGGCAACGCGCCCCGTTTCCGGGGCGCGCTGCCATGGTCGTAAATACTGTTGGTCCGGCGTGAGCTGACGCTCAGCCGTTGCTCTTGAGACGGTAGAGATAGGGACGCGAGATCCCCAGCTGCTCCGCAACAACCTCGGCGGACTTGCCGGACTTGATGCCGACGATGACCGCCTTGCGCAGCTTGGCGACGTCTGCCGTGCCGCGGCGGGCCGCCTTGCGGGGCGCCTTCTTCGCAGCAGGCTTGCGGGCCTTCACCGATTTCACGGCGATGACCTTCTTCGTCTTCTTGCTGCGGGTTGCCGTTTTGGCGGCAACCTTCTTCTTCGCCTTCTTGGCCATCAGAC
Source organism: Bradyrhizobiaceae bacterium (assembly GCA_947475225.1). Taxonomy (GTDB): domain Bacteria; phylum Pseudomonadota; class Alphaproteobacteria; order Rhizobiales; family Aestuariivirgaceae; genus Aestuariivirga. Next base: position 4,485 of record CANJMQ010000050.1, read on the forward strand.
GCGGCTCAGAGAGCGCGCAGCTGATCGGCGGACTGCTTGCCCGAGCGACGGTCGGTCACCAGCTCGAAGGAAACCGCCTGGTTCTCCTTGAGCGAACGCAGACCGGCACGTTCCACGGCGCTGATATGAACGAAGACGTCCTTCGAGCCGTCATCCGGCGCGATGAAGCCATAACCCTTGGTCTCGTTGAACCACTTAACCTTGCCTGTAGCCAAAATATGTTCTCGCTTTCATAGTAAGAAATCCCCGAAACGTTCGGAGACCGCGGGCGTCATAAAAGCAGCCTTGGGGAAAGAAAGTCAATCCTTACGTTGAGGGGGGGCGCGGCAACTTGTTGCCCGGCAGGCGAGGGCCGCTGGCAGTCCAGGGTTGCCGGCAACAGGGTGAGCCATTTTCTCGCCCAGGGCGTGTAGCCCGCCACCCTTTGGCGCTGGTCTCGCCGGGTCTGCGTATATTCCCTCTCTTCACGCGAAAATGAAAGCGGAGTATCTGACCCGGCGAAGCGTCCGAGGCTTGCTTCCGGCTGGAATCTGGTCTCGCCAAGTATTTAAGGTTGAAGGAGAATATCGTGAAATCCAAGCATATGCGCGCTGGCCTTGCGGCGGCGCTCGTCACGGCCGCCATGTGCGGAACGGCCGGGGCGGCCAAGTTCCAGGAACCACCGGTTTTTTCCAGCAAGAAGGGTGTTCTCGACATCCTGATGGTCGCCAAGACCAAGCCGGTGGCGGCAATCGCTTTCATGCCGCCGGGCGCCACGGTGCCGATCAACCCCACCGGCTGGGTCTATGAGGTCTGCTACCGCTCATATTCGATCAATGACCGGTGCCTTCCCGGCAAGGCGACGTCGTCTGAGTTCGGCGGCGTGCGGCTGGCACTGCAGCCGGGCGACTCGCTGAAGATCCGGCTCGTGAACAAGCTGCCGGCCCAGGACAAGAACAAGGTCTGGCACTACTGGAACAACACGATCGTGGAGCCCGTGCCGGATGAAAACGGCATCAATCTGTGGCGGACCCCCACCAACCTCCATACCCACGGCCTCGTGGTGCAGGCGCGCGCCGGGACGAAGACCAAGCCGTGGGGCGATGACATCTACGTGGATCTCTACAACCCGGCAAACGGCCCGCCCGTTCACCAGCCGATGGATCACGGCGAGGTGGTGACGTCAGGCGTGCTCGACTACTTCATCAAGATCCCGATCAACGAACCATCGGGCGCCGACTGGTTCCATCCCCACGTGCATGGCATCACCTCGGACAGCCTCTCGAGCGGCCTCTCGGGCATCATCAGCATCGGCCAGCATTCAAAGTACCTGAGCGACGGCAAGAAGGCGTTCCCGAAGAACCAGGTGCGCCACCTCATCCTCAAGGACATGCAGGTGCTTGATGAAGGCACCATCAACTTCGCGAAGGGAAGCACCAATACCTATCCGCAACCCGTCACCGATGGCGAAGTGCTGGATGACCAGCAGGACCCGCAGTTCTGCACGCAGTATCCGGGTAGCCAGTCGGAGACGCGCCTCGGCAGCTGCCCGGGCACCAATGTCGATGAAGACAACGACTATACCGGCGGCCAGTGGTACTTCCCGGTGAGCGGCGTGGTCTATCCCACGATCCCCGTCAACCGGCCGAAGGGCGAGGTGTGGAGCTTCAGCAACAACAGCGCCAGCGCCACCTATCGCCTCGAACTGCACAGCAACACCGGCGACTATGCGATGCTGACGCAGCTGATCTCGGTCGATGGCATCAGCGCCTATCTGCCGCCGGGCACCACGATTGCCGACCAGATCAAGCTCGGCGGCAACCGCTTCGAGGTTGTTCCGTGCCCCGGCACCTGGCCGGAGAATTTTCCGGAACCGATGTGCATCAAGAGCATGGTCCTGCTGCCGGGCTCGCGCGCCGAGGTGTGGGTCACCTACCGTGATGCCAAGGGCAACATCGTCAAGCCGCCGCCGGGGGCCTCGGCAACGCTGCGCTCGACCGGCATCACCACGGGCGAGACTGGCGTGGGCGATCCGTGGCCGGAAGTGAACCTCGCCGCCGTCACCTTCAGCGGCACCTACACCGACTCCACGCTCGTGGCGCTGAAGCTTGAGGGCGAGGCGCTGAAGCTGAACGGCCCGCAGGGCATCTTCTCGGCCAAGGTGCCCTATGCCCAGGCTGCGAACCTTCCTGAAGGCTGCGCGTCGTTGGCACCCGGCCATCGCCGCCGCATCTTCTTCGGCCTTGTCGACGTCACAAACCCGAGCGTCTTCGGCCTTGGTTACGAGGAGGTCGATGAGGACGGCGTTGTCGTGCCTGACACGGAGCAAGATGTGATGGCCTTTGACCCGATGAATGACTTCATCTGCCTGCCGCTCGGGCCGGGCCAGATGCCGGTTCGCGAGACATGGGAGCTCGTGAACCTCGCCACCGAGAACCATAACTTCCACATCCACCAGACCAAGTTCCGTGCTGTCGATCCGACGCTTGCGCCGGGCTCGAGCTCGACGCTGGCGGCGACGCTGCATCCGGATACGGGCCCCGGCGTGATGGAAGATGAGGCGACAATGCAGATCGCCGTGGTGCGCGATAGCGCCAAGGCGACAGAGATCGCCAACGACCAGAATGGCTACTGCACCATTGACCAGTGGCGAGATGGTACCTGCGTCACCATTCCGGTCGTGGTGGACATTCCCTTCTCGCAGCTCGGCGAGTTCGTCTACCACTGCCACATTCTCGAGCACGAGGATGCGGGCATGATGGCGAAGATCCAGGTGGTGGCGGCACCGCCCGTGCCCTGATCAGGCGCAAGGCTGCACGAAACTGCAATGGCCGGGCGTCAAGCCCGGCCATTTTCATTTGCCCTGCGGGTGAAGCCGCAAGAAATCAGTCGAAGTTGAGGTTCTTCATCTTGTCGCGCAGGTCCTGGGAGGCGCGGGCAGCGTCCTCGCCGTTGCGGATGATCTTCGGCGTGATGAAGACGATGAGTTCGGTGCGCAGACCGTTGTTGTCGGTCGTGCCAACGAGGTTGCCGAGGATCGGCACCTTGTCAGCGCCCGGCACGGTGCTGCGGGTATGGTCCTCGATGCCGGAGATCAGGCCGCCGAGCAGCACCGTCTGCTGGTCGTTCACCGACACCTTGGAAGTGACGGAGCGCTGCGTGAACCGCGGATTGTCGCCCACGCCCGAACCGTCCTTCTGCACGGCGGAAAGCTCCTGGCCCAGTTCGATGGTGACCACGCCAGCGGCGCTGACGCGCGGGCGCACCTTCAGGATCACGCCGGTGTCGCGGTATTCATAGGAGTTGACGAAGTTGCCACCGTCGGTGACGGCCGTCTGGCTTTGGATCGGGATCTGGTCGCCAACCTTGATGGTGGCCGTCTCGTTCTCCAGCACCAGCACCGAGGGCGACGAGACGACGCGAACATTGGTGATGCCCGAGAGCGCGTCGACCACCACCTTGGGGTTGGAGATGCCGCCCCACAGGAAGTTCATGCCGGGAAACTGCGGGCTGATGATCGGGCCCTTGGCGGGCGGCTTACTGCCCGCCAGCGCGAAGGCGAAATTATTGCTCTCGAAATAGGCCTGCACGCCATAGCGCAGCTGGTTGTTGAGCGTCACCTCGGCGATCATCGTATTGATGAGCACCTGGGTCGAGGGCGCATCCATCTGGCGCAGCGTTGCCAGGATCTTGCGATAATCCTTCGGCGTCGCGCTGATGACGATGGTGTTGTTGGACGGGTTGGGCGTGATGCGGATCGACGATGAGCCACCCGAACCTGACCCTGCGCCTGCGGTCGAGGAACTGGTGTTGGTGCTCGACGTGGAGCCAGCGCCAGAGGTAGAGCCGTCGTTGCTGCCAGTCAGCAGATCGGTCTTGCCCGTCTGGTCTGCAGAACCCTGCGGATCGGGCGTCGCCTGCTCCTGGCCGGAGGTGTCGTTGGACATCGAGACGTCCATCGACTGGTTGTCGGGTGCAACATCTGCCGTGGTACCTGCCCCGCCGCCGCCACTTCCGAATGTGGCGTTGAGAATGCGCGCCAGTTCCACGGCGTTGCCGTTCTGCACGGCATAGACATAGTAGTTGGGGGAATCGACGCTCTCCTGGTCGAGGCGGCGGATCCAGTTCATCGCGGTGTTCACCTTCGCACGGGTGCGGGCGATGACGATGAGGCTGTTGATGCTGGGGACGGGAATGACCTTCAGCGCATTGGGCCCCGATGACGCGCCGTCGTCGGCGAAGACCTGCTGGAGCTTGCTGGCCACGTCCTCGGCACGCGCATTTTCGAGGTGGGCGAGGCCGGAGGTCTGGTTGCGCATCCAGTCGACATCGAAGGACATCACCACGTCGACGAGCTGGCGGCGCTCCGCCGAAGGGCCGCGTATGAGGATCATGTTGCCGATCTTCGAGGCGCGCACCGAGCCGGAGCGCGCCATGAAGCCGTCAAGCAGTTCCATGACGCTCGCCGGGCTCACATAGCGCAGCGGAATGGCGTTGACGCCATAGCCAGGTGAAACGCCCTTGCCGAGATCGGGCGTGCCCATCTCGCCGTCGAGAACCTCCTGCAGCGCCACGATCTTGTAGTTGCCTTCGGACTGGATGAGCGCCGCACCGGCCAATCGCAGCGATGCCTCATACGCGCTCAAAAGTTCACGGCCGGAGAGAGAGCGGTTGCTCACCAGGGTCACGGTACCCTGGACGCGCGGGTCGATGGTGTAGTTGTAGCCGAGCGTTTCACCGAGGATGAGCTTGGCGGATTCAGGCAGGCTCGCCTGGTCGACGTTGACGGTGAACTTGCCATCGTCCAGTTGCCCCACTCCGGCCGGAGGTTCGCCGCCGCTGCCATCGCCGAAATCCGCAGCACTCATGCCCGGGATGACCTCGTAACGGCCTGCCTGGTTCTTGACCTTCACAGGTCCGTCGTTGCGGTTGCCGATCCTGCGTGGGTTCTTGGCAGTGAGGTCCACCTGGCCGGTGGCGTCGAGCATCGAACTGGGCGGGTTGCAGCTTGCCAGCGAGAGCGAGGCGAGGCACAGCAGAAGCGGCCGCACCGGCCGGAAATACATTCCGGCCCATCTACTGCGGTGAGCCGCCGATGAGACCATACCCTACGCGATCCTACTTCCCGATACTGACGGGATTCGTCTCCGTTAACCTGTTAGTAACTGCCCGCTAACGGCTGATTCGAGAAGGTAAAAACACCTTCATTCAGGCGGTATGGGCAACTATCACCGGTTATCGGTCGGCAGCGCCTTGCGGCGATCCCACGGCATTGATTCTGACCGGTTTCTCGCCACCAAGTGGTATTGGCAGCCTTGGCGGTCCGGTCTGAGTGGCGGGGTCTGCCAGACCCAAACCAAGGTATATCAACAACCGAGACTCGCAGCAACGGATTGTAGCGGCGCGGGGGCTTGCCGATGACGGGCGCCATCAGGCGGCCCTGGCGGCCTGCAGGCTTCGTCCGCCGCGCAGAAGATAGGCGATTGCCGACCAGTAGAGCACGGCGGCAATAAGCTGGCTGATGTCCGGCTTGGCGCGATAGCCGGTGAGCGCGGCGATCAGGTTGCCGGCCGGGCTCGTGTCGCTGAGCAGCGCCGAACTATCCCACAGCGGCCGCGTGGAGAGGGGCAGCAAGCCAAGCCCGGCGAGGCGGTCAATGCCGGTCAGCAGCAGCGAGAACGCGAGCAGAAGCAGCATGATCTCGGTGAAGACGAAAAAATGCCGCCACGAGAAGATGCGGCTGCCGAGCTGCAGCAGGAAATACGTGGCAAGCGCTGCCGCGAAGCCAAGTGCCGCAGTGAAGGCGGTGCCCCAGAAGGTGGCACCTGATGCACCAGCGAGGCTGCCATAGAGAAACACGGCGGTTTCGGAACCTTCGCGCGCCACCGCAATAAGCGCCAGCGTGAAAACCCCCCACCAGTGTTCGCCCTGCGAGGCCTCGGTGAGGCCGGAGGTGATCTCCTTCTTCAGCGTGCGGCCATGACGGCGCATCCACACCACCATCTGCACGATGAGCACCGCGGCGGCGAGCACCATGGCCGCCTGGAAATAGTCCTGGCCGTCCTCGCCGAACAGGTTCTCCGCGAAGACCAGCACGGCGCCCAGCGCCACGGCTGCGGCAACGCCCGCCACCACGCCGCCCCAAAGATAGAGCGTGCCGCGGCTGCGGCCGGTTTCGCCCGCTTCATGCACCAGCCACGCATGCAGGATGCCGATGACGAGGAGCGCCTCGACCAACTCGCGCCAGATGATGACCGCCGTTTGCCAGAGCATGTTCAAGCCTACTTTGCGGTGACCTTGGCGTGGGGCAGGTCGCTGTGAAATTCGTCGAAGAAATCATAGGTGCCTGGATCGAGATTGCGGATCACAATGACCGCCGTGTTGCCGCCGGCGATCACCTTTTCCTTCTTGAGCTGCACGCTCTCGAATTCGGCGGGCGAGGTGCCGGAGTTCGTCACCTCAAGGCGGATCCGCGTGTTGGCCGGCACGTCCATTTCGAGCGGCGTGATGACGCCATCCTTGACGTCGATCTTGAAGGTCGGGTCATCGGCGAGGGCCGGCAGTGACGAGCAGGCGAAGAGCGTGAGCAGGAGGGCGGCGGCGCGAAGATTCATCTCAGTTGGTTTCCTTCTTGCCGTTTCCGGCATAGATGTCGTCATGGCGCGTCTCGAACGGTGCGAACCATCACCCGCCGGATACCCCATGGCCAGAAACCCGGCCGCTACGGCGGCGGGGGTTGTTGGGGGCATGGGGTGAGCCTTTCGAGAATGATTCCAAGGTAACCGAGTGAATTACTCGGATATATTCTGGATAGACCCCATGCCGCCGGCTGTCAACGGCGTGAGACAGTCGGTCGCGGCATCAAAAGCCTGAACGCAGGATCACAGCATCTGCTTGGGCTCGTGCTTGCAGCATGAGACGTATGCGCTGTTCCCCTTGCTGAAGGAGAAGACACGGCAACGTGTCGCCCCGGCACGCGGTTGGATGCTGTCCTTGCCCTATGCGCTTAGGAGATTGCTGCCCTACTCGCCGGATTGCTCGAGTAGGTTGGACACGAGCATCAATATGGCAGCGAGCGCAATGGTGGCGCAGCCCGCAGCAGCCAACAAGGCCGTGATCGAGTCCGAAAGATAATAGAAGATCCAGTCCATGAGAGAGCCTTCGCTGTATCTCCCTGATCATTGACCCGTTCAGTCGATGAAGTCGACCTTGCCCGATTCAAGGTCATAGACGGCGTAGACCACCTTCACCTTTTTCTCATCGACCAGGTTCCTCACGATCTCGCTCTGCCTGCCGATCTTCTCGGCGGTCATCCGGGCGCTCGCGCGTATGGTGTTGGCGACGAAGTCACCTTCCTTGCCCATCTCGGCCTTTGCGGCGGGGAGGATCGAATCGATCATCGGGCCGATGAATCCGGGGAGCACAGCATCCGTCTTGGCGACGTCGCACGCAGCCTTGATGGCGCCGCAGTTCGAGTGGCCCATCACGACGACAAGTGGTGACCCGAGTACGGCCGCGCCATATTCGATGGTGCCGAGGACATCGGTGTCAGCGGTGTTGCCGGCATTGCGGCAGATGAAGAGTTCGCCCAGGCTGAGGCCACCGAAGACGAGCTCCGGCGGAACGCGCGAGTCGGCGCAGGACAGGATGGTGGCCCAGGGCGCCTGACCTTTCACGAGCTCCGTCCGCCGCTTATCAAGAGCGTTTGCGCAGAGTTCGGGAGATTTCATGAAGTTTGCATTGCCTTCCTTGAGCTTGGCAAGCGCAGCGTCGGGATCAAGCGAGGTGGGCAGCACGCCTTTGGCGCGGGCTGGTGCCGGGAGGGCGGAGAGTGCCAGCGCGCCTGCGGCGACCCCGGCGGCGGACAGGGTCAGGAACTTGCGGCGGGACTGGTCGATGCAGGACTGGCACATGGACTCTCTCCTTGATGTTGATGGCCTTTGAAGGCGTCATCTAACAGTGAAAACGATGTCTAACATGTAACAATTGTGGCTAAGAGCAGCCAGTCGGTATAATTACCAATCTGTGGTCAGGCTGGCAAACGGGGGGCTGCAACCCGTCAGGTGCCAGGGCACAACGTGCAATCACCCCGGCAGACAAGCGCTCGGCATGATGAGCAATGGTCTCATCCGATGTCGATCATCACCTTGCCGCCGTCGATCTTGACCTCATGGACCTTGAGGTTCACGCAGACCGGGGCCCCCTTTGCCTCGCCGGTGCGATAATCGAAGCGGCCGTTGTGCTTGGGGCATTCGATGATGTTGTCCATCACCAGCCCGTCAGCAAGGTGGACCTTCTCATGCGTGCACAACCCGTCGGTGGCGTAGTATTCATCATCGAGCGAGCGGTAGATGGCGAAGGTGCGGCCGCCATGGTCGAAGCGCATCACGTCCTCGGCGTCGATGTCGCCGACATTGCAGGCGGCAATCCAGTTAGGCATGTCTTCCTTCTCCAGTTATTCGGCCGGCACGGCATGCGGGGGGGAGTCGCGCGGCATGGGCCGCTCGATCGACCAGCCCGGCTCCCTGATCTGCCGGATGATGGCCGGTATGATCTCCGCATAGGCGGCAAAGGTGCTGGGGTAGGGCGGGGGGCAATATCTTTTCATCTCCTCGTGGAGTTCCGGCAGGCGGTGGTAGGGCACCATCGGGAACATGTGGTGCTCGATGTGATAGTTCATGTTCCAGTAGATGAAGCGCAACAGCGGGTTCATGTAGACGGTGCGGCAGTTGAGGCGGTGGTCCAGCACGTTCTCCGGCAGGCCCGCATGCTGGGTCAGCCCGGTGACGATGTGCAGCCAGGCGCCATACATGGTGGGCAGGGGGCCCACGAACAGCATTGGCAGAATGGAGCCGATGTAAATTGAGAAGGCAATCACCGCGAGGTGGATGGCAAGCCAGATGCGTGCCGTGCGGTAGATCTTCGCGCGCTCCATCTCGGGAATGTAGTCGGCCTCGTCAGGCGTGAGGCGGCCCAGCGAATGGCGGATCATGCTCTTGATGGCGCCCCACACCTGCGGCACGCCGAAGAACATCAGGATGACCTTGAGGATCACGGTGGGGCGCATCACGGCCACTTCGGGGTCGCGGCCCACGATGATCGTGTCGGTGTGGTGGCGGGTGTGGCTCCAGCGCCAGACAGCGGGCTCGCGCATGATCATGAAGCAGGCCACCTGGTAGACGGCGTCATTCATCCACGCTGTCTTGAAGGCGGTGCCATGGCCGCATTCGTGCCAGCGCGAGTCGGTTGAGGACCCGTACAGCATGCCATAGGCGAGGAAGAAGGGGATGCACCATGCCGTGGGCCAGAAATGAAAGGCCAGCCCGCCGGTCACGATGAATGCGGCGATCCAGATGATGGTGTCGCGGATCGCCGGGCCGTCGGAGCGCTTCATCAGCTCCTTCATCCGGGAGCGCGGAATGGGGGCACGGTACCACTCGGCGTTAGCGAGGCCGTGTTCCAGCGCATAGCGGCTCGAGGGGCCGGTCAGGCTGTAGTCGTGTGGCGTCGGCAGGGAACTGTCCATCGTGCTGTCCATGGCGTCTGAGGATGAAGATTGAACGGAAACCTAACTTCAGCAGATGAGTGGAACAAGTATTCCATCACGAAACCATCATATTGCATCATTCAGCCTGATGGAATAATCCGGTCGTCATGGTCAAGCGGCCCACCATACACGATCTGGCAGCTGCGGCAGGGGTGAGTGTCGCGACCGTCGACAGGGTCTTGAACCGGCGGCTGCCGGTCCGGGAGGACACCGCGCTGCGTGTCGTGGCGGCTGCCGAACAGATCAACTTCCATGCAACCGGATTGCTCCGGCAGCGTGTCAAAGAGACACCGAAGCGCAACTTCGGCTTCCTGCTGCAGAAGAAGGATCACGAGTTCTACCGCAACTTCGGCGCCGCTCTGGTGGCAGCGACGCGCGAGGCGAGCAGCGTGCAGGGCCGCGCGGTGGTGGAGTTCATCGACGAGATCGTGCCATCGACCATCGCCCAGCGCATCAGCGACGCGGCGCAGAGGTGCGATGCGCTGGCGGTGGTGGCGGTTGACCATCCGCTCGTCAACGAGGCCATCAAGCGCGCCGGCAAGCCCGTGGTGGCGCTGCTGAGCGACGTGGCGGCGCCGGAGCGCGCCGGCTATATTTCCGTTGATTCCCGGCGTGCTGGGCGGGCTGCGGGCTGGACCATCTCGCGGCTGGCGAAGCAACCGGGCAAGATCGGCATCCTGTTGGGCAGCCACCGTTACCTGAGCCAGGAACTGGCCGAGGTGAGCTTCCGCAGCTACATGCGCGAGCACGCCCCCCAGTTCCAGGTTCTGGAGCCGCTGGTGAACCTCGATGATGCGCGGATCGCCTACGAGGCGGTCGTCGACATGATCGCGACCAACCCGGACCTGGTCGGAATCTATGCCGCCGGAGGTGGTGCGGAAGGCTTGGTGCAGGCGTTGCGGGATGAAGCTGCCGGAGCGAAAATCATTGCTGTCTGCAACGAACTGACGGCAACCACACGCTCCGCCCTGATCGACGGAACCATCGACCTCGTGCTCGACACGCCCATCCATGACATTGCCCGGCGCGCGGTGGACATCATGGCCCGCGCCACATCGGGCGAGCGGTGGGACATGGTGCAGACCATCCAGCTGCCGGCCAACCTGGTCATCAGTGAAAGCATCTGAGAGTCTTTCAGGCCAGGCCAGATATGGATGATGGTATCTGATAGGTTTCCTCAACCTTCACCCTGCGTCCTTGACTCTGTCCTGCAGCTGATAGAATTTTTGTTCATCGTTTGAAATGAAATGCTTCAAATGTTCCATCCACTGGATGGCAAGGCGCCAGTCAAGAGCGCCGGGAAGAAATGGGAGGAACGGTTGCCGGTCAACCTGTCGTGGCGGATGCGCCGCAAGGCTGCGCGACCCCCTCCCTCTTGCGACTGACTTGGCCCCGAAAAGGGGTTCCGGCAACCAGGGGCGCGACCGGACGCTCCATGAGGGAGGACCCGACACATGAAGAAGACATTCCTTGCACTAGCGATGGCGGCTCTGATGTCGAGCTCGGCCATGGCCGGCACCAAGATCGGCGTTTCGATGGCGCTGTTCGATGACAACTTCCTGACGGTCCTGCGCAACGGCATGATCGAGCAGGGCAAGGCCATGGATGGCGTTGAACTGCAGGTCGAGGACGCGCAGAACGACGTGGCAAAGCAGCTTGACCAGATCAAGAACTTCGCCGCCTCCGGTGTGCAGGCGATCATCGTCAACCCCGTCGACACCTCGGCGACCCAGGCGATGACGGATGCCGCCAAGGCCGCCAACATTCCGCTGGTCTTTGTCAACCGCCAGCCGGTCAACGTCGACACGCTGCCGGACAATCAGGCCTTCGTCGCGTCCAACGAAGAGGACTCGGGCACCCTCGAGACCATCGAAGTCTGCCGTCTCCTCAAGGAAGCCGGCAAGACCGACGCTCAGGTCTATGTGATGATGGGCGAGCTTTCGAACCAGGCTGCCGTGCAGCGGACCAAGGACATTCATGACGCGATGGCCAACGGCAAGTGCGCCGTGAAGCTCAACATCATTGATGAGCAGACCGCCAACTGGTCGCGCGATCAGGCCCAGAGCCTGATGACCAACTGGGTTTCGGCGGGCAAGCCCTTCGACGCCGTGATCGCCAACAACGACGAAATGGCGATCGGCGCAATTCAGGCCATGAAGGCCGCCAACATGGACATGAAGGTTATCGTGGTGGGTGGTGTTGACGCCACGCAGGACGCGCTTGCCGCGATGCAGGCGGGCGACCTCGACGCCACCGTGTTCCAGGACGCGGCGGGTCAGGGCAAGGGCGCGCTTGAAGCGGCCATCAAGCTGGCCAAGGGCGAAGCCGTTGACCAGAAGGTCTACATCCCCTTCCAGCTGGTCACGCCGGCCAACATCGACCAGTTCCTGAAGAAGAACTGAGACTGAGCGGGGCGGGGCGGCGCAACAGGCGCCTCCCCGCTTGTTTTTTGGACAGCCCTAACCCTCCCCCCTGTGGGGAAGGGCAGGGTCGGGGGTTGTTTTGCAGGAGAAGGCTTGTCTGGGCTTTGTTCTGTGGCACCATCCAACCCCCACCCCTCACCCTTCCTCACAAGGGGGAGGGAAGACGGACATGGAGGATCGGTTGGCGAAGTCCGAAGCAGGCATTGGCGGCCTGGCATATGATGCCCGGCGCAGGGCATGGCCGAACGAGCTGAACATTCTGCTGGCGCTGATCCTGATCGTGGCCGCCTTCGAGATCCTCGGCCGGCTGCTGATGGGCGAGAGCTTCCTGCTCAACACCCGCGAGGGCGTGCCCGGCTTCTTCAACGAGCAGCGGCTGCAGATCATTATCCTGCAGGTGTCGATCGTCGGCATCATCGCCATCGGCGTCACGCAGGTGATCATCACCGGCGGCATCGACCTGTCGTCGGGTTCGATCGTCGGTGCGACCGCCATGATCGCCATGTCCTTCGCGCAGGTGGCGCTGGTGAACGGCAACCCGAACCCCAAGGCCATCTTCATGGCGGAAGGCTGGATGGACCTGCCGGTCATCGTGCCGGTTCTGGTTGGCATCAGCTGCGGGTTGATTGCCGGGCTCATCAACGGCTCGCTCATCGCCTATACGCGCATTCCGCCCTTCATCGCCACGCTCGGCATGATGGTGGCGGCGCGTGGCCTTGCGCGCTGGTGGTCGAAGGGCAACCCGATCTCGTTTCCCACCGACAGCTATGCCGCGATCGGCCAGGGCATGAACCCGGTCATCATCTTCGTGGTGCTGGCCATCCTGTTCCAGCTCATCCTCACCTACACGAAATATGGCAAGTATTGTTACGCCATCGGTTCCAACGAGGAGGCCGCACGCATCACCGGCATCAAGGTGGAGCACCACAAGGTGCTGGTCTATGCGATTGCCGGAATCCTCGCCTCCGTCGCTGCCATCGTGCTGAGCTCGAAGAACCTGACCGCGCAGGCAGGCATGGGCGTGATGTATGAACTCGATGCCATTGCCATGGCGGTGATCGGCGGCATTTCGTTGTCGGGCGGGCGTGGATCCATCGTCGGCACGGTGCTGGGCGCGCTGATTTTCGGCGTCATCATCTCCGGCTTCACCTTCCTGAAGCTCGACGCCTACTACCAGGAGATGGTGAAGGGCGCGATCATCGTGGGTGCGGTGGTTCTTGACCAATGGCGGCAGCGCCGCCGCAGCATGAGGGGCTGAGCCCATGTCGGACATGATCCTGAAGACCGAGGACCTGACGAAGCACTATGGCGGCGTGCAGGCGCTGGAGGGCGCCAATTTCGAACTGCGCAAGGGCGAGCACGTGGCGATCATGGGCGACAATGGCGCGGGAAAATCCACCTTTGTGCGCCAGATCACCGGCGTTGAGGTTCCCTCGCGCGGGAAGATCGTGTTCATGGGCAAGGACATCAACTTCCAGAGCCCGCTGGAGGCCCGCGAAGCCGGCATCGAAGCAGTGTTCCAGAACCTCGCCCTTGCCGATGATCTTGACGTACCATCGAACCTGTTCCTCGGGCGCGAGAGGATCAGGTTCAATCTCGGGCCCTTCTCCATTCTTGACCGGAAGGGCATGCGCGAGGCGACCCGCATGGCACTCGAGAAGACCGCGGTGAAGATCCCCAACCTGTCCTCCACCATTCGCCACATGTCCGGCGGTCAACGGCAATGCGTGGCGATTGCCCGCACCGCGACGTTCCCTTCGAAGCTCATCATCATGGACGAGCCGACGGCGGCACTGGGCGTGGCCGAGACCGCGCAGGTCGAGAACATCATCCGCACCATCAAGCAGAATGGCGAGCCACTGATCCTGATCTCGCATAACATGCGGCAGGTGTTCGACCTCGTGGACCGCATCGTGGTGTTCCGCCGGGGGCGCATTGCCGCCAACCTGAAGAAGAGCGAGACCAACGGCGAGGAGGTGGTGGCCTATATCACCGGCGCCAAGACCGACAAGTCGCTGAGTGACGCGGCCTGAAAAAGAGGAACGGCAAGACATGCCCAAGACGCGCCCGACAATTCAGGACATCCGTGCCAACAAGGGCAAGCAGCAGTACACCATGATGCGGGTGACCGACTGGGGCGAGCTTGCAGCGGCGGAAGCGGCAGGCATCGACATGTGCTCGGTGCCGCCCGAGATGCTGGTGGAGAAGCAGTTCCGCGAGGTGGCGCCGTCGATCTTCGCCATTCCCGGCATGGCGCTCTATTCATCACCGGCGACGACCGACGAGACGCTGCGCTGGGCCTTCCGGATGATGGAGGCGGGGGCAGATGCAATCTATAGCGCGGCCTCGTTCCAGACCGTGGAACGCATGGCGGCGGAGAGTATCCCGGTGATCGGGCATGTGGGCCTGATCCCGCATTTCTGCACATGGACGGGAGGCTTCAAGGCGGTGGGCAAGACGGCGGACAGCGCCATGGCCGTCTATGAGCGCTGCCGGCAATATGAGGCGGCGGGCGCCTTCGGCGTCGAGATCGAGGTGGTGCCGCCGGAGGTGACCGCGGAGATCGCCAAGCTCACAAGCCTGTTCCTCGTTTCCATGGGAGGTGGCGCGGGCGGTGACTGCCAGTACCTCTTCGCCTGCGACGTGCTGGGCACCAACACCGGCCACATGCCGCGCCACTCCAAGAAATATGCCGATCTGGCCAAGGAATATGCCCGCATCCAGCAGATGCGGATAAGCGCCTTCAAGGCTTTCGTGAAGGACGTGCAGACGGGTGTTTATCCTTCGGAGCAGTATCTGGTGAAGGCGCCGGAGGCCGAAATGAAGGCCTTCGCCCGCAAGCTGAAGGGTAAGTAGGCCGCCCGGAGGCCCGTTCTGGACTCATGTTCCTGCCCGCAGCCGATCACACTCTCGCCATAGAGCCGGGGGATGACATGCCGGAACAGGATATTTCAGGACGGATCCGCACCATGAACAAAGCCAGCCTCTGCCTTCTTGCCCTCGGACTGGTGGTCTTCGGCACGCCGGTCGCTCAGGCGGCTGGCGTGACGGTGAGCTACAATGTCGATATCGGGCCGATGACGGTGACGGTGGTCAAGGTCGCCATCGACGTGTCGGGCGAGCAGGCGCATGCCAAGGCGCGCATCAAGACCGTCGGCATGAGCCGGGTCTTCTCCGAGTTCGGCGCCACCGCAGAGGCGGAAACGCGCCTTGGCCAGTCGGCTCCGGCGCCGGTGAGCTACAAGATATCCCGCGACCAGTCGGACATGCGCAAGGTGACGACCCTGAGCTGGGCCGGCGGCGCGGTGAGCTATGATCCGCCGATCAAGAATGCCGAACGCAAGGCGCGGCTGGACGAGGCGCTGGCAGGTGACGTCGTTGATCCCGTCACCGCCGTGCTGCGCATGGGCATGGTGGCCACGAACCCTTGCCCCTCCGCCCAGAAGGTGTTCGACGGGCGCGAGGTGTTCGAACTGACCCTGACTGACAAGGGCATGGGCAAGGCAGATGGCGATTCAGCGTGGCATGGCAAGGTGCAGCGCTGCTCGGTGCGCTGGGAGCCGATTGCAGGACGCTCCAAGGACAAGGGCGTTCCCGGTGACAGCTATGACGTGTCCTTCGCGCCGGTTGCCGATCTTGGAGATGGCCGCCAGCTGTGGCTGCCGGTCGACATGTCCGGAAGCCTCAAGGGGCTCGGCTTCAGGGGCTATCTGACCAAGGTCAGCAACAAGCCGGACAACGTCGCCGACTGACCGGCCTCATCCCTTAAGTGATGCGCGCCCTCAGGCCTTCGGTGACCATTGCAGGGGCTTCACCGCGCAATGGGTCCGGGCCGACTCGTAGGCGGCTTCCACCAGTGCATAGGTCCTGAGGTTGTCCTCGCCCGAGGTATCCGCCGCGAGGCCGTCGCGGAAACGCTCGAACATGTGGCGGTTGGTGTGCAGCACCGCCTCCTGCGAGACGTGCCAGGGGCGGCTGGTCCAGTGCAGCAGGGGGCCGCCGACCTGGTCCTCGAAGGACAGGCCCTGCGTCGTCACGATCACCTTCTCGCCCTTGGTGAGAATGACGGAGCCGCCGTCGCCCTCGATCTCCAGCATGGTTTCGGGGAAGGCATCGTCGCGGCGCTTGGCGCCATAGCTGGCCTCGACGACCGATACCGCGCCCGAGGTGTGGCGCATCAGGATGGTGGCGGTGTCCTCGGCGCGGATCTTCGGATTGCGCTTCTGGGTCTCGCAGGAGAGATGCGCCACCTCGCCGAGGAAATAGCGGGCGAGGTCGAGGATGTGGATGCCGACGTCCTGGATGACCAGCTTCTCTTCTTCGGCCAGATAGGGCTGGCCGCGATAGACATCGAAACCGGTGCGCCAGGACAGCCTGGCCCAGGTCGGCGTGCCGATGGTGCCCTGGTCGAGGATCTTCTTCACGGCGCGCATGGCGGAGGCGAAGCGGAAGTTCTCGTGCACGGCGAGCCAGGCGTTGTGCGTCCTGGCCTTCTCGACGATGGCGACGCAGTCCTCCCAGGTCGGTGCGAAGGGCTTCTGCACCACGGCGGCCACGCCTCGTTCGGCGGCAATGGCAGCGAGTTCCTTGTGGGTGTCCATGCGCGTGGCGATGTCGAGGAGGTCGATCTTCACCGTGTCGAGCATCTGCCCCAAGTGGGTGAAGTGCGGGACGCCGAAGGCCTTGCCCGCAGCGGCGGCGCGGGCTTCGTCGCGGTCGCAGACGGCGGAGAGAAGCGCGCCCTCGGGCTTCAGGTCAGCCCAGGCATTGAGGTGGTTCTGGGCATAGAAGCCGCATCCCACCATGCCGATCGCTACCGGCTGTTTCGCCGCCATGACATCCCTCTCCATCCTGCATGAACAGATGATGTGTACCGGAGGTCATGGCGGCTTGTCGCGTGCAAACTGAGCGGATCAGAATTCCTCCCAGCCGGCTTCGGCCGGTTCGGCCCGGCCGCCAGCTGCCGCCGCCTTGGCCTTGCGCACGGGCGCGCGCGGCGCGGGGCGGTGGGTTTCGCGTGCCTCCTCGGCCTGGGCGATGATGGCGCCCGCCGCGGTGGTGAAGCGGGCCACGATCTGCGCGAGTTCCGTTGACTGCTGGGTCAGCGTGCGGGTGGCGGCGGTTGCTTCCTCCACCATGGCGGCGTTCTGCTGCGTGACCTGGTCCATCTGGTCCACTGCGGTGTTGACCTCCTGGAGGCCCGTCGCCTGCTGATCGGCGCTGCGCGCGATCTCGGTGACGATGCCGTTGATCTCGTTCACCCGGTCGATGATCTGGCGCAGCGAGGTTCCCGTCTCGGCGACGAGCTGCACGCCTTCCTGTACCTGATCGCGAGAGGTGGAGAGGATGCCCTTGATCTCCTTTGCAGCCTCAGCCGAGCGCTGGGCCAGTGCGCGCACTTCCGAGGCGACCACCGCGAAGCCGCGGCCCGCGTCACCCGCTCGCGCCGCTTCGACACCGGCGTTGAGGGCGAGCAGGTTGGTCTGGAAGGCGATCTCGTCGATCACGCCGATGATCTGGGTGATCTCCTGGGAAGACTTCTCGATGCCCTGCATGGCTTCGACCGCACGCTTGACGACGACGCCGGAACGGTCGGCGTCTTCCTTGGCGGCGGTCACCATGTTGCGGGCATGCTGTGCGCCTTCGGCCGTCTTTTTCACGGTCGAAGTGATCTCGGCCACGGCGGCGGCGGTCTCCTCGAGGTTCGCCGCCTGGTTCTCGGTGCGGCGCGACAGGTTGTCGGAGGCCTGGGCGATTTCCTCCGTGCCGGACTTGATGCCGAAGGAGCCGCGCTTCACCGTGTTGATGGTATCCGCAAGGCTGTCCGCTGCCGAGTTGAAGTACTGCCTCAGCTTGTCCAGCGTATCCGGGAAGGGAGTGTCGATGCGGTGGGTGAGGTTGCCCTTGGCGAGGCTCTCCAGGCCCTGGCCGAGAACGGTGATGATATGGTTCGAGTTTTCTTCGTTCCTGCGGTTCTGCACCGCCTGGTCCTTGAACACGCCAAGCGATCGCGCCATTTCTCCCACCTCGTCGCCGCGCGCGGCGTAGGGCACGTTCTCCTCGAGGTGACCGCTCGCGAGGCGGGCCATGGTTGCCGATATGGTGGTGATGGCGCGGATCACGAACTGGTGGGCGCCAAGCAGCATCAGCATGATGATGACGGCGATGCCGATGTTGAAGCCGGTGACGAGACTGAGATCGGTGCTGGAGCGCGCGATGCTCTCCTGCTCGACGGCGGATGCCTTGGCCGAGATTTCCTGGGCCTTGTTGTTCATGAACTCGCCGAAGTCGATGAAGTCGTGGCTGAGGTTGCCCATGACCGTTTTGACCGTGGCGGTGTCGTTGCGCTGGATGGCCGGAATCAGGTCATTCTGGAAGCCTGACCAGAAGCGTTCATTGCGGTTCTCGATCTCCTGCAGGAAGGAGGCTGCCTGCTGATCGCTCATCACGTTGAGCGCGTTCAGCCGTTCCTTCCAGTATTCCAGCCGGGTCTTGTAATCAGACTGGATCTGATTGAGGCGCGCGGTGAGCTTGGGCAGCAGCGCGGGTTCGCCCTCGATGATCTGGGCATAGGCGAAGGGCTCTGCCGGGTACAGCGGCGGCGGCAGGATGTCGGCGATCAGGTCCTTGTCCTTCACGATCACGTCATAGGTCGGGCTGCCGATCCTGATGTCGCTGAACGAAGAATAAGTCTGGATGCCGAGGAAGGCCATGAGGCCCGCGATGATGAGTCCGAATACGATCATCAGGCGCTGGATGGTGAAGAAGCTCTTTTTCATACGTGGTTCCGCCGTTTTTTGCTGGGTTGGTTCAGATGATTTCGTCGGGTGCCGGGGGCAGGGTGTCATAGAGGGCAAGGGCGCGGGCGAGGGTTTGGCTGCTGGCCTGGAATTCCGCGCCATAGCGCGGGTGCATCGCCCAGCGCAGCACGCAGGGCACTTCGCCCAGTTGTGGATGGGTGATGAGCAGCTGCGTTCCGGGCTTCAGGGCCATCAGGGCACCGATCCTGAGACCCATGCCGCCAGCCGACAGTTCGTTGAGCGTCGCGGAATAGTCTCCGTCGCCCGTCCGGACGGTGACGTCGAGGCTGCAGGCACGCCGTGCCGATCGCCGGCGCTGGTCACGTGCCGGATGGGTCGCGGAATGCATGACGCCGAAGGCTTCGGCAGGCATGTGGGGCTCCTGGCTTGGGCTCGGGAGCGGAAGCTAGGGCAGCAATATTGTCCCAAACTTGAGCCCGGTCCGCGGTCACGGGCTCATTCGGCGTGGTCGGGGATCATTGGATCGAGGGGTACCTGCCGCCTGTCGGCCATGCCCTGATTGGCAGCGATGCCAGAGTTGAGGCGCCTGCTGGCGGCGGGCGCGAAACTGGCGGTCGTCACCCTGGGTGCGGACCCGTGACCGATACGACCGGCGCGGGTGACGTCTTCACCGCCGGCAACCCGCGGATTTTTCATAAGAATCTGATTTTCAACACAATTTTTGAGAAGCGGGCGCGGGCCGGCCACATGGCCTGCGGCTATCAGGACGGCTTTCCGCGGGGTCCGCCGCAACCTTTTGTTCACGATGCTGGCGGGGCAAGCGAAAGGGTCTTGGAGAGAGATTGAGTTTCTAGTAACTGTCTAGTCATGAAGAGGTCCGGGGCAATTGCAATGGGTTGCATGCTGTCCGTGGCGCTGTGCGGCACCGCGGAAGCTGGCGAGATCGTGACGAGCAGTGCGGCTGCGATGGACCTTGCGTCGCTTCAACCTTTCGTGCCCCTGAGCAACGATGCCGTGCTGTCCAGCGACGAGATCGCGGCGCTCGGCAAGCAGGATCGGATCGACATTCTTCCCGCCTCGGCCGCCGCCGATCCGATGCGGCCGGAACCCACCAATTCCCCGGCGGCCAATGTCATCAATTCGCTGAATTATAATCTTCAGCACATCGATGTGTCGGAGTACGGCGACTACAGCTTTGATACCTTCTGGGATCAGGCAAAGTCGGTGAAGTGGGACATTCTTGCCCTCTATGGCGGCATCACGGTCTTTGGGATCAAGAATTGGGACTGGGGTTCTTCCGGCTATCACTTCGAGAGCGAAGGCTGGTTCGGCACCGATACCAAGTACGGTGGGATGGACAAGCTCGGCCACGCGTATACTGGTTATCTGGTGTCGCAGTACTTCACGCAGCGGATCGCGCATTCCGTTGATGATCCGGCCAATGCCGCCATCACCGGCGCGCTGCTTGGCATGGGCTTCCAGACCTATATCGAATTCTTCGACGGCTTCGCGGGTGAGCACGGCTTCTCCTACGAGGACCTCATCGCGGACGGTATTGGCGCAGGCTTCTCCTTCCTGCGCAACACCGTTCCGGGGCTGGCTGATAAGCTTGATTACCGCATGGAATACTGGGGTGCCTCGGAATATCACGATTGGGGCCCCGCAACCGATTATGACGGCCAGCGCTATCTCCTGGCGCTCAAGCTCGCGGGCTTCGAGAAACTGGAGGATACACCGCTTCGCTATGTCGAGTTGCAGGCCGGCTATTTCACGGAAGGCTACACCGACCAGACGCGCGCCGCCGGTGTGGAGCCAACCCGCAACCCTTATGTTGCGATTGGCCTCAACCTCAATGAGCTGCTGGGCGAAGTTCCGGACGTCCGCAACACCATGCCGGGCGAGGCGGCGAACACGCTGTTCACCTACTGGCAGCCGCCCTACACCTACGCCGCAACGGCCTACCACAACTAGCCTGGGGCCACGGCATTCTCAGTCGTGTCGGCCTGTGTTACAGATATCTGCAACACGGGGTCAGGCAAATGTTAGGCACATCCTCTCAGGCACAGGGTAAGGCCAAGAAGCGCGCTGCCGCGCCGGTCATGCCATGGGGCGTGCGCAAGTCGCTGCTCTCCGCCGCCAATGAGGTAGGCCTCAAGTCCCGCGAGGTGCTGTTTCATGCAGGCGATGCAGGCGATGGCTGCTACTTCCTGAGGGATGGCGTTGTGAAGGCCGCCGTGGTGGCCAAGGATGGACAGGAGCGCCTGCTCGCGGTGCTTGGTCCTGGTTCTCTGATCGGCGAGCTTTCCATGTTTGATGACCAGTCGCGCTCCGCCACCATCTCGGCGCTGAAGCCTTGCAGGCTGCTGCACATGTCCAAGGGTTCATTCTTCCGGCTGGCGGATGCCAATCCACCGGTCTATCGCGAGGCGCTGAAGATCCTGACGCGCCGCCTGCGGCAGACCAATGATTCAGTCGTGGCGCAGGGCACGGTCAGCGTGGCGGGCCGGGTGGCCCGCGCCTTTGCATCCCTGGCGCAGGGGCTGGGCGAGGGCAGGGCGAATGGGACCATCCTGCTGACCAACAAGATCAGCCAGAACGACATTGCCGGCATGGCGGGCGTAGCGCGCGAAAACGCCAGCCGCGCCATCAACGACCTGCTGCGTGACGGCATACTGACGCGCGAAGACAGCTTCTACGTGATCGCCCGACCCGATGACCTCGAGGACATGGCCGAGATCTGAGGTCAGCCGCGCCTCTGGCTCTCCACCAGTCGGTCAACCAGTGTTTCCATGTCAGTGGCCTCCGCGTTTGCGAAGGCAATGCGCAGATACTGCTCCTGTCCCGGCCCGAACATGGAGCCCGGCAGGCACAGCAGGTCATGTTCGCCGGCCAGCCGCATCGCCACCTGCTTTGCCGTCTCGTCCGCAAAGGGATGCTTCACATAGGCGAAGAGCGCGCCGGAACTGATGAGCTGATACTTGAGGTCATTCCTGGCAAAGGCCTTGCGCAGCGCGGAGAGCCGTCCATGCATCATGGCGATCTTCGCGTTCTTCCAGTCGTTGAGCGTGGTGAGTGCAAAGAGTGCAGCGCGCTGCGAGATGTGCGTGGTGCAGATCGCCAGGCAATCCATGATCTTCTCGACTTCGGCGAGGACACGCGTCGATGCGGTGATCGCGCCCACGCGATAGCCCGTCATCGAAAAGGCCTTTGAAAAGCTGTAGAGGTGGATGAAGGCATCCTCCCAGCCATCGATCGAGAAGATCGGATGGGCTGGTGCATCACCGTCGCGGAAGTCCTTGTAGGTTTCGTCGATGATGAGCGCGATGCCACTGGCGCGTGCAAGCTCGAAAAGCGCCTTGATGGTGTCGGGCGCATAAATGGCACCCGTCGGATTGTTGGGCGAGCAGAGCACGATGGCGCGCGTCCTGTCGTCGATGAGCTTTGCGGCGTCTGCCGGATCGGGCTCGCCGATGCCGGGAATGTAGCGTGCCTCGACGCCCAGCATGCCCAGCCACATTGTGTGATTGAAGAAATAGGGGACCGGCACGATGACATTGTCGCCTGCCTTGGCGACCGCCATGATCGCTGCCGCGAAGGCCTGGTTGCATCCGGCAGTGACGCACACGTTCTGCGCCCCCACCTTGCCCTTGTAGTCGGCTGAGAGATGGTCGGCGATGGCGGCGCGAAGTTCCGGGATGCCGTAAATGTCGGTGTAGAGGCTTATGCCGGGTTGGTGGGCGAGCCGCGCCACCTCGTCATCGAGTTCGTCGGAGCACTTCCAGCTGGGCACGGCCTGGCAGAGGTTCAGCAGCTTCCTGTTGCGCAATCCGGGGCGTACCCATGTCTGCGCTTCCATGATTGGCGGCGCCTCGATCCGATTGATGGCAGGATTGACGGCATAGGTCATGATGGGGCACCAAGGGCTTGAAATGCGGATGCGCCGGAACATGCCGGGCGCCGCCAGGAGGTGCAAGCATGAAAGCGATCCGGATCGAAGCGACAGGCGGACCCGAGGTGATGAAGCTCGTCGACATCGAGGTTGGCAAGCCCGGCCCCGGCCAGGTGCGCGTCCGCCAGACGGCGGTTGGCCTCAACTACATCGACACCTACCATCGGTCCGGCCTTTATCCCCTGCAGTTTCCCTCCGGTCTCGGCCTCGAGGCGGCAGGCGTGGTGGAAGAGGTGGGCGAAGGGGTGACGAGCCTCAGGACCGGGGACCGTATCGCCTATGGCACCGGGCCCATCGGCGCCTATGCGCAGGTGCGCAACCTGCCGGCCAACCGGCTCGTCAAGTTGCCGCCGGAGATTTCGGACGAAACCGCCGCCGGCATGATGCTGAAGGGCATGACGGCGCGCTACCTGCTGCGCGCCACCTATGTTGTGAAGCCGGGCGACACCATCCTGCTGCACGCGGCAGCTGGCGGCGTGGGACTGATCATGAGCCAGTGGGCAAAGGCGCTGGGCGCCACCGTCATCGGTACGGTCGGCTCGGATGCCAAGGCGGCGGTTGCCCGCGCCCATGGCTGCGACCATGTCATCAACTATTCAACCGAGGACACCGTGAAGCGGCTGCGCGAGCTGACCGGTGGCAAGGGTGTGCCCGTGGTCTATGACGGCGTGGGCAAGGACACGCTGATGATCTCGCTCGACTGTCTGCAGCCACGCGGCCTGATGGTGAGCTTCGGCAATGCGTCGGGCGCCGTGCCGCCGCTTGATGTGCTGCTGCTCTCGGCCAAGGGCTCGCTCTATGTCACGCGGCCGACCCTCAACACCTACACGGCGTCCGACGCGGACCTGCAGGAGACAGCGCAGGACCTCGTCAACGTGGTTGCCAGCGGCAAGGTGAAGATCCCCGTCAACCAGCGCTATGCGCTGGCCGATGTGGTGCAGGCGCACCGTGACCTCGAGGGCCGCAAGACCACGGGCACCACGGTCCTGCTGCCATGACGGCAGGACGATCGGAGCGCATCAAGCTGGCGCTCCGCCAGATTGACGAATTGCTGGCGCGCGGCAGCCTGCGCGACGCGGAAGCGCAGGCGCGCCGGCTGGTGGCGGAGAACCCGCTCTCGGCGCCGGCGCAGTTCATTCTGGGCATCACCGTGCAGTCGCAGGGCCGCTTCGAGCAGGCGGAGCCGCATTTCGCGCGGGCCGTCACACTCGACGGGCGCAACGTGAGTTATCTTCTGAACTACGGCCTCTGCCTGCTGAGCATGGGGCGCGTGCCGGAAGCCGCGGCGCAATACGGCAAGGCGCGCAGCGTGGCGCCATCGAACTTCGAAGCGGTGTGGCGCAATGGCTCCTTCCTCTCACGCATCGGCCACATGGAGGCCGCGCTCGCCGCCTTCAGCAAGGCGCTGGAGCGCGCGCCCGATGGTGCCAAACAGTCAATACGCCTCGAAGTGCTCGACTGTCTTCTCTCGCTGGGCCGCATCGACGAGGCGCGCGAGCACATCGAACGGTTCATTGCCACGACGCCCTATCGCGCGCGCTACCTGTGCCTTCTGTCGTCGATGGGAAAGCATGATGCGGACTCCGAGATGTTCGGACGCGTGGCAAGGGAACTGGCGCGCACTGACCTCTCCGTGGTGGACCGCAGCGACCTGATGGTGCGGCGTGGCGTGATGCTGCAGGCGAGGCAGCGCTTCGACGAGGCCTTCGCCAACTTCACCGAGGGCAAGAAGCTGCTGCGCGCGCCCTCCGTCACGGCTGCATTCCGGCAGGAGGTGGATGCCCGCGTTGCGGCCTTCGGCAGGGAGCGGCTGGAGACGCTCGTCGCGGAACATGGCCGCAGCAGCTATCGCCCGATCTTCGTGGTTGGCCTGCCACGCTCCGGCACGACGCTTGCCGCTCAGATCATCTCCGCCCACAGCAGGGCGGGCAATGCCGGCGAACTCGAGACCATGACCTATGTGGCGGCGAAGCTGTCGCGCGGCAAGCCGCCGGAGGAAATCGGCACAGCGCTCGGTGAGCTTGGCGGGACGGGGATTGCCGATCTGGCGGCGCTCTATGAATCCACCATGCGCCACGTGGTGCCGGAGAAGGAACTGGCCGTCGACAAGATGCCGCTGAACGTCCGCTTCATCGCGGAAGCCGCGATCCTGTTCCCCAACGCACGCTTCGTGAACTGCACGCGGCATCCGGCGGACACCTTCATCTCGGCGCTGCAGACGGAAATGAATGCCGCGCATTCCTACAGCTATGATCCTGCCGATTACGCGGCCTATCACGCCCAATACCGACGCCTGACGGCGCATTGGGACGAGGTGCTGCCGGGCCGGGTCTTCACGCTTTCCTATGAGAGGCTGGTGGCCGAGCCCGAGCCCACCATCGCAGCACTTCTGGCCTATCTGGGGCTTGGCATGGAGGAGGCCTGCCTCCACCCCGAGCGCAATGCCGGCGCGGTGACGACCTTCAGCCGCCTGCAGGTGAGAGCCGGGATCAACGCGTCCTCAGTGGCCCGGTGGAAGCCCTATGAGGGGCACCTGGGGCCGATTCTGGCGAGCCTCTAGGACTGGCAGCGGCCGCTGCCGGCGGCAATGGCGCGCCACTGCGAGGAGCATCGCGTGTTGCTGCACAGGAAGCCCGCCAGCGTGCGCGACGGCACAGCGTGGGCGAGGTTCAGCGGCTGGCCGGCATTGTCATAGAGCGTGCTGACGACCATGCCGACGAGGTCGCCCTTCTCGTTGAACAGTGGCCCCCCCGATTCGCCCTTCTGGGTCGAGAGGCGCAACACCATGGCGTCCGGATAGCCGAACTTGGCGTCGTCGCCGGCGTAATGCACGGCCTGGCCAAAGCTGGCGGCCTCGAACTCGCCGAGCCGCGCCGTATCGCCCTGGGCATGCGGCCGGCCGAGGGAATAGACGATGTTGCCCTTGGCGAGGCACTGGTTGTCCGCTGGCGTCACCGCCTTGCCGGAGAAGCCGCGCAGCCTGACAACGGCCATGTCATTGTCGGGGTTCAGTGCCACCACATCGCCGGAATAGACGCGGCCGTTTGCGGCCTTGGCGGAGACGGTATTGCCAAGGCGCTTGGCCACATGGGCCGCCGTCATCACATAGCCTGAGCCGTCGACCACGAAGCCGCTGCCTGAGGTGACCGGCGTTCCCTTGCGGTTTTCCTTCGATATGGTGTCGGCTGCGGCGGGCTGCGACACGATCAGCGTGACGTAAGTCGGGCCGGACCGGCGCACCAGGCTGGTGATCTGCTCGGTGCTGGCCACCGCCTCGCCGGGCGGCACGGAGGTTTGCTGGACGTTGAAGTTGCGGCTCTCGAGGTCGACATTCGACGTCGCCTCGCAGGCGGCAACTGCGAGACCGAGAAAACTGAGGGAAATCAGGGCGCGAAGGGAAGGCAACGTCTGTCTCTCCGGTTCGTCAGGCTCATAGCACAAAATCAGGCCACGGAATGGCTTCACGAAGTGCAATTCGGAAAAAGACCGGCCACGGGGCAGGAGGGCAATAAAAAACGGCCCGCCGAAGCGGGCCGTCTCTTGGTATCGTTTGCAGGGGGTAAGGCTTAGAAGCGCCAGACCGAGACGAGGTCGACCGTCCAGTTGTCGGTCGACGTGTCGAAATTAAGCTTGTAAGTGTCGAGTTCGCCACCAGAAATCTTCCAGCTGTTGCTGGTTTGCGTGGTGTACCACTCACCCTCGAGGCCGATGGTCAGTTGGTCGACGGGGGTGTAGTACACACCACCCAGGACGCCCCAGGTGCTGTAGTCAGTGCCTGACGTCTTCAACGTATCAGCACCAATATCGCTGGCATCATACGTGTGACCATCTGTCTGACGGTTCTTGTAGCCCGCGCCGACTTCAGCGTGGACCGAGTCGGACAGGTTGGCCGAGGCCAAGCCAGTCACGCCCCACCAGTCGTTCTGGACCGGGAACTCAGCGGTGATGGTGCCGTTGTTGTTGACATCGGTGTAGGGACCCGAACCCAAGGCGGCGGCCAGCGAGATGCTGGCAATGTCGCCGAGGTTGAAGCCAACGCCCGCACCGACCTGCCACAGCGAGTCGACGTTGCCCTGCGTAACGGCCGAGAGGATCGGGTTGAAGGCAGTGTAGTCGTCAGCGTTGACCGTGCGATACACGCCCGAGATTTCGCCCGAGAAGGCGTCGCCCGAGTACTTCAACTCACCGGCAACACCGAGGTTGTTGCCGTTGTAGTAGCTGTTGTCGTTGCCGAAGCCGTTGTTCAGGCCGGAGTCTTCCAGGGCGACAGCCATGGAGAACGGACCCGAGGCATAGCTCAGACGGAGCTGGGTGGTGTCACCCGGATCGAAGCCGAGGTCGGCATTGTCGGTGTAGTAGCAGGTGCAGGCGCCATCATAGCCGTAGCCGATGTTGCCGAGCGAGCCCGAGTAACCGCCGCCGAAGGTCAGTTCCGGGGTCATCGCCCAGTAGCCCCACGCCGTCTTCATGTAGGCGTCGCCGGAGCCGTTGCCGTTGAAGTCGGCGCGCATCTTCAGTTCGACGCCAACTTCGCCAACGGCGGTGTCGGTCGTGGCGACCAC
>CANJMQ010000051.1 GCA_947475225.1 Bradyrhizobiaceae bacterium
ACAAGGGTGAAGTGCATGCGCTGCTGGGCGAGAATGGCGCCGGCAAGTCCACCCTCACCAAGATCATGGCCGGTGTCGTCGAGGCGACATCCGGCGAGATGCTGCACAACGGCCAGAAGATTGCCTTCGCCAATCCGCATGAGGCGCTGCAGAACGGCATCGCCATGGTCTTCCAGGAGACGAGCCTCGTGCCCTCCATGACGGTGGCGCAGAACATCTACCTCGGCGAGGAGAAGTTCCTCAACCGCCTGCGTGGCATCTACATCGCGGCCCAGCAGTTCCTGCAGTCGCTGAACTTCAGCGTCGATCCCACCGCGACGGTGGCAACCCTCGGCGCCGCCAAGCGCCAGATGGTGGAGATTGCGCGCGCCGTCCACCACAAGGCGGACGTCATCATCTTCGATGAGCCGACGGCGACGCTGACGCCGGAGGAGAAGCGTCACTTCTTCGCGCTGATGAAGCGGCTCAAGACATCCGGCGTCTCCATTGTCTTCATCACCCATGCGCTCGAAGAGGCACTCGCCCATGCCGACCGCATCTCGATCCTGCGTGACGGCGAGATGATCGAGACCGGCCCTGCCGCAGACTTCGACCGCAACATGGTGGTGCGCGCCATGGTAGGCCGCGCACTCACGGGCGAGATCTACAACAGGCGGCGCGAGGCTGCGGACCTCCGCAGGCGCGGCAGGCAGATCCTCTCGGTACGCGACGTCTCCATGGGCAGCATGGTCCGCAACAACTCCTTCTCGATCTTCGAGGGGCAGATCACCGGTGTTTTCGGCCTTGTCGGTTCCGGGCGCACCGAGACCTTCAAGATCGTGTCTGGCATCTACAAGCGTGACTTCCTGCGCGGCGGCGAGATCGAGTTTGATGGCCGCCCGGTGCGCTACAACGTGCCCGTCCACGCCGTCCGGGATGGCATCGTCTATGTCACGGAAGATCGCAAGCTCGAGGGATTCTTCGAGACCATGTCGATCGCCGAGAACTTCTATTCCGGCCCGCTTGCGGCGGGACTGACCAAATCCGCAGTCGTCTCCTTCGCCGAGATGCGCGAAATCGCGGCGGACTGGTCGAAGCGGCTGGACGTCAAGGCGATCAATGACAATGCGCGCGTCGTCGAGCTCTCAGGCGGCAACCAGCAGAAGGTGGTGATCGGCAAGGGCCTCGCCCAGCGTCCGAAGCTCGTGATCTTCGATGAGCCGACGCGCGGCGTGGACGTCGGCGCCATCGCCGAGATCCACCGCTTCATCAACCAGCTCGCCGACGAAGGCCTCGCGGTCGTGGTGATCTCAAGCTACCTCCCCGAGGTCATGAACCTCTCGGACCGCATCCTGGTCTGCCGGCAGGGCCGGGTGGTGGAAGAGATATCTCCGGTTGAGGCGACCGAAGAGAAAATCATGTTCGCGGCGGTACATTAAAGGCTGACCCAGCCCCTAGGGTCACCAGAGAAAAATGCCGCCCAGCGGGAACTGGGCGGCACCTTGGTCTTGCAGTCAGGCAGGGTTTACTTCTGCCAAGACTTGATCAGGTCGTCGTAGTTGACGGTGATCGGCTTTTCCTTCTCGTTCGCGACAGGAAGCTGCGGAGCCAGGTTTCCGGCCTTCACCGCTTCAGCGTTCCAGTAGGCAAGGTCATGCTCCTCTGCAAGGACCGGGCCCTTGTCGCCTTGCACGCCAGACTTTTCGATTCGGGCTAGCACCTTTTCCTGGTCCGCGCATAGCGCGTCCATGGCTTCCTGCGGCGTCTTGGCGCCGGAGGAGGCATCACCGATGTTCTGCCACCAGAGCTGCGCAAGCTTCGGATAGTCAGGAACATTGGTACCGGTGGGCGACCACTGCAGGCGGGCCGGCGAGCGATAGAACTCGATCAGACCGCCGAGCTTCGGCGCACGATCCGTAAAGTGCTGATTGTCGAGCGTGGACTGGCGGATGAAGGTCAGGCCAACGTCGCTCTTCTTGACGTCCACGGTCTTCGACACGACGAACTGGGCATAAAGCCAGGCCGCCTTGGCGCGATCGTCAGGTGTCGACTTCAGGATTGTCCAGGAACCGGCATCCTGATAACCGAGCTTCATGCCATCCTTCCAGTATACGCCATGCGGCGAAGGAGCCATGCGCCACTTCGGTGTGCCGTCGGCATTCACAACCGGAAGACCATCCTTCACGGTGTCAGCCGTGAACACGGTGTACCAGAAGATCTGCTGCGCCACCGCACCCTGAGCCGGAAGCGGACCCGCCTCACCGAAGGTCATGCCCTGAGCTTCCGGCGGAGCATACTTCTTCAGCCATTCGAGATACTTGCTAATCGAATAGACAGCCGCCGGGCCGTTGGTGTCACCGCCACGGGCGACGCATGAGCCAACGGGCTGAGACTTGTCGTTAACGCGGATACCCCACTCATCGACCGGAAGGCCGTTCGGGATGCCCTTGTCGCCGTTACCAGCCATCGAAAGCCAGGCATCGGTGAATCGCCAGCCGAGAGACGGATCCTTCTTGCCGTAGTCCATGTGGCCATAGACTTTCTTACCGTCGATTTCACGGCCGGTGAAGAACTCGGCGATGTCCTCGTAGGCAGACCAGTTCACAGGCACGCCAAGATCGTAGCCATACTTGGCCTTGAAGTCAGCCTTGTTCTTCTCGTCATTGAACCAGTCATAGCGGAACCAGTAAAGGTTCGCGAACTGCTGGTCCGGCAACTGGTAGAGCTTTCCATCCGGCGCGGTGGTAAAGGACTTGCCGATGAAGTCATCGACGTCCAGCATCGGATTGGTGACGTCCTTGCCCTCATTGGCCATCCAGTCGGTCAGGCTGCGAGCCTGCTGGTAGCGCCAATGAGTACCGATGAGGTCAGAGTCATTGACATATGCATCGTAAATGTTCTCGCCCGACTGCATCTGCGTCTGCAGCTTTTCGACCACATCGCCTTCGCCGATGATGTCATGGGTGATCTTGATGCCCGTGATATCGGTAAAGGCCTTGGCGAGAACCTTTGACTCATACTCATGGGTCGGGATCGTTTCCGAAACCACCTTGATTTCCATGCCGGAAAACGGCTTCGCGGCATCAACGAACCACTGCATTTCCTTTTCCTGGTCGGCACGGGAAAGCGACGATAGCCCGTTGATCTCCGTGTCAAGGAATGCCTTGGCTTCGTCCATCCCGGCATATGCCGGACCACACAACGCCATTGCGAGCAAGGCGGTCGACACGAAAAGTTTCTTGCGCATTGTTTCCTCCACATTTGGTTTGCGATTGCATTTCTTAAACAGACCCTTTCGCAACAGGGGACCGTCCGTCAGCTCCGGCCCTAGACGTACCTGAACACAACAACTGTGTAGATCAGGGACAGGACAAGAGCCCACCACAGATTAAGGCTCGTGAGCCCTAACCACGCGATATGAATGAAGGCACTTCCAAGAAGCGAGATGAACAACCTGTCACCACGTGTCGTCTCGATTCCGAGAATACCGACGCGCGGCGCACCACCCGGTGAGGCATACTCCCACACACCCATGCCGATGAGCACAAGAAGGATCGTGCCAAAGAATAGCGCTGTGGGCAGGGTCCAGGCCATCCATGCAAAGTTCATCTCCCGGTCTCCTCAAACCCGGCCCAGGGCAAAGCCCTTGGCGATATAGTTGCGCACGAACCAAATCACGAGAACACCGGGAATGAGCGTCAGGGAGCCCGCGGCGGCGAGCACGCCCCAATCCATACCGGAAGCCGAAACGGTTCTCGTCATGATCGCGGCGATGGGCTTTGCCGCAGTCGTCGTAAGTGTTCGGGCAATCAGCAGTTCGACCCATGAGAACATGAAGCAGAAGAAGGCCGCTACGCCGATCCCTGATGCGATCATCGGGATGAATATCTTGATGAAGAAGCGCGGGAAGCTGTAGCCGTCGATATAGGCTGTCTCGTCGATTTCCTTGGGTACGCCGGACATGAACCCCTCAAGGATCCAGATTGCCAGCGGCAGGTTGAAGAGACAATGGGCGAGTGCCACGGCGATGTGTGTGTCGATCAGACCGAAGGCTGAGTAGAGCTGGAAGAAGGGCAGCGCGAAAACGGCGGCTGGCGCCATGCGGTTCGTCAGTAGCCAGAAGAACAGGTGCTTGTCGCCAAGGAACCGATAACGCGAGAAGGCGTAGGCTGCGGGCAGTGCCAGAGCCACTGAAATGACCGTGTTCATCACCACGTAGATCATCGAATTGATATAGCCAGAGTACCAGGATGAATCGGTAAAGATCACCATGTAATTGCGCAGCGTGGGCTCGCGCGGCAGCAACGAGAAGCTGTTGGTAATCTCGACGTTATTCTTGAAGCTCGTGTTGATCAACCAATAGACCGGAACCATAAGAAACAGAATGTACAGCGCGGAGACGACCCACGACCATCTGCCGCTTTCGTGCCGGACGCGCTTCGATTGCAGGCGGGCTTGAACCGGGACGAGACTGGCTGCCTGTTCCATGCTCATCGCGATCCCTCGTTCTCGGCATCACTGCTGGTCATTACGGTGTAGAACACCCACGACAGTAGCAGGATGATAAGGAAGTAGATGATGGACATCGCCGCGGCAGGGCCAAGGTCGAATTGCCCCACGGCCATCTTGACCAGGTCGATGGACAGGAATGTGGTGGAGGTGCCGGGACCGCCGCCAGTCACCACGAAGGGTTCCGTATAGATCATGAACGAGTCCATGAAGCGCAGGAGAACGGCGATCAGCAGGACGCGCTTCATCTTGGGCAACTGGATATAGCGGAAGACCGACCAGCGTGACGCCCCGTCGATCCGCGCCGCTTGGTAGTAGGCGTCTGGTATCGACACGAGGCCCGCATAGGCAAGCAGCACGACGAGACTGGTCCAGTGCCAGACGTCCATCACCACGACGGTGATCCATGCGTGAAGCGGATCACCCGCAGCGTTGAACTGGATGCCGATCTTTCCCAGGGCGTAGCCGAAAAGCCCGATGTCAGACCGCGTGATCAGCTGCCAGATGGTGCCCACCACATTCCAGGGGATCAGGAGCGGCATGGCCATGGTGACAAGGCATAGGGGCACGCCAATACCGCGGCGCGGCATGTTCAAGGCGATGAAGACGCCCAAAGGGATCTCGATCAGCAGAATGATGATCGAGAACAGGAGATTGCGCCAGAGGGCGCCCCAGAACCGTTCGGAGGACAATATCTCCGTGAACCAGTCCGTGCCGGCCCAGAAGAACTCATTGTTCCCGAAGGTGTCCTGGACGGAATAATTCACCACAGTCATAAGGGGTATGACTGCAGAGAAGGCCACGACCAGGAAGGCCGGAAGGACCATGAACCACGCCTTGTTGTTCCAGGTTTTGTCCATCTCAGGCCTCCCGCCCGACACGCCAGGAATCGGCGTAGATGTGGACCCCTTGATCGCGGAACTGAACGTAGGGCTCGGATGGTATCTCGGCCTCCTCCTTGACCACGATCGACACTGGCTGCCCGGCGAAGTCGGCACGCACGATCTTGAGGCGCCCAATATCCTCGACCTTGCGGATACTGAGTGGCATCCCAGTGCGAGATAACTGCATGAACTCAGGCCGGATGCCAAGTTCAACTTTCTTCGCCTGCCCGATTGCGGGCGCATAGCCGAGTTCGATTTCCATGCCCCCTACGCGGGCCTTGCTGCCATCGACGGTAACGGGAAAGACATTCATGCCGGGCGACCCGATGAAGTAGCCCACGAAGGTGTGCTTGGGGTTTTCAAATAATTCCGCCGGGCTGTCGATCTGTACGATTTCGCCCTGGTACATGACGACGACCTTGTCGGCGAAGGTCAGCGCCTCCGTCTGGTCATGCGTGACATAGACCATGGTGACGGCAGATTGACGGTGCAGGCTCTTCAACTGGGAGCGCAGCACCCACTTCATTTGAGGATCGATGACGGTCAGCGGTTCGTCAAACAGAATGGCGTTGACGTCAGACCTCACCAGACCACGGCCGAGCGATATCTTCTGTTTCAGGTCTGCGGTGAGACCCCTGGCTTTCTTCTGCGCGCGGCTCGTGAGATCGAGCATACCAAGGATCTCGTTCACGCGACGGTCCACCTGTTCGTACGCAATGCCCCTGTTTCGAAGCGGGAAGGCAAGATTGTCGTAGACCGTCATGGTGTCGTAGACGACCGGGAACTGGAAGACCTGCGCAATGTTGCGCTCTTCCGTGGAAAAGTCAGTCACATCCTGGCCGTTGAACAGAATGCGGCCCTCGGATGGCTTCACCAAACCAGAAATGATATTGAGAAGCGTGGTCTTACCGCAGCCGGATGGCCCAAGCAGCGCGTAGGCGCCGCCGTCATTCCATTCGTGATTGACCTCGCGCAGAGCATAGTCATAGGGTGATTGCGGATTTGGTCCATAGGCGTGGCGAATGTGCTCGAGCGTTATTCTGGCCATTGCGCGCCCCTCATGTTCCGCCGGAGGTCGCGTCTGGCTGGAGCGCCCTGCCATCTTCACTGAACGCCATCAGGTGACGGGTATCGACGTAAACGTCGACATCCAGGGCAGGGTCGAGATCGCACACCCCGTGTGACAGCATCACCCAGCGCGAGTCACCGTGCCTGACGTGGACGAAGCTTTCGGAACCAGCGATTTCGGATATCTGCGTCCGCACGCTGAGTGATGGCGCGCCTTCAAAAGCTGGAGACAGCGCAATGTGATGTGGCTGGAATGCCAGTGTGACAGGCCCGTCACCCACATCAGCGAGGTGACCAGGAACCGGCAGCGCTCCCGACTTTGCGCCGCCAGAGGCTTCATTGTCACGAAGGGAAAACCGGTCGCCATGCTTGATGGCAGCTACCGTATTGAGAGGCGGGTCGGCGAAGGTCTTTGCCGTGACGAGGTCCCTGGGACGCCGGTAAACGGATATGGTCTTTCCGAACTGGCTTATCTGCCCCTCGTGGAGTGTGGCGGTGTTGCCACCAAGCAGAAGCGCCTCCGATGGCTCCGTGGTGGCATAAACAAAGATGGCCCCGGATGCCGAGAAGATCTTTGGCAGTTCCTCCCGCATCTCCTCGCGCAGCTTGTAGTCGAGGTTGGCCAGCGGCTCGTCCAGCAGAATGAGATCCGCCTTCTTCACGATTGCACGCGCAAGAGCTGTTCGCTGCTGCTGCCCGCCAGACAGGCTGAGCGGGAGACGGTCGAGATAGGGCGTGAGCCGCATGAGTTCGGCAGCGCGCTTCACGGAACTGTCAATCACATCGGCGGATTCACCAGCCACCTTCAAGGGTGAGGCGATGTTGTTGTAAACCGTCATCGACGGGTAATTGATGAACTGCTGATAAACCATGGCCACGTTCCGTTTCTGAACTGGAACGCCCGCAACGTCCTTGCCGTCAAAACGAACCTCACCCGAAGTTGGCTTTTCAAGGCCCGCCATAAGGCGCATCAAGGTTGTCTTTCCAGACAGGGTCGGGCCAAGCAGTACGTTGAGGCTTCCCCGCTGCAGAGCCAGGCTCGTGGGGTGTATGAAAGTTTGGCCGCCTGCGACCTTGGTGACGTTGATCAGCTCAAGCACGATCACGTCCCCGACGAGGACTGCCTAGCAGAACTTCCCGTAGGGTCAGACCGCCTTCAGCGGCACTCCCATAGCGGGGAATCCCAAGTCTCATCGATTGGTCCTCCCACGAATTTTTTTATTATTCGCAAAAGATTATTTGAAAACAAAAGAACGTCAATCAGAAAATTTCGAAACATTGTGCGGTGCAAGATTGCGTCAAAGGAAAAAAAGTGAAACTAATCGGGCACCATCTGTTTATGTTTATAGTTCGCGGTCTTGACCCGCGCGGGATGAGAAATGGAAGCACTCAACTTTAGGCAGCAACACATCCTTGCTTTAGCGCGCCAAAGTGGTGGGGTCTCGGTAGACGAGCTTGCCCAGCGTTTCGATGTCACGCCCCAGACAATCCGCAAAGACCTCAACGAACTTTGCGACGCCCGGCTTCTGGCCAGGACGCATGGTGGCGCAATGCTGACGTCGGGAGTGGAGAACCTGGCCTATGAGGCGCGGCGCCAGATGGCTGCAGGAGAGAAAGTGGTCATCGGCCGTCACGCAGCAAGTCTCATTCCCAGTGACTGCTCTTTATTCATTAATATCGGCACGACCACCGAGGAAGTGGCTCGCGCGCTTGTTGACCACGAGGGTCTCCTCGTCATCACCAACAACATTCACGTGGCCACGATCCTGATGCCGCGTCCGAAGATCGAGGTGATTCTGGCGGGTGGCGTGCTGCGCAAGAGCGACGGAGGCATTGTCGGTGAGGCGGCAGTCGATTTCATCTCTCAATTCAAAGTAGACCACGCCGTGATCGGCTCTTCCGCACTGGATGAGGACGGCGCAATGCTGGACTTCGACTATCGCGAAGTGCGCGTTGCCAAGGCCATCATGCAGAATGCCCGCAATGTGATGCTGGTGGCGGATGCCACCAAATTCACCCGCACTGCTCCCGTGCGTATTGGGCACTTGTCAGACGTCGATGTTTTTGTCACGGATCAGCCCCCACCCGAGTCGATGATATCCTACTGCAAGGACAATGGCGTGCGGCTCGAGATCGCCAAGGGAACAGAACTGAATGCATTGGACGCCGCACAATGACCTATGACCTCTTCATCATCGGCGGCGGCGTGAACGGCTGCGGCATCGCGCGTGATGCCTCGGGCCGCGGCCTCAAGGTGTTCCTCGCCGAGCAGGGTGACCTTGCCTCCGGCACGTCGAGTGCCTCGACCAAGCTCATCCATGGCGGCCTGCGCTATCTGGAGCATTACGAGTTCCGGTTGGTGCGCGAGGCGCTGATCGAGCGCGAGGTGCTGCTGAAGGCAGCACCCCACATCATCTGGCCGCTGCGCTTCGTGCTGCCGTGTCACAATGGCCTGCGGCCGTGGCCCATCCTGCGCATGGGGCTGTTTCTCTACGATCACCTCGGCGGCCGCAAGATCCTGCCGCCCACCCGCGGCGTGGATCTGCGCACCGACGTGACCGGCAAGCCGCTGAAGGACCAGTATGTCCGTGGCTTTGAGTATTCCGACTGCTGGGTGGAGGATGCGCGCCTCGTCGTCCTCAATGCGCGGGACGCCCATGCC
The DNA here is from genome assembly GCA_947475225.1 of Bradyrhizobiaceae bacterium. GTDB lineage: Bacteria > Pseudomonadota > Alphaproteobacteria > Rhizobiales > Aestuariivirgaceae > Aestuariivirga. The sequence goes on from CANJMQ010000051.1 coordinate 9,103, forward strand.
AGGGGGGCGGTGATCCGCACCCGCACCAAATGCACCTCGGCGCGGCGCGTCGGGGACCTGTGGGAGATGACAGTCGAAACCGAAAATGGCCATGTAGAGACGGTGCGCGCGAAGGCGCTGATCAATGCCGCCGGCCCCTGGGTGAGCCAGGTCCTTGGCGCAGTCGTCGGCCGCAACGACCCGGACAAGATCCGCATGGTGAAGGGCAGCCACATGGTCGTCGACAAGCTCTACGATCACGACCGCTGCTACATCTTCCAGAACGCAGACGGCCGGATCTGCTTCGCCATTCCCTATGAGCGTGACTTCACGCTCATCGGAACAACCGACGAGGACCACAAGGGCGATCCCGGCAAGCCACACATCTCCGAGGCGGAGTCTGAGTACCTGCTCAAGGCCGTGAGCGAGTATTTCAAGAAGCCGGTCACGAAGGACATGGTCCGCTGGGCCTATTCCGGCATTCGCCCGCTCTATGACGACGGCGCCTCCAAGGCGCAGGAGGCAACGCGCGACTATGTTCTGAAACTTGATCATCCGGAGGGCGGTGCACCCTTGCTTTCGGTGTTCGGCGGCAAGATCACCACCTTCCGTCGCCTCTCCGAGCACGCGATGGAGAAGATCCAGCCCTTCTTCCCGCAGATGGGGAAGCCCTGGACGCATGATGCGTCGCTTCCCGGCGGTGACTTCGGCTATGACGAGGTGGAACAGCGCGAGGCGGCACTGTCACGCGACTATCCCTTCCTCGACAAGCCGACCGTCCAGCGCCTGTTCCGCGCCTATGGCACCGACGCCGGGCGCATGCTCGGAGATGCCCGCTCCGCCGCCGACTTGGGCCAGAGCTTCGGCCCCTTGAGCGAGCGCGAGGTTGACTGGCTTCGTGACAAGGAATGGGCGCATGGCGCGGACGACGTGTTGTGGCGCCGCTCGAAGCTGGGGCTTCACACCACGAAGCAACAGCAGGAGGCGCTTCGCGCCTACATGTCAGCCGCCAATACCGTGCAGGAACTGAAGCGCGTGGGAGGCTGAGACGTGTCGAAACTGATACTCGCGATTGACCAGGGCACCACATCATCCCGTGCCATCGTGTTCGACAGCAAGCTGAAGCCCGTGGCGGTGGGGCAGCAGGAATTCCGGCAGTACTACCCCAAATCCGGCTGGGTGGAGCATGACCCGGAAGAGATATGGTCCACGGTGATCGGCACCTGCAAGTCAGCACTGCGCAAGGCCAAGGCGAAGCCGCAGGCGATAGCAGCGATCGGCATCACCAACCAGCGCGAGACGGTGGTGATCTGGAACCGCCGCACCGGCAAGCCCATCCACAAGGCGATTGTCTGGCAGGACCGGCGCACCGCGGAGTTCTGCGAGGCACTGAAGGCGAAGGGCCATGAGCCGCTCTTCAGCAACAAGACCGGCCTGCTGCTCGACCCCTATTTCTCCGGCACCAAGATCCGCTGGCTGCTCGATAACGTGAAGGGCGCGCGGCAGAAGGCGGAGCGTGGCGAACTGGCTTTCGGCACCATCGATTGCTTCCTGATCTGGCGCCTCACCGGCGGCAAGGTGCATGCGACGGATGCCACCAATGCCTCGCGCACCTTGCTCTACAACATCCACACAGGCGCGTGGGATGAGGAGTTGCTGGGCATCCTCGATATCCCGAAAGGCCTGCTGCCGGAGGTGAAGGACTGCGCCGCCGACTTCGGCACCACGGTGCCCGGGCTGCTGGGTGCCGCCATTCCCATTCGTGGCGTGGCGGGGGACCAGCAGGCGGCCAGCATCGGCCAGGCCTGCTTCGAGCCGGGCATGATGAAGGCCACCTATGGCACGGGCTGCTTCGCTCTGCTCAACACCGGCTCAGAGGCCGTGCCATCGCGCAACCGGCTTCTCACCACGATCGCCTACCAGCTTGACGGCAAGCGCACCTATGCGCTCGAGGGCGCCATCTTCATCGCCGGCGCTGCCGTGCAATGGCTGCGTGACGGGCTGAAGCTGGTGAAGACGGCGGGCGAAACCGGACGGCTCGCCGAGCAAGCCGACCCGAACCAGCAGGTCTATCTGGTTCCGGCTTTCGTCGGCCTCGGCGCCCCCTACTGGAACGCCGAGGCGCGCGGCGCGATCTTCGGCCTCACCCGGGCCACGACGGCGAAGGAACTCGCCAAGGCGACGCTCGAGGCCGTCTGCTACCAGACGCGTGACCTGCTGGAGGCGATGCGCAGGGACATGGGCCACGCCCAGAAAACCGTTCTGCGGGTCGACGGCGGCATGTCAGCCTCCGACTGGACCATGCAGTATCTCGCCGACATGCTCGACGCTTCCGTCGACCGTCCGCCCATCCTCGAAACCACCGCCCTCGGTGCTGCCTATCTGGCCGGGCTCAAGTCAGGCCTCTTCCCCGCGCCCGCCCGCTTTGCCGGGTCCTGGAAGAAGCAGAGGCGCTTCACGCCGAAGATGAAACCGGCCGAGCGCGAGGCACGATACGCGGGGTGGAAGGACGCAGTGAGAAAACTGCTCGCCTGATCAGGTCGCCTTGAGCACGAAGCGCGTGATGAGGCGGAAGAACAGCGGATAGGGCAGCGCCCTGAGCGCCCGCAGGATTGCCACGAAGCGCCAGGGATAGGCAATTTCGAAACGGCCCGCCGCGAGCCCGGCGATGCTGCGCCGCGCCGCCTCGTCGGGCTGCATCAGGAAGGGCATCTCGAAATCATTCTGCGCGGTCAGCGGTGTCGCAACAAAACCGGGATTGATGACGCTGATGCGCACGCCCTTCAGCCTCATCTCGGGCTCGAGGCATTCCGCGAGATTGATCAGCGCAGCCTTGGTCGGTCCATAGGCAGCCGCCTTGGGAAGGCCCATGAAGCCCGCGACCGACGCGATCCACGAGATGTGCCCGCTGCCGCGCGCCATCATTCGCGGCGCCACGGCGGCAAGACAATTCACCACGCCCATGTAATTCGTGTTCATCGTATGGGCGAACAGTTTTGGATCGATACTGTCGATGGTTACGGGTGCGTAGGTCCCGGCACCGAACACGACGAGGTCGATCGCACCCAGTTCCGACTCGACACGGTCTGCCACAGCAAGGCACGCACTTGCATCCGTCACATCAAGCGGTATCGTCACGATACCTGGTCCCAGCGCAGCGAGTTTCTCGGGCGACCGTGCCGAGGCGGCAACCTTCACACCCGCTGCCGCCAGCTGCAGGACGATGTCACGCCCGATACCGGTTGATGCCCCGGTAACCCAGGCCGTCTTCCACGGCAGGGCCTGGGCCACGGTTCAGATACCCACGAAGGGCTGCATCAGGCGGGCGGCAAGCGACTTGAAGCGTGTCGGCCGCTCGGTGGCGACCAGGCAGATGCAGTCGCCATCCCGTTCGACCACCGGCTTGTGCTCGATCTCCTCGTCGAGATCGGCCACGTCGCCTGCCGCGAAGCGGCCCATGTGGTCGACGTAGGCGCCCGTCAGCACCATGGTGATTTCCTCGCCGCCATGGCCATGCTCCGGCATGGCACGGCCGGCACCGATGCGCAGCAGCCGGAGCTGGCCCTTGGCCGAGGCGTGCAGCTTCATGTCGAAGATGGCCACGCCCGGTGCCTTCTTTTTCCAGGCCAGATCTTCAAGGCTTGCGACCGGCAGGAACTGGGTGAGCGCGCGCGGCAAGGCGGGGCGCGGGGCGGCGACCGGCAGACGGTAAAGGGCCGCCTGCTCCAGCGCCGCGAACGTCCGGCTGCGGCAATCTTCCGAAATGCCCAGCGCGCCAGCCGTCTCCAGCAGTTCGCCGCCAAGCGCTTCCGCGGCGCGCACCGCGCTGCGGCAGGCGGGGCAGATGGCGACATGCGAGGCGGCGACCACCGAGAAGGCCTCGTCAAGGTTACCCGCCGCATAGGCGAGCAGCGTGCTGTCATCGAGATGATGGTTCGGTTTCAAAGTCCAGTCTCCAGAATGCGGCGCAGGTGCCCATAGGCGAGACGCATGCGCGATTTCACGGTTCCGAGGGGGATCGACAGTTTCGATGCGATCTCGCTCTGCGGCATGTCTTCCACGAAGGACAGGACGAGGATCTGCCTCTGCTCCGCGGGGATCGCCTGCAGCGCCCGGGCCACCAGCCCGTCCTCCTGCTTGCGGCCCAGCAATTCCTCGCCTTCCGGAGCCTCCGACGGCTCGTCATAGTCGCCGAGTTCCGTCATCGGCATGTGCACGTCACGCCGGATCCTGTCGATGCGCAGGTTCCTGGCGATGGTGAAGACCCAGGTCGTCACCGAGCCCTTCGAGCCCTCATAGAGCGCGGCCTTGGTCCACACCGCAATCATCGCTTCCTGCACCAGGTCCTCGGCCAGTTCGGACGAGGCGTTCTTGCGCATCATGAAGCTCTTGAGACGTGGCGCAAAATGATCGAACAGCTGGGCAAACGCCTGCCTGTCGCGGTTTTGTGCCACCCTGGTGATCAGGGATCGGAACAACGCCTCCAGGCGCCGCTTCTCCTCGTCAATTCGCTTGTCCGCCATTTCCATGACGGCATACATAGCATGATCTCCCGTTTGACGAAGTTACGCTTTGGGTCTAGGGGCGGATCACCTGATCCGCGCCACCGGACAGGGCGTAGCGAGTTTAACCACTGGACAGGCCCACGTGAAACCACGCCACATTGCCGTCGTCGGATCGGGCATAGCAGGCCTCTCGGCCGCTTGGCTGCTGTCGCGCACCCACCGCGTCACCCTGATCGAAGCCGATGAACGCCCAGGTGGCCATGCCAATACCATCGACTGCGAGGTCCACGGCACCGAAGTCTCGGTCGACACGGGCTTCATCGTCTACAATCCCCCCGCCTACCCGAACCTCACCGCGCTCTTCACCCGCCTGAAGGTGCCGACTGCTCCGTCCAACATGAGCTTTTCCGTCTCGATGGGCGATGGGGCCTATGAATATGCCGGTTCGGGTCTGGCACAGCTCGTCGGCCAGCCGAGAAACCTCCTGAACCCAGGCCATTGGCAGCTGATGCGGGACATCCCGCGCTTCTTCAGGACGGCGCTCGCGAAGCTCTCGTGTCTCTCGGATGACGTGACGCTGGGAGACTTTCTCAAGGCCGAAGGCTATTCCGACTATTTCCGCGACCGTCACCTGCTGCCCATGGCCGGCGCGATATGGTCCGCCGCACCGGGCGACATGCGGGATTATCCGGCCAGGGCCTTCATCCGCTTCTTCGAGAACCACGGCCTCCTCAAGATCACGAACCGCCCGGAGTGGCGCACCGTCAAGGGCGGCTCGCGCGAATACGTGGCGCGGGTGATCCGCGACGGCGCCTTCGAGACCAGACTTCGCACCCCCATTGCCGCTGTCCGCCGCAATCCGCAGGGCGTCACGCTGCGCGCCGCCAATGGTCAGGAGCAGGCCTTCGACGACGTCGTGCTGGCCTGCCACGCCGACCAGGCGCTGGCCATGCTGTCAGATGCCTCGCCGGAAGAGCGCCGCCTGCTCTCCTGCTTCCGCTATTCGCAGAACCGGGCCGTGCTGCATCGTGACCAGTGCCTGATGCCGAAACAGCACGGCCTGTGGGCGAGCTGGAACTATCTCTCCGGCCTCCCCCAGCATGGTCATGCCGCCAGCTCCGTCACTTACTGGATGAACAGGCTGCAGCCGCTCAACATCGATGTTCCGCTGTTCGTCAGCCTCAACCCGATCACCGAGCCGGATGTCGACAAGGTCCTGGGAGAGTTCGGCTACGCCCACCCGATCTTCGATCCCGCGGCCATGGCCGCGCAGCGTGACATCTGGACGATCCAGGGTGCCCAGAATACCTGGTTCTGCGGTGCCTACATGGGCTCCGGCTTCCATGAGGATGGCATCCAGTCCGGGCTTGCGGTCGCGGAGCGGCTCGGCTGCCTGAAGCGCCCCTGGTCAGTGGCCAATGAATCGGGCCGCATCCATCTGGGTCCGCAGGATCCGCAGTCACCGCCCGTTCAAGTCTCCGTCAACTGACATGACAGAGAGCTGCCTCTATCACGGCGAAGTGGTGCACCGGCGCCTTAACCCGCTGCGCCACGAGCTGCGCTACCGCGTCTTCAATCTGTTGGCGGATGTCGACAGGCTTGATGAACTGTCGGGCTCGCTCAGGCTGTTTGGCTACAACCGGCTGAACCTGTTCTCGGTCATGGACCGCAACCATGGCCCGGGCGACGGCACGCCGGTGCGCGAACACGCCTGGGGGCTGGTGCGCGCGGCGGACGGCGGTGAGGCCGTCCGGCGCGTCTTCATGTTCTGCTACCCGAGTGTGCTGGGCTATGTCTTCAATCCGATCACCGTCTACTATGGGATCGATTCGGAGGACCGCCTGCGCCTGATGATCTACGAGGTGAACAACACCTTCGGCGGCCGCCACTCCTATGTGCTGCCGGTCGGTGACAGCCTCGCGCAGAGCGCCCCGAAGCACTTCTTCGTCTCGCCCTTCAATGCCGTCGAAGGCCACTATACCTTCAACTTCACGGCGCCGGAGGAGAAGATGGCGCTGGGGGTTGCGCTCAGCGTCGATGGTGCGCCGGTGCTGAAGGCCTATGTGAGCGGCACCCGCAGGCCGCTGACCGATGCCAACCTGCTGCGCTCCTTCCTCAGCTTTCCATTGCTCACCCTGAAGGTAACCGCGGCCATTCACCTCCATGCCTTGAAACTTTGGTGGAAGGGCCTCAAACTCAACCGCCGGCCAGCCGGCCCGAACCACACCGTTGACTATCTGCCCGAGGCGCATACCCAGCCATGACAAGCGAAACCCTGAATGCCCGCGAGAGCCTGATCGGACAGGCCATCGCCGCCACCGGACGTCGCCTCCTGCCGCGTGACCTCATCGGCGGGCTGACGCTGACCATGCCCTCCGGCCGGCAGCACCGCATCGGCTTCCAGAAGCCCGGCATCCACTGCGATCTCACGCTGCGCAACTACCGTCCTGTGTTCTCGGCCATGCGCCGGGGCGCCGTCGGCTTCGCGGAGAGCTTCATCCTGGGTGACATCGAGAGCTCAGACATTACCGCCGTGCTCCGCTTCTACCTCGGCAACCGCGACGGACTGAACCGCGCCGGCAAGTCGGTGTTCTTCAAGAGCGTCGGCGACAGGCTCTTCCACCTGATGCGGCAGAACACCAAGGCCGGTGCGCGCCGCAACATCAGCGCCCACTACGACCTCGGCAATGAATTCTACGCCCTGTGGCTCGACAGGACGATGAGCTACTCGTCAGGCTTCTTTGGCAACGGCGTGGAAACGCTGGAAGAGTCGCAGCTTGCGAAATATGGCCTCGTCATCGACGCGCTCGGCCTCGACAAGCCATCGAACATCCTAGAAATCGGTTGCGGCTGGGGCGGTTTCGCTGACGTGGCGGCAGAGCGTGGCCACCGCGTCACCGGCCTCACCATCTCACGCGAGCAGCTTGACTTTGCCCGCAGCAGGCTGGGTGAACGCGCCGAACTCCGCTTCCAGGACTATCGTGACACCACCGAGCAGTTCGACGCCATCGCCTCGATCGAGATGATCGAGGCCGTGGGCGAGGCCAACTGGCCGACCTACTTCAAGGTTATACATGACCGGCTGAAGCCTGGCGGCAGTGCCGCCGTGCAGGCCATCACCATCGACCGCGACCTGTTCGACGGCTACCGGCGCAAGGCGGATTTCATCCAGCGCTATATCTTCCCGGGCGGCATGCTGCCGACAAAGTGCATTCTCGCCGAACAGGCCCAGCGCGCCGGGCTGAGCTTCCAGACGGTCGAGGTCTTCGGCCAGGACTATGCGCGCACCCTCGCGCTGTGGCGGGAGCGTTTCGAGGCGGCATGGGCGTCGATCGCCAGCCTTGGCTTCGACGAGAAGTTCCGCCGCCGCTGGACCTACTACCTCTCCTACTGCGAGGCAGGATTCCGGGAAGGATCGATCGACGTCGGGATCTATCGTTTCCAGCGCGCCGGGTGATCGGCTCGCGGCCTGGCGCCGTAGTCCGGTCATGTTGAAACGAAATGACACCGCTCCCTTCGATCTTCTGTCCTGGCTTGAGGGGCATACCCTCGCGCAGGGCGTGTTCGAGGATCGCACAGGCCGGGTCCGCCGCCGCTTCACCGTGGAGTTGGCGGGACAGGCGGAGGGCAACACGCTCCGCCTCCACGAACGCTTCGTCTTTGAAGATGGCGAGCGGCAGGAGCGCACCTGGCACCTGACGCGCGGGGCCGGCCGGAGCTTCACGGGCCGTGCCGAGGACTCCGTCGCCGAGGCAACGGGCCGCTTCGAGCAGGGCGTTGCCTACCTCTCATCCAAACTGAAGCTGAAGATCGGCAGGCGCACCGTCGCCATGCGCTTCGAGGACGCCTTCTACGAGACCGGCCCGGGCCTCGTCGTCAACCGCTCGACCATGAGCAAATGGGGCATTCGCCTTGGCCAGATCCTCATCCAGTTCCGCAAGGACGATCAGCGCTCGCTGTAGAGCATGTCGTAGAGGACAGGCCTCAGTGTCAGCATCAGGCTGTCGGCCATCGCCGCATGGCCTTCCGCTGACGGGTGAAGTGCGCCCGTGGTTTCCGAGAACACCGCGGCAGATGCCTGTTCGTCGAGTTTCCCGAAGCGGTCGCGGACCTTCTGGTTGATCACCATGTAGGCGTCATTGAAAGTGCGGACCCAGCGCTGGCGCAGCGCGTAGGGATAATTCTGCGTTGCCGGATCATAGGGGCGCCACGTCCCCTCCTTCGCAGAAAAGCTGGTCTGGCAGGTCTGGGTATCGCGCTCGGCGGCGCCGTGGCACGGGATCATCAACTGCTCGGCCGGATCGGCGATGCGCCTGATGTTCTGGGCGCAGAAGCCATGGCCCTCGAACATCTTGTCGGCATAGACATGCCCGGCGAAGGTCCAGCCATGGTCGCCCGCCAGGTCACGCATGCGCTTGTAGAGCAGCGCGAACTGCTCGCGCACCTTGGCCAGCCGGTCGGGCCGCGCCGTGAGCCAGGACGAAAACATGTCGAGCGACTGGTTGGCTGCGTAGCGGTCCTCGCCATCGCCCGCGTCCGGAGACGCCTCGCAGATCTCGCCCGCCGCGTTGGTAACGAGATCGGGGTAGGCCGTCAGGATGACGCGGGCGGGATCGAACACGCCATCAGTGGCGGAGGTGACCGGCACGCTCATTTCGAGTGCAGAGGCGAGGTCTGCATAGGCATCGGGCAGAACATCACGCATGCGTGCCGCGAATTCCTTGGCACTCACCGTGGCGCCGAAAAACGAGGCGATGGTGGTCGAGACAGTGTCGCGCAGCGACGCCCAGGCGACAATGCTGGAGAAGCCGATGTCATTGCCACCCACCGACAGGAAAACGAAATCCAGCGAACGCCTGAAATTGTTTCCGGGGCAGGTGGGGATGCCGTGCTTCATCTCCGGCGTGTCGCGGCACAGTTCGCGCATCAGGCGGTAGAGCTGTGAATCCTTGGACCCGCCCGCGAGCATGGGTGCGGCAAGCTGCGCCGAACGCTCGGAGCTGGCCACGCGCTCGACATAGGTCTGCGGCCCGAGGATGCCCTCCGCGATGCTGGCGCCGGAACACGAATAGTCGAGGAAGGTGACGGAGGCCTGCGGGTTCTCGATGGCGATCTGCAGCGCGGCGCGCAGTTGCTGGCCATAGAGCGAGCGGTGGCAAAGCTCGTCCGTCCACGCGGCACCGCCGCCGGCATCGTTCTGGCGCCGGAGCGGATAGAAGTTCCTGAAGCGCCGGGTTTCGCTGAAGGCCACAGGGCGATTGGGGTTTCCCTCACCCGATGCGAAGCTGTCGCCAAGCCCGGCGATCAGCAGGTCCCTGACGCGCGCCTCGGTGATGATGGGCGTCTCGCCGACCACATTGACCGAAATCTCGGCGCCGCCGGGATAGGGCAGCTCGACACCGGTGCCACTCACCCTGTCGGCGCAGGACGTCTGGGCGACGAGCTGGCCGCCGATCCGCCATTCGCACACCGCCGTGGCGGGCAGATTCTGGCCAGACAGCCACATCTCGATCGCGTGGGACGACGGCGTGACATAGGCATCGATGCCACCGCAGGCGGAGTGGGTGCGCTTCCTGGCGTCGTAGCACAGCGCATCCTGGCCCTTGGCGGCCCAGCCGCGCCAGTCGAAGTTCTGGCGCAGGATATCGCTGAAGGCGATGAAGCGGTCATTGAGCACATGCTCGGAGCCAATGACGGAACTGCGGGCAACGAAGGAATCGCGGGCGTCCGAGGCCATGCCCTGCTGGTCCACGTGGAGGAGATACTGGCGCCAGGCATTCTCATGCTGCCGGAAGAAGGCGGGGTCCTGAAACAGGCGGAACCGGTTGGTGACCTGCCACTCGATCTTGAACCGGCTGGTGTTCAGCGTCTGAGCCTCCGCCGGAAGGGCGATGAGGCTGAGCAGCGCGGCAATGAATAAAAGCAGTCTCGACATCGGCATGGGTATAGCCGCGAAACCCGGCCAAGTTTGGGCAGCACCCAAAAAAATCCTATGAAAAGCTCATGAAAAATCGCCGTTCGTACGGGCGATGATCACCCGTATTCCGGCGTCCGTGAGCATCTTGTGATTTGCCTCGGAAATCCCGTCGTCGGTGATCAGCGTGCCGATGCGGGTGAGGGGCATCATGGTGTTTCGCGCACGCATGCCGAACTTGCGGCTGTCGGCCAGCACGATCACCTCATCGGCCCGCTGCAGGAAAAGCTCGGTTTCCCTCACGATGAGAGGATGGGATTCCTGCATTCCCGCCGGCGTGATCGCCTGCGCGCCGAGGAAGAACTTGGAGGCATAGAATTCCGGCGGCCCGGCCTGCGGCGAAAACACGATGCCGGGCTCGCGGGAGAGTTCGCCGCCCGCCAGCGACAGGTGGCAGGTACCGTTCTGCCACAACGTGGCGGCGAGCGGCATCGAATTGGTGTAGATCCGGACGTTCCGGTTCGCCAGCAGCAGCGCGAAGAGATAGCAGGTGGAACCACCATGGATGATCAGCGCGTCGCCATCCTGCACCAGCGCCGCCGCCTCCCGGGCGATGGCCTTCTTGGCGGCCACCCCCAGCACCTGGTTCTCGGCGAAAGGCCGCGCCGTGACACCCTCGAGCCCCGCCGCCTCGGCCGCGGCAATGCCGCCGAATACCTTGCGCACCGCCCCGGTGACATGGAGCTTGGCGATGTCGCGCCGGATGGTGGCGGGCGAGGCGTCAACCACCGCCTGCAGGTCCCGGACCGAGGCGAAGGGCCGGTCCCGCAGCAGATCCAGCATCAGCTTGTGGCGTTCGGCTTCGGTCATGTGAGGTTCCGGGTCATGTGAGCAAACTCAATCATTTGTGCACTGCAAAAATCACCTGAAGCTCTCAAACTAACTCACTTGACGCTTTTTGCTCACAGATGTTTATTATCGCTCACCGCTTGGGCGCTGTAAACAGCTCCGATCGCGATCTGCGGACCACCGTGAACCGCAGGCGGCGGCTGGTCGAATGGGAGCGAACGCATGCGAACCGAGCAGATTGGTGACGCAACGGCATCAGGCGCCGCACTTCCCATCGAATTGCGTGCCATCTCCAAGGCCTTCGCCGGCATCAAGGTGGTCAGCAACGTCAGCTTCGACATGCGCCCCGGCGAGGTGCATGCGCTGATGGGCGAGAACGGGGCGGGCAAGTCCACCCTGATCAAGATCATGGCAGGCCTCTACCAGCCCGATGAAGGCCAGATCATTGTCAACGGCGCGGTGGTCCGTTTCCCTTCGCCCAAGGTTGCCCATGCCGCCGGTATCGCCACCGTGCACCAGGAACTGCTGCTGTTTCCCGAGCTCACCGTCGCCGAGAATATCTTCCTCGGCCAGACGCCCAAGACCTCACTCGGCACCATCGACTGGACCACCATGCGCCGCCGCGCCCGGGAACTGCTCGACGAGCTCGACAGCGGCGACCTCGACATCGACCAGAAGGTCCTGCACCTCTCGGTCGGAAACCGCCAGCGCATCGAGATCGCACGCGCCCTCGCGCAGGACGCGCGCGTGCTGATCATGGACGAGCCGACAGCGGCATTGGCCGAGCATGACGTGCAGCGGCTGATGAGCATCGTTCGCAGCCTCAGGAGGCGCGGCGTGGCCATCGTCTACGTCAGCCACCGCATGCCGGAGATCTTCGCACTCGCTGACCGCGTCACCGTGCTGCGCGACGGCCACCTTGTGGCCACCAGGCCGATCTCGGAGGTCGATGAGCCAGGCCTCGTCTCCATGATGGTCGGCCGCTCGATCGACCGGCTCTACCCCCCCAAGCAAGGCACCGACGGCGAGGTGATTCTCGAACTCAGCGGTGTTTCACATCGCAGCGTGGTGCGTGACATCGCCTTCAAGCTGCGGCGCGGCGAAATCCTCGGCCTCGCCGGCCTCGTGGGCTCCGGGCGCACCGAAACGGCCCTCACCATCTTCGGCATCACGCCAGCGACGCAAGGGCAGATCCTGATTGACGGCAAGCCCGTCTCGATCACCTCTCCCGAAGCTGCCCGCGATCTCGGCATCGCCTATGTGCCGGAAGACCGCGCCAGCCAGGGCCTGATCCGTCCGCAGACCATCGAGGAAAACATCGCACTCGCCAATCTGAAGCGCCTGACACGCGGCGTCTTCGTCGACGCCGCGAAAGTGGCAGCCGAGGCGAGGAATGCCATCAGCCGCTTCGGCATCCGCGCCCGGGGGCCCGAGCAGCCAGTTCGCCAGCTTTCCGGTGGCAACCAGCAGAAGGTGGTGCTCGGCAAGTGGCTCGCCACCAACCCGCGCATCCTGATCATGGACGAGCCGACGCGCGGCATCGACGTCGGCGCCAAGGCGGAAATCCATCTGCTGATGCGCAAGCTCGCCGGCGAGGGCATGGCGATCCTCATGATATCGAGTGAACTCCCAGAGGTGCTCGGCATGAGTGACCGCGTGCTCGTCATGAATGGCGGCCGCATCGTCGGCGAATTCGACAAGGAACACGCCACGGCGGAAGCGGTGGGCACAGTGATGACGCGCAGCTACGACAAGGAGCAGGCGGCATGACCGCGGCTGCCCTCTCACCCGGCCGGTCCAACCTGCACCGTTTCCTCTCGGGCTACGGCCAGGAGATCGTGGTGCTGCTCTCCATCGTGGCGCTCTTCGTGGTGGTGGGCGCCATCAACCACCGCTTCCTCTCCGACACCAACATCAACTCGATCTTCGCCGGCAATGCCTATATCGCGATTGCCGCAATCGGCATGTCCATGGTGATCATCGCGGGTCACATCGACGTTTCGGTGGGTGCGCTCATCGGCGTCATCGCCACCATCGCGGGAACGCTCGCGGTCAGCGGCTATCCGATCTGGGTGGCGTGGACGGTTCCCATCCTCTTCGCCATCGCCGTCAATGCCGGTGTGGGCACGCTGGTGGCCTACACGCGCATTCCCTCGATCGTCGTCACGCTGGGCATGCTGTCGATCCTCAAGGGCGGCCTCATCAGCGCCACGGCGGGCGAGTGGATCTCCAACCTGCCGCCGGAATTCATGATCGCCCAGATGCGGCCCTTCGGCATTCCCTCCGCCGTGTGGTTCATGGTGGCGCTCACCATCATCGCCAGCCTCTTCCTGCGCTACACCGATTTCGGCCGCTCCATCTATGCGGTGGGCGGCAACATGGAGGCGGCGCGCGCGGCGGGCATCAACCCCGAACGCACGGTGATTGGCGTCTTCGCGCTGCACGGCCTGTTTGCGGGCATCGCCGGCATTCTGTTCGCGACACAGCTTCAGGTCATCCAGTCGACCGTGCCGCCCAACCTCGAACTCACAGTCATCACCGCCTCGGTGATCGGCGGCGTTTCGATTCTCGGCGGCACCGGCACGGTGATCGGCTCGACCCTCGCAGCAATCCTGTTTGCCTGTATCGGCTCGGCGCTGATCTTCCTCAATGTCTCGGCCTACTGGTTGCGCGCCGTTCTGGGCCTGATGATCCTCGCCACCGTGCTTGCCGACATGGCCCGCCGCCGGAGGGCGAAATGACGGTGGCGAAGCTCTTCCGGCACGAGACAATCCTGGCGATCCTCACGGTCATCGCGATGATCGTGCTCGCCTCGCTCTCCGACAAGTTCTTTACCCTCGACAATCTGCTGAACCAGGGTCGGCTGATGGCCGAGGTGGGCCTCATCTCGCTTGCCATGACCTTCGTGATCGTGACGGGCGGCATCGACCTGTCGGTGGGCTCCATCCTCGGTCTCACCGCCATCCTGCTCGGCGTGTTCTGGCACAATGTCGGATTGCCGCTGCCCGCCGCCATCCTTCTCGCCATGGTGTGCGGCACATTCGCGGGCTGGGTGAACGGCCTCATCATCACACGCTTCAGTGTTCCGCCGCTCATCGCCACGCTGGCCACCCTCGCACTGTATCGCGGCCTCGCGGAAGGGATCAGCGAGGCGCGCTCGGTGCGGGGCTATCCCGAGTGGTTCTTCTTCTTCGGCCAGGGCGAGGTGCTGGGCGTTCCATTCCAGCTCTGGGTGATGGGCATCGCGACCCTGATCGCCGCCGCGATCCTCGGGCTGACGCCCTTCGGCCGGGCAACCTACGCCATCGGCGCAAATGAAGTTGCAGCACGCTTCTCCGGCATCCGCGTGGATGCCACGAAGCTGTGGATCTACACGGCGTCCGGATTCTGCGCCGCACTCGCCGCGGTGATCTTCGTGTCGCGCGTCACGACCACGCGCTCCGACATGGGCACGGGCCTGGAGCTCGACGCGATCACCGCCGTCGTGCTGGGCGGCACATCGATCTTCGGCGGCCGCGGCACCATCATCGGCACGGCATTGGGGCTCATCCTGATCCAGGCCCTGAAGAACGGCCTGGCGCTTTCGGGCGTAAAGGGCGACGGCACCATTGTCGTCATCGGATTGGTTTTGATCGGCGCGATCCTCGTGGGCGCGCTTTTCGACAGGAACAGAGGCGGCTGATCTTGGGACGCAGTCTCCGGCTCACCCGCCTGTGAGCGTAGAGACGAACATGGGAGAAACGACATGAAGAAACTGACGCTCGCCACCATCGTCGGCCTCGGCCTCATGAGCGGCTCGGCGCTCGCCGCCTCCGCCTGGACCGGCGGAGACGACCTGCCCACCAACCCGCTGTCTTGCGACGCGACACCCGCCGCAGCGGTCGCCGCGCCCTATGATGGCGGCGTGCCCACCAACCCGCCGGACCGCAAGGGCAAGAAGATCACCGTCGTCGACGTGCCCAAGCTGATCGGCATCGGCTACTTCAACGCGACCTCCAAGGGCATCACCGACGCCGCCGCCGAACTCGGCAATGTCGATGCCAAGACCGATGGCCCGACCAAGGCCAATATCGACGAGCAGATCACCTTCCTCGACAACTACATCACGAGCGGTGTTGACGGCATCCTGTTCGCCGCCAATGATCCGGTTGCCATCGCACCGGTGCTGAAGAAGGCGCTGGAGAAGGGCATCAACGTGGTCGGCTATGACGCCAACTCGACGCCTGACGCTCGCCAGTGGTTCGTGAACCAGGCGCAGTTCAACGGCATTGCCAAGGCGCTGGTCGACAACATGGCGACGGAAGCGGGCGAGGATGCCGGTGTGGCCATCGTCACCTCGACCTTCACCACCCCGAACCAGGCGCGCTGGATCGCCGAAATGGCGGCCTATGCCGAGAAGTGCCACCCGAAGATGAAGTGGCTCGAAACGGTGGAAGCCCAGGAGGACAACAACCTGTCCTTCAACCAGGCGACAACGCTCATCAACAAGTATGGCGATGACCTGAAGGGTATCTTCGGCATGACCTCGGTGGCGACGCCTGCCTCGGCTGAAGCCGTGACCCAGGCCGGCAAGTGCGGCAAGATCGCCGTCGTGGGCCTCGCCACGCCGAACGCCATGAAGCCCTATGTCGAGAAGCAGTGCGTGAAGTCGGTGGTTCTGTGGAACCCCGTCGACCTCGGCTACGCCGCGATGATGGTGCTTCGTTCCGTGGCTGACGGCACGCTGCAACCTGGCGCCACCACGGTCAAGGCCGGCAAGCTGGGCGATCTCCAGGTCATCAACGGCTCGGAAATCCTGCTTGGCGCGCCCTACACCTTCACCAAGGACAACATCGGCCAGTTCGACTTCTGATCATCAAACCCCTGAACGCGCCGGGCAGCACCCGGCGCGTTCTCTCTTTTCAAAAGCGAGAACATCATGAGCAATTCCGCCACCGTTCCCTCCCTGTGGGATGACGCCACGGCCGCCAAGCTGGATGAGCCAGGCCTTCTCCTCTATCGCTCCAACCTGCTGGGCGCGGACTTGCGCATCACCAATTTCGGCGGCGGCAATACCTCCGCCAAGGTCGCGGCGAAGGACCCGCTGACCGGCCAGCCCACAACAGTTCTGTGGGTCAAGGGCTCCGGTGGCGACATCGGGTCGATGAAGCTCGATGGCTTCGCCACGCTCTACATGGACAAGCTCGACTCGCTCAAGGGTCTCTACAAGAGCCTCGACCAGGAAGACGCAATGGTTCACGCGCTGAACCACTGCATCTTTGACCTGAACCCGCGCGCGCCCTCGATCGACACCTGCCTGCACGGCTATGTGCCCTGCCCGCATGTCGACCACGTGCATTCGGATGCCGTCATCGCCATTGCTGCTTCGGAAGATTCCGAGAGACTGACAAAGGAGATCTTTGGTGACGAGATGGGCTACCTGCCCTGGCAGCGTCCCGGCATTGATCTCGGTATCAAGCTCGGCGAGATGGCGAAGAACAACCCGCAATATGTGGGCGTCGTCCTCGGCAGCCACGGCCTGTTCACCTGGAGCAAGACGGCCAAGGAAAGCTACGACACCACGCTGCGCATCATCAACAAGGCTGCCGTCTGGCTGGAGCGCAACAGCGCCAAGCCCGCCTTCATGGGCGCAAAGGTCGAGACCCTGTCGGACGCCGAGCGCCGCGCCGTGGCATTGCGCCTGCTGCCGGAAATCCGCGGCCGCATTTCGAAGCACGAGCGCAAGATCGGCCACTTCGTCGATTCGCCTGAGGTTCTGGAATTCGTCAACTCCAATATGCTGGAGCAGCTCGCGCCGCTGGGCACCTCGTGCCCGGACCATTTCCTGCGCACCAAGATCCGCCCGCTGATCGTGCCGAATGATGCAGACGGCGCGGCCCTCGACAAGCTCATCGAGGCCTACCGGGCCGACTACGCGGCCTATTACGAGCGCTGCAAGCACGCGAACTCTCCCGCTATCCGCGACCCGAATGCGGTCATCTACCTCGTGCCGCGCGTCGGCATGCTGTCCTTCGCCAAGGACAAGGCCACCGCCCGCATCGCTGCCGAGTTCTACGTCAACGCCATCAACGTGATGCGCGGCGCCTCGGGCGTTTCGGCCTACAAGGGACTGCCCGAGCAGGAGGCCTTCAACATCGAGTACTGGCTGCTCGAGGAGGCCAAGCTTTCACGCATGCCGAAGCCCAAGAGCCTCGCGGGGCGCGTCGGCTTCATCACCGGGGGTGCTGGCGGCATCGGCTCGGCCATCGCCGCGAAGCTTCTCTCGGAGGGCGCCTGCGTGGTTCTGGCGGACATCGACCAGGCCTCGCTCGATGAGGTGACGGGTGGCTTCGCCAAGACCTATGGCAAGGACAATGTGCGGGCCGTGAAGATGGACGTGACCTCGGAAGAGGCCGTGATCCGCGCCATGGACGAAACCGCGCTGGCTTTCGGCGGCGTCGACATCGTCGTCAACAATGCCGGCATCACCATCGCCGCGCCGGTGGAGGACACCACCCTCGAGCTATGGAACAAGAACCAGGCGGTGATGGGCACAGGCTACTTCCTCGTCGGGCGCGAAGGTTACCGCCTGCTGAAGCGGCAGAACCTTGGCGGTTCCATGGTGTTCATCTGCTCGAAGAATGCCGTCGCGGCCTCGCCCGGTGCCTCCGCCTACTGCGCCGTGAAGGCGGGTGAGTTGCATCTCGCGCGCTGCATGGCGCTGGAAGGTGCGCCGTTCGGCATCCGCGTCAACGTCGTGAACCCAGATGCCGTGCTGCGCGGCTCCAAGATCTGGCAGGGTCCATGGCGCGAACAGCGCGCGGCCTCCCTCAAGATTTCGCAGGATGATCTCGAGGAACATTATCGCAAGCGCTCGCTGCTGCAGCGCTCGGTCTACCCGGAGGATATCGCGGAAGGCGTCTACTTCTTCGCATCAGACCTGTCCAACAAGTCGACCGGCAACTTCCTCAATGTTGATGCCGGCAACGCCGCATCCTTCACGAGGTGAGACGATGAGCTTCGCCATCTCGGACGACTTCATCGCCACGGAGAACGCCCAGCACGAGAAAGCTCTGGCCGAGGACTACCATGCACTCGGCCGGCAACTGGCGCGGCGCGGCATTTCCATCGAGGCGATGACCGAACGGGCGATGTCCTACGCGGTGGCGGTCCCGACCTGGGGCGTGGGGACCGGGGGCACGCGGTTTGCGCGCTTCCCTGGTCCCGGTGAGCCGCGCAACATCCACGACAAGCTGGAGGACTGCGGGGTCATCAACCAGCTCACACGGGTAACGCCCAACGTCTCCCCGCATTTCCCCTGGGACAAGGTGACGGACTACAACGCACTGCGCCAGGAAGCGGCATCGCACGAACTGGGCTTCGACGCGGTGAATTCCAACACCTTCCAGGACCAGCGCGGCCAGCGGCTCTCCTACAAATTTGGGTCGCTCACCCACGCCGACAAGGGTACGCGCATGCAGGCCGTGGAGCACAATCTGGAATGCATCGAGATCGGACGGCAGCTTGGGTCAACTGCGCTCACGGTTTGGATCGCCGACGGCTCCAACTTTCCCGGCCAGTCAAACCTCAACGCCGCCTTCGATCGCTATATGGAGTCGCTGCGCGTCGTCTACGACGCGCTGCCGAAAGACTGGTTCGTCTTTCTTGAGCACAAGCTCTATGAGCCTGCCTTCTATTCGACCGTGATCTCCGACTGGGGTTCGAGCTTCATGGCAGCCCTTGAACTGGGTCCTCGTGCCCGCTGTCTCGTGGACCTTGGCCACCACGCGCCGAACACCAACATTGAGCAGATCGTGGCGCGGCTGATTCGCGCCAGGAAGCTTGCCGGCTTCCACTTCAATGATTCGAAATATGGAGACGACGACCTTGATTCGGGTTCCGTTGATCCGTTCCGCCTCTTCCTGGTATTCAATGAACTCGTCGACGCGGAGATGCACAAGGTGGAGGGCTTTTCCCCTGCCTACATGATCGACCAGTCACACAATGTGACGGACCCGATCGAGAGCCTGATGGCCTCGGCGATGGAAATCCAGCGGGCCTTCGTGCAGGCCTCGCTGATCGACCGGGAGCGTCTGGAGGCGGCGCAGAATAGCAGCGACGTGATGCTGGGCCACCGCATCGTGAAGCAGGCCTTCATCACCGATGTTTCGCCGATACTGGCCGAAGCACGGCGCCGCAGGGGAGGGGCCATAGATCCACTTGGTATCTATCGGATCTCCGAGTACCGCTCAGAAAAAACCAAAGAGCGCCCACCTACCGAAGGGACTCCAGCGGGAATAGTATAGTGTCCTCATCAAACTCGAGGCTGTTGTAGCCAACGAATATGGCGGGCGACCAAGCGGTAAGCTTCTCGTGGATGGAGGCTGCCATTTCGAAATGCGACGGAAGAACCGGATCAGAGAGTTGTTCTAGGCTGATACCGGTAACCTTGAGTGCGCCCGGAGAGGGGAGAATGTGACGCTGAATGCGACAGCGGATCTCGAAGCGATCGACTTCGTTTAAACTGTCATCGGTCTTAATCGCAGCGAACTGTAGAATCTGGTCATAGAAGGTCTCACTACCCGTTGTTTCAGTATCATAGAAGACGAATGCCATGACATCCCTGCCCCTGCGTCTTTCCGGGAAGACTCTATCACGACCAGGAGGCCCCTATACGAGCAGTCTAGGGTTGCATCGCCGCTATTCACATGAATGTCGAACTTGTCTCTGATCTTCTCGAAGCCTGAGGCATCCCATGGACAAAGTGATGAAACACCACATTGGAGATCTCAGAGCGACTTTTGGATTGGAGGCGTTACCCGAACAGATAAGCAACGTACTGGATGAGATGCGTCACTGCAGGCTCGTTGGCCATTTGGCGCTGATATTTGCGTAGGTCGGCCGTTACCAGAGGTCTTCGCTCGATCTAGGGCTCAATCTTCTCTGCTTTGCGATTGGCGTAACGTGCGTCACGCTTTGCCTTACGAGAAGCTTCAGCTGCCTCGGCAGTTCTCTGAATCTGCTGGTCCTCCGCAATCCTGACTTGTGCCGCCGCTTTCAGATCCGCTTGCCGCATCGCTTCAGTGGCCTCCGCCTCCGTGGCATTACGCTCGGCCTGATTCTTACTCTGCGCCTGCCGGACTGCTGCCCGCGCCAGTGCCCCTACGCTGTCCTGGGACGAATTTGTCTTGAACTTGTCCACTCGTCGAGCTTTGGCCGCGTCGGCTTCTTGCCTACGGTCTACGAAGGTATCTGCTTTTTTCATTTACTTGCACTAGCAGTTATGAGGGCGACGTTCTACAGAGATCGACGATGCTCCGTGCGATCCACCAGAACAATGATCCGCCAAGCGGCTATTCCCAGTTTTTCAGGAGGCAAATGTGATCCGCCGACGTCATAAATTCGACAAGACTGCAGCCACACGGTCAAATTCGATTGACTTTGTCTACTTAAGAATGTCTTGAGTTGGAGTGCTGTTGAAATGCGGCAGCGACCATGCAACCTATGAAAGCGAGAACAAATCGTGGCGACTGGCAAAGTGAAGTGGTTCAACGAAACCAAAGGATATGGGTTTATTGCACCTGACGATGGCGCCAAGGATGTGTTCGTTCACATAAGCGCAGTCGAGACCGCTGGCCTGCGAACGCTTCAGGAAAATCAGGCTGTGTCCTTCGAGCTGACAACCGACCGCAAGAGCGGGAAGCAGTCGGCCGCCCAGCTGCGTCCCCTCTGAGGACGTCAAGCAGAATGGCAAGGACGAATGCGGTTACCGCTAGCGAGAAGACCAAGAAGGTCATAGCGGTAAAATCGATAAAGGCCCGAAAGCCGGCTGCGAAAAAGCCTGCTCGTAAGGCATCACGCCGGAATTCCGCAGACGTTGCGAAGCTGCAGAAGGTAATCGTCAGGGGTCTCAAGTCGGGTAAATCCGCAGCGGCTCTTTCCGAAGAGCTCGGTGTCTCCCGTCCATATATCTACGTGCTCAAGAACAAGGGCTAGGGCAGGTCAACCGCTCAACCCCTGCTATGGAGCTGCACGATTGCGCGTCTCGGAAGCGGGGCGCGTTTTCCATTTGGGCGTTCGCTTCATCATCTCAGAAAGCCCCACAAGCGGGCAATTTTGTCCCCACTGACATACAGGACGAGCAGCAGTCGATATGTGGAGTGGATTTCCAACCGCCATCAGCCCTCGTTGACAATAAGGCCTGATTGCCGAAGGCTGGAAGATCAACGCATAGCAAGGGGAACCGAAAAGTCGGGCAGTTTGGAGTTCGGCGCAGGGAGTTACAGGTACTAGCCTGCCTCGGCGAGCTCCATCAAGGCAAGAGTGCGCTTGTTCCTGCTTCCAGCCTCTCGGCCCTTTCCCGCGTTTCTTGCCACCATGTCTACCTAGATCTGCCCAGTTTGCGCCTAGACCCTGGTTTTGGACTGCCAACCTGACCAGCGCTATTATATCTAATTATAACAGTGACACATTAAAGGCGACGACCTCAAATAATCCGCGTTCAGCGGGCGTCCATAATGCCCGAGACTTATCCACAGGCCTCCGTAATCTCCCGAACACCACAAAATCCGACTTGTTAGAGCTTCGAGTATTTGAGACGCTTAAGCTGTAGTTTGCAGCAGTCGCTGATTCGTCGTTTTCACTGATGCGTAAGGCAGAAATTTTCGCTTTGGAGACAACTGCGTGGCTCGTTCAAGATATGCCATTGAGACGTCAGTGCCGCTCCATCAACCGGTTCGATTTCGAGGTATTGATGGGCGTGAGTTAGCTCAGCAGTATCTTCTCAATCGTGAGTTTGAAAACTATCGGCAAGGTGGTCAGTGGCATCACCCCAGCAAGTGGCAAGGCAAGGCAGGTATGACCGTTCTGCCAACAAGGCCGGAAGGTCTTTATACTAGCGCGGGCCGCCCAGACGAAAGTGGACTGTTAAGACGCTTTGCGATTTGGCTTAGCAAGGTTGGTGCTGCCTGAACTGTTTTTTTAATACCCTCACCCCCCATGTTCCTTGGTGATTTGCTCCCAAGTGTCAACGCCGGAGTGAATCTGCAGCAGTTTTCCGGAGTAAAAGTGCAGCACGTGCTCAGGCAAGAAGGCCCCCGATATCGGGGGCCTTCTGGCTTAACGAGCGTTTCTATGTTGCGGCGCCTGGCGGGTCTTCAATGGGGTGCTC